>JANRJZ010000119.1:0-42144 GCA_033763675.1 Gemmatimonadota bacterium
GCCTCGAAGAGGTCATCAAGGAGACCGCTGGATGACGATCAACCTGCGCGCCCTGCTCGAGGAGATGATCGAGAAGGACGCCTCCGACCTGCACATCACGGCCGGGGAACGCGCCAAGCTCCGCATCGACGGCGACATCACCAATGCCTCCGCGGTGGACGTGCTCACGCCCAAGGACACCCTCGCGCTGGCCTACTCGGTGCTCACCGAGAACCAGAAGAAGCGCTTCGAGACCGAGGACGAGCTCGACTTCTCCTTCGGGATCCAGAACCTGGCCCGGTTCCGCGGCAACGTCTTCAAGCAGCGGGGCTGTGTGGCCATGGTGGTCCGGATGATCCCGTTCAACGTCCGCACCTTCCAGGACCTGGGGCTGCCCCCGGTCATGGCCAAGCTGGCGGAGCGGCCCCGCGGCCTGATCCTGGTGACCGGACCCACCGGCTCGGGCAAGTCCACCACCCTCGCCGCGGTGCTCGACAAGATCAACAAGGAACGCAAGGGCCACATCATCACGGTGGAAGACCCGATCGAGTTCATCCACCGGCACCAGCAGTGCATCATCAACCAGCGCGAGGTCGGGACCGACACCAAGAGTTTCGCCAGCGCGCTCAAGTACGCCCTGCGCGAGGACCCCGACGTCATCCTGGTGGGCGAGTTGCGCGACCTCGAGACCATGTCGGCCTGCCTCACCATTGCCGAGACGGGCCACCTGGCGCTCGCCACCCTGCACACCAACTCCGCCGCGGAGTCGATCAACCGGATGATCGACGTCTTCCCGTCCAACCAGCAGCAGCAGGTGCGGGCCCAGCTGGCCTTCGTGCTGGAGGGCGTGGTCACCCAGACGCTGCTGCAGAAGGCCAAGGGCCGGGGCCGGGCCATGGCCTGCGAGATCATGGTGTGCACTCCCGCCATCCGGGCCCTGATCCGGGACGACAAGGTGCACCAGATCTACTCCGCCCTGCAGTCCGGCAAGAAGCACGGCATGCAGACCATGAATGATTCGCTCTTCCAGCTCTACATGAGCCGCGAGGTGACGCTGGAGGAATGCCTGCGGGCCTCCGGCGATCCCAACGAGCTGATGCGCATGTGCGGGGAGACCCCGCTCGAGGAGCAGGAGATGGGCGAGGTTCACAAGGGCCCCGCCAAGCCGGCGGGACGCCGCTAAGCCGACCAGGAGACCCGGATGCCAGTCTTCGAGTACACCGCGCGGAACGCCGCCTCGGGCCAGATCATGAAGGGCACCCTGGACGTGCCCAGCCGGGACGACGTCCTGAAGCACATCAAGCAGCAGAAGATGATCGTGGTGAACGTCCGGGAGCAGCCGAAGCAGATCACCTTCAGCTTCGGCAAGAAGGGCATCCGCACCCGCGACATCGTCATCTTCACCCGGCAGTTCGCCACGATGATCAACTCGGGCCTGCCGCTGGTGCAGTCGCTGGACATCCTGGCCCGCCAGACCGAGAACCCCTCCCTGGCGGAAGTCACCAAGCAGGTGGTGTTCGACGTCGAGAGCGGGCACACTCTCGCCGACGCCTTCAGCAAGCACCCCAAGGCCTTCACCGAGCTGTACGTGAACATGGTCGCCGCCGGCGAGGCCGGCGGCATCCTGGACACCATCCTGCTCCGGCTGGCCACCTTCCTGGAAAAGAGCGACGCCCTCATCCGCAAGGTGAAGGGCGCCATGGTCTACCCGGGCGTCATCATGTCGGTCGCCGGCATCGCGGTGGCGGTCCTGCTGATCTTCGTCATCCCGACCTTCCAGAAGATGTTCGCCAGCGTCGGGATGGAGCTGCCGCTCCCCACCCGTATCGTGATCGCGATGTCGGACTTCCTGATCAACTACTGGTGGGTCCTGCTCCTCCTCATCGGGGCCGCGATCTACGCGGTGCGGGCCTATTACAAGACGCCCAACGGCCGCAAGCAGATTGACCAGATGCTGCTCAACGCCCCGGTCCTGGGCGACCTGCTCCGCAAGTCCGCCGTCTCCCGCTTCACCCGGACCCTCGGGACCCTGATCAGCTCCGGCGTGTCGATCCTCGACGGGCTCGAGATCACCGCCAAGACGGCGGGCAACCGCGTCATCCACGACGCGGTGATGGAGTCCCGCAACTCCATCGCGGGCGGCGAGACCATCGCCGGCCCGCTGGAGAAGTCCAAGGTCTTCCCCCCGATGGTGATCTCGATGATCGCCGTGGGCGAGCAGACCGGCGGCCTGGACGAGATGCTCTCCAAGATCGCCGACTTCTACGACGAAGAGGTGGACGTCGCGGTGAGTGCGCTGCTCTCCCTGATGGAGCCGATGATGATCGTCATCCTCGGCGTCATCGTCGGCGGCATGGTCGTGGCCATGTACCTCCCGATCTTCGACATGATGAACGCGGTGCAGTAGCCCGGCCGGGGCCCGCCGCCCCTGCGCCGACCGCCCCCGCCCCGGGACGCTCCGGGACGGGGGCGGTCCGTTTCCGTGGTGCCGCGGGGGTCAGCGCCGACCGCGGATCCGGGCGGCGTCGCGCTGCAGCTCGGCCCGGGCGTCGGGATGCGCAATGGCGATCAGCGCCTCGGCCCGCTCCCGCAGCGTCTTCCCGTGCAGGAAGGCCGCCCCGAACTCGGTGACAATCCAGTGCACGTGACCCCGGGTCGTGACCACCCCGGCCCCGGGGGACAGCTCCGGCACGATGCGCGAGATCGTGCCCCCGGCGGCCATCGCGGGCAGCGCGATGATGGGCTTCCCCCCGGGCGACAGCGCCGCGCCCCGGATGAAGTCCATCTGCCCGCCGATGCCCGAGTAGATCCGGTGTCCCAGGGAATCGGCACAGACCTGGCCCGTCAGGTCCACCTGCAGCGCCGAGTTCACCGCGACCACCCGGGGGTTCCGCCGGATGATGGAGGTGTCGTTGGTCCGGTCAGCGGGGTGGAACTCCACCAGCGGGTTGTCGTGCACGTAGTCGAACAGCCGCCGGGTCCCCGCGATGAAGCTGGTAACCGTCCGGCCCGGGTGCACCACCTTGAGCCGGTTGGTGACCGCCCCCGCCTCGATCAGGTCCAGTAGCCGGTCCGAGAACATCTCGGTATGCACGCCGAGATCCCGCTTGCCGTGGAGCCGGGCCAGCACCGCGCCCGGAATGCCGCCGATGCCCATCTGCAGCGTGCTGCCGTCCTCCACCAGCGAGGCCACCAGGTCGCCGATGCGCGCCTCGACCTCGGTCTCGGGCGCCGTCGGGTGCTGGTGGAGCGGGCGGTCCGTCAGGACGAAGGCGGCGACCCGCTCGAGCGGCACCACGGTGTTGCCGAGGGTGCGCGGCACCTGGGCGTTGATCTCCGCGAGCACCAGTCCGGCACTCTCGACCGCCGCCTTGGCGGCGTCCACCGAGGTCCCGAGGGTGCACAGGCCATGCGCGTCGGGGGGGGAGAGCTGCACCAGCGCCACGTCCAGGGGGACCGCCCGGGTCGTGAAGAGGCCCGGGATGTCCGACAGGAAGACCGGGATGAAGTCGGCGTCGTCATCGGCGATCGGCTGCCGGAGCGCCGCCCCCGTGAAGAACGACACGGAGCGGAGGCGCTCGCTGAGCCCGGGACGGGCGAACGGCACCGGCCCCTCGAGGTGCAGGTGGTAGAGCCGGACGCCGCGGAGCTCGGGTCGGGCGACCAGGGCGTCGAGCAGCGGCGTCGGGGTCATCGCCGCCCCGTGGACGAAGACCCGCATCCCGGACTGTACCCGTGCCGCGACCCCGGCGGCGCTCTCGGCTCGAGCCGACCATGACTGAGGCATGGGCGCAATCTGTGCCCTCCCTGCGCCTTCGCGCTACCTTCCCGGGGCCCAAACCATGACACCTGCCACCCTCCTTCTCTACACCCTCGCCGCCACCCTGGCGGCGGGGCTGGGCGCGCTCCTGGGCGGCTGGGGCTGGTTCGCGCGGCACGCCGTCGGCTGGGCCACCGCCGCCGCCGCCGGCCTCATGCTCGGCATCGGGTACGTGCTCCTCGCCGCCGGGCAGGCGATCGCCCCGGCCCCGACCCTCCTGGGAGCGCTGCTCGGGCTGGGGGCCGTGCGCCTCGCAGACGCGTCGCCGAGGGGTCGCGGCACCGCCACGGCGGGAGCAGACACGGCGCGGGTCTCCTCGCCCCCGGCCACCGACGCCGGCGAGATCCTGGCCAGCGCCCTGCATTCCGCGGTGGAGGGCGTGGCCATTGGCGCCGCGGCCGGGGTCGGGGCGCCGCTGGCGAGCTTCCTCATTCTTACCTTTGCGGTGCACAACATCTCTGAAGGCGCGGTGCTCGGCGCCTTGCTCTCCGGGCGCGGCTGGCGCGGCCGGGCCGCCGCCGGGATGGCAATGCTCGCCCGCTCCACCCAGCCGCTGGTCGCGGTGTCGGTCCTGTTCCTGGTGCTCGCCCTGCCGCCGCTCCTCCCCTGGCTGGTCGGCGCCTCGTTCGGGGCGCTGCTCTACCTGATCGTGGCTGAGCTGCTGCCCCACAGCTATCGCCTCGCGGGGCGGACCGCCATCGCGGTGGTCGTCTGCCTCGCCGCCGGTGTGGTGGCGCTCATGGGCGGTGGCCGGTGACCTCCGCGTTCGGGCTGCCGATCGCCTGGGCCGTCTTCCTCGCGGCCCTGGTCACCGCCCTCGCGACCGGGCTCGGGGCCGTGCCCTTCGCCTTCATCCGCCGCCTTTCCCCCCGGGGCGCGGCCGCGGCCAACGCCACCGCCGCCGGCCTCATGCTCGGCGCCAGCCTCGGGCTGCTCGCGGAGGGGGTGCATCACAGTCCCAGCCGCACCTTCGTGGGCGCAGCCCTGGGGATCGGCTTCATCCTCATCACCCAGCGGCTGCTGGGACATCACGAGCCGGAGATCGGCCAGCTGACGGGTGTCAGTGCCCGGCGCGCGCTGCTGTTCCTCGTGGTGATGACCGTGCACTCCTTTGCGGAGGGGGTGGCGGTGGGAGTGTCGTTCGGGGGCGGGGAGTCCCTGGGGCTTGCCATCACCCTGGCGCTGGCAATTCACAATATCCCCGAGGGGCTGGCCATCACTGCCGTGATGCGTCCCCGCGGGGTCTCGCTCTGGACCTGCGCCTTCTGGTCGGTCTTTTCCTCGCTGCCGCAACCGCTCATGGCGGTGCCGGCGTTCCTGCTGGTGGACCGGGTCCGCCCGGCGCTCCCGTTCGGCCTCGGCTTTGCCGCGGGGGCCATGGTGTACATGGTCCTGATCGAGATCCTGCCCGAAGCGTACGACGCGGCCGAGAGCCGGACCATCGCGCTGCTGGTGGGCGGGACCACGGTCGTCATGCTGCTGTTCCAGCAGTATCTCTAGTCGCACGGGAGCCGCCATGCATTCCACTGCGAGTGATCGTCGACTCCTCGGTCCCTGGATTCGCGCCACCGGGGCCGGCTGGGCCCTCGGGGTGCCGTTCGTCATTCTCCTGGCGCTGGCCGGGGAGTCGCTGCGGATCGGGCCCCTGCAGTTCCCCGTCGGCCTGGGGATGGGACTCGGGGTCGGGTTCATGCAGGGGCGGATCGTTCGCACCCTCCTCGGTGCGGCCGCGCCGTGGCGCTGGTCCTGCGCGCTCGGGCTCGCCCTCCCATTCCTGGCGGCCGACCTGGCCCAGCAGGCCGGCCGGCCCCTCCCCTACTCGCTCTACCTCGCCGTGGCGCTGGGCGGGCTTACGGTGGGCATCTGGCAGGCGCGGCTCCTGCGCCGCAGATTCTCCCGGGCGGGCTGGTGGGTGGCGGCCAGCGTGGTCGGCTGGTCTCTGGCTGCCGGTCTCGGCGCCGTCGCCGACGCGCTCCCGCGCTCCCACGCCGTACGCGGCATCTGGGGCGCGCTGGCGTACCTGGGGATCGTGGCCGCAGGTGGGCTCCTCCTCGGGGTGGTGACGGGGCTGGTGCTGAGTTGGATGCCTCCCGGTGCCCGCGTCAACTCGGCTCCCGATGGTCGGGAGGCTACTCGTCCCATGCGGTGAGCCGGCGACATCGCCACCCCGCAGGACCTCCGGGCTGGGAGGAGCCATGCCACGCACCATGCGGCGCTGCCTGATGCTGGGGCTCGCCCTCAGCGCCGGCTGCCAGCAATACGAGCCGCCGCCTATCAACCCCACCCCGCGGCTGGACTACCCCAGTGGCTTCGCGGCCGATTTTCCCCACCTCAATCCCGGGGACACCGTCACCGTCGCGGTGCGGGTGACGACCGGCAATGGCAAGCCGGCGGCCGGTGTGGAAGTCATCTGGGATGACGGCTATGTGACCCCCGCCGTGCTGCCCCCCCGGTCAACGACGAATGCGGCGGGCATTGCCACGGGAGAGTGGACCACGCGCGCGCTCCCGGCCGGGGTCTTTTCCCAGCCGCAATGGGTGCGGGCCCTGGTCCCTGGCGCGGATAATTCGCCGCTCGAGCACCGCTCCATCGTGACCCGCTGCACCCGGTGCTAGGCGCGGGAACGCCGCTCCCGGCGTGAGGCCGCTGGCCGGTCGCAGAACCGTCCAGCCTTGACTTCTGGCCAGATGTGTTGAAATATCAGCACCGCAACGGGCGGAGGGTCCGCGCCGGCGCCGGGTCCTGGTCGAGGAGTCATCACATGCCGAAGCGGTCACCCACGGAAGACCTGAGCCGCCGGGAGCGGCAGGTGATGGATATCCTGCACCGCCGCGGCGAGTCCACGGTGGCGGAGATTCTCGGAGCCATCCCCGATCCCCCGACCTACTCCGCCGTCCGCTCCATCCTCCGCATCCTGGGAGAGAAGAAGCTGATCGCCCACAAGGAGGACGGGCCGCGCTACGTGTACTTCCCCGCCAAGCCCACCGACCAGGCGCGGGAGGACGTGCTGGCGCACGTCGTCCGGACCTATTTCGCCGGCTCGCCGGAGGAGGCCGTGACCGCGCTCCTGCGACTGTCCGACGCCGACCTGAGCGACGCCGAAATCCGCAAGCTGCGGGAGAAGATTCGCGGCGCCCGCAGCGACGAACGGCGGGAGGCCCGATGAGCGACGCGATCCTCGCCCTCTCCGAGTGGCCTGGCCCGGCGGTGCCGGTGGTGCTGTTCCTGCTCAAGCTGACCCTGCTCCTGCTGCTGGCGCTCGCCGCCACCCGGGCAATGCCACGCGCTTCGGCCGGCACGCGCCACCTGGTCTGGCTCGTCGCCCTCGCCGCCCTGCTGCTGCTGCCTGCCCTCGCAACCTGGGGGCCGGTGCGGGTCGGAGTGCTGCCGGCGAAGGCCACCGTCGCGACGGATGGGCCGGTAGGCAGGCCGGAGCAGGCGGCCGGAGCGGCCGTGACCACCACATCGGATGGGCCCGCGGCTTCGGGGCTCGTGCTCCCGTCGCAGCCGGCGGGCTCACGGCTGCCGTCAGTCCCGGCCATCGCGGCCGTCTGGGGCGTGGTCGCGCTGCTCCTCCTCGCCCGGCTCGGCCACGGCGCCTGGTCGGTGGGGCGGATCGTGCGGCGGGCCCGCCCGCTCGATGCCCCGGAGTGGCAGGTGCCGTTGTACGAGATCGCCGACCGCCTGGGTCTCGACGCCGCGCCCCGGCTGCTCCGGAGCGACGAGGTGAAGATGCCCTTCGCCGCCGGGATTTTCCGGGCGACCATCGTCCTGCCGGCGGAAGCTGACGCCTGGACGCCGGCGCGGCGGAGCGCGGTGCTGATCCACGAGCTCGGTCACGCGGCCCGGCGCGACCTCCTGGGGCACACCCTCGGGCGGATCGCCTGCGCGCTGTACTGGTTCCATCCGCTGGTCTGGTCCGCCGCCCGCCAGCTGCGCAACGAGAGTGAGCGGGCCTGTGACGACCTGGCGCTGGTGTTCGGCACCCGCCCCAGCGATTACGCCGAGCACCTGCTGGACATCGTCACCTGCGTGCGGGACCACAACACTCCGGCGGTGGCGCTGGCGCTGGCCCACCGCGGCGAATTCGAGGGACGCATGCTTGCCATCCTCAATGCCGAGCTCACTCGCCGCGGGCCCTCCCGGCTGCAGCGGTGCGCGGTCGCTGGCACCCTGGCGACCCTGGCCTTCCTGCTTGGAGTGGTGGTGCCGGTGCCGCGGGCGGCCGTGGCGCAGCGGCCGCCGGTGGTGGCGGCGCCGCCCGGCGATGTGGCGGCCCAGACCCCGATCGCGGCTCCGGTCGCTCCCCGGCCGCGATCGGTACCGGTACCGGCCGCGACGCCGGCACCAGTGACCATGCCTGTGGGAGATGATGCAGCCGGCCCCGACGACGACCGCGCCGCGGCGCTGGCCCGCTCGCTCAAGGGGGACGCGAGCGCCGAAGTGCGCCGGGTGGCGGCCTGGGGGCTGGCGCGATTTGCCCGCACCGACGTCGCGCGGGATGCGCTCATGGCGGCGCTCACCGGGGATGCCGACGCCAACGTGCGCGAGATGGCCGCGTGGGCTCTGGCGGGCGCCCGGCGGTACCCCGCCGCCAGCGCCGCGCTTGCCCAGGCGATCGGTCGGGACAAGGATCCACAGGTCCGGGCCACTGCGGTGTGGGCCGCGGGATCGGTGAGAGACCCGGCGGCGCTCCCGGCGCTGGTCAACGTTCTCGGTGATACCGATGCAGATGTCCGGGAGGTGGCCGCCTGGGCGGTGGGAACCATCGGGCCCGAGCAGGCACCGGCGGTGCTCCTGCGGGCGCTGGAGGATCCGGACCGGGAGGTCCGGATGTCCGCCGCGTGGGCGCTGTTCACGATCGCGGACCCCGCGGCAACCGACGCGATCGACACCGCCTACCGCAAGGAGGCCGATGCCGAGGTGCGCATGGCCCTGCTGCGCGCCCTGGGCGCGATGGGCGATCGCGCGGTCCCGACCCTCGAGCGGCTGGTGACCTCTCCCGATTCCTCGGTGCGCACCATTGCGATCATGGCGCTCGCCGGTGGGAACGCGACCGGTCCCTGGCCCATGCCCCGGCCCCGGCCGCGGCCCTACCCCTGATGTAGACCACACCTGACCCGGGCGCCCGGGGACGCGGTTCGTCCCGGGGCGTCCCCTTGTGAACTTGAGTGCTGAAAAATCAGCAACACAGCCGTCCACCCGGACGGAGGAGAGCCTGATGCCGAGCCTGACAGTGACGCAAGCCGCCGCGTGGGTGGTGCTGGGACTGGTGACACCGCCCGTGCTGGCGCCCGGGGCGGCCGGAGACGTGCGGGACCTCATCGCCGCCGCGCGCGGGGCGCCGCCCGCGCTCTGCGCCCTGGCGGCACGCTCGGTGGGCAACGGCTGGGGCGGGGGGTACGACGCCCCTGCGCCGCCCCTGCCGCAGGGGCGGGAGCGCCGCTGGCGCGATCCGCTGCCGGCGGAGGAGCAGCGCTTCCTGCTCGGCAGCCTGGCGACCGGGGACCCCTGCGTGCAGGAGGTCGCCATCCGGTTGCTCGGCACCCAAGAGGGAGAAGTGGTGGTGGGCGGCCTGCGGGAGCGGCTTGCGGCGCCGGACTCCGCGCTCCGCGCCGTGGCTGCCCTGGGCCTCGGGCTGGTCGACGCCGAGTCGGCGGTGGAGGCGCTGCTGCAAGTAGCGAAGGATCGGGTGGCGCGAGTCCGCGCCAACGCCATCTGGGCCCTGGGTCGGATCAGCGATGGTCGCGCCCTCCGTCCCGCCATCTCGGCCCTCGGCGACGATGCCGCAATGGTACGGGAGACCGCGGCCGGCGCCATCGGCCGGCTGGACTCCGCCAGTGCGGTGCCGGCGCTGCTCCGGCTGCTCCGGGAAGATGATGTGCCGAGTGTCCGGCGCACCGCGGCCTGGGCGCTGGGCACCCTCGGCGAACGATCCGCTGCGGAGGGGCTCGCGGCCGCGCTCCGGGGCGACCAGGACGCCACCGTGCGGGAGATGAGTGCCTGGGCGCTTGGCAACATCGACGCGCCGGGATCGGTCCCCACCCTGGCCGCCGCCGCGCGGCGCGACGCGGATGATGCCGTCCGCGAGAGCGCGGCGTGGGCCCTCGGAAACCGGGGGGACGCGTCCGCGGCCGCGGTGCTGGGGCAGGTCGTCGGCGGCGACCGGAGCGCGAAGGTACGCGGAACCGCCGCCTGGGCGCTCGGCCAGCTCGACCTCCGGTCCGCGCCGAAGGGGCTGGTGGATGCCCTGGCCGATTCCAGTACCCGGCTCCGGACCCGGGCGGCCTGGGCGCTGGCGGAGATCGGCGACTCCACTGCCGCACAGGCGCTGTGGACCGCGCTCGGCAGGGAGCGGGATGCGACCGCGATGAAGGCGATGGTGCGGGCGCTCATCCACTCCGGGGAGCGGACCGAGCGGCTCACCCGGCTGCTGGAATCGAAGAGCCCCGAGGTGCGCGAGATGGCAATCCGCGGACTGGCGGGCCGCCACGGCATGGGCCCCTGGCCCTGGCCCGAACCCCGGCCCCGGCCGTTTCCGTAGTCCCGGGCAACCCTTCGGGCCGCCGGGATGTCAAAGGCAGTCGTCCCCTCACTCAGGCAGGCGTGCTGTGTCCGGATTCCTTGGCGTATTGCTGCTGGTGCAGGCGCAGGCCATCGCCCCGGTGGCACCACCTACGGTCGCGCCCACCACGGTGCGCGCCGCCCGGGTGACCGAGCCCCCGGTCATTGACGGCCGGGGGGACGACGCGGTCTGGCGCGACGCGGTCGCCATCACCCAGTTCCAGCAGGCGCGGCCGACGGAGGGTGGGGAGGCGCGATTCCGGACCGAGGCCCGGGTCGCCTACGATCCGGATCATCTCTACGTCCTGGTGCGGGCCTTCGATCCCCATCCCGACAGCATCGTCGGCCTGCTCTCCCGACGCGACGACCAGACCGCGTCGGACCAGATCATCCTGATGCTCGACTCGTGGCACGACCGGCGGTCGGGGTTCGAGTTCGCGGTCAACCCCGCGGGCGTGAAGGCCGACTACGCCATCTACAACGACGGCAATGAGGACGTGGCGTGGGACGCGGTATGGGACGCGGAGGCGCGGGTGGACTCGCTGGGCTGGACGGTGGAGTACCGCATCCCGCTGTCGCAGCTCCACTACGCCGGGCGGGATGCAGGCACCTTCGGCATCCTGGTCTGGCGGGTGATCCAGCGCCACGGCGAGACCGTCACCTGGCCGCTGTACCGGGGCTCGCAGTCCGGGTTCGTCTCCCAGTTCGGCGAGCTGACGGACCTTCGCGGGCTGTCCAGCCCCGGCCACGTCGAGGTGGCGCCGTATCTCGTGACCAAGAACGTGTCGGGTCCGGCCTCCAAGGGCTACCCGCGGGACCAGGAGTTCACCGCCGGCGGCGATCTCCGGCTGCGGCTGGCCTCCAACCTGATGCTCAACGCCACGGTGAACCCCGACTTCGGCCAGGTCGAGGCGGATCCGTCCGAGCTCAACCTCAGCGCCCTGGAGAGCTTCTTCCGCGAGCAGCGCCCGTTCTTCGTGGAAGGGAAGGGGCTCTTCACCTTCAACGTGAACTGCGTGGTGGTGGTGGACTGCAGCACCGGAGAGGGGCTGTTCTACTCCCGGCGGGTCGGCCGCGCGCCGCAACTCGCGGGCCGGTACTCCGCGGGCAATGAGCGACCCACCACGCGCATCCTCGGCGCCGCCAAGCTCACCGGCCGGCTTCCGGGTGGATTCTCCCTCGGTTTCTTCGATGCGGTCACCGGGCAGGTGGAAGGCGCCCACGATACCACCCTCGAACCGGCTACCAACTACGCCGTGCTCCGCGTCAACCAGGACGGGGACGGCGGGAACAGCAGCGTCGGGGCGATGTTCACCGCCGTCCACCGCTCGCTCGACGGCGCCAGCTCCCCGTTCCTTCGGCGGGAGGCCTACAGCAGCGGGCTGGACGCCCGGCGGCGCTTCGGCGGGCGGTGGGAGCTGTCGGGCTCCCTCGCCTTCAGCCGGGTGGAAGGGAGCGCGGCCGCGATCGCGCGGACCCAGCGCGATCCGGTGCACCTGTACCAGCGGCCCGACGGCGCCCTGGAGTACGACTCCACCCGCACCAGCCTGTCGGGCAGCAACCTGGAGTTCCGCGTCGCCAAGGTGGGGGGCAAGCGACTCCGGTTCGAGACCGCCTACCAGCGGCGGACCCCCGGATTCGAGATCAACGACATCGGCTTCCTGCGCCAGGCGGACCGCCAGGCCTGGACCAGCTGGGCCCAGCTCGCCTTCCGCGACCCCACCCCGACCTTCCGCCAGCTGCGGTGGAACTTCAACAACTGGGACTACTGGAGCATCGCCGGGCTGCCGACCGAGCGGGCCTTCAACACCAACGTGCACATCGAGCTCCATAACCGCTGGTGGCTGCATGCCGGCGGCACGCTCGGGCAGCTGGGCGCGACCTACTGCGACCGCTGCGCCCGGGGCGGCCCGGCGCTTCGGCAGTCTCCCTACCTGGCTCCCTGGTTCGGCATCGAGGGAGACGGCCGCCGCCGGCTGGTGCCGTACCTCTGGATCAACTACTCGCGGCGGGACGAGGGGCGGTCGGAGTCGCTCCGGCTGTCCCCTGAGCTGGCGCTCAAGCTCTCCTCCCGCTTCAACAGTGGCGTGAGCGTCAGCTACGCCTGGGACCGGAACGACACGCAGTACTACGGCACCTTCACGGACTCCCTCACCGGAGTGTCCTCCTTCACCTTTGCCCACCTGCGGCAGCGGACCCTGAGCCTCACCTGGCGGCTCGATTACACCTTTACGCCGACCGCGACGCTGCAGCTCTATGCCTCCCCATTCGTGACCCGCGGGACCTACACCCGGGTGCGGGAGCTGGAGGATCCGCGGGCGGCACGCTACGCCGACCGCTACCAGCCCTACGCGGACAGCACCGTCACCGCCGACCCGGGCGGGTTCAACTTCCAGCAGTTCCGCTCCAACGTGGTCTTCCGCTGGGAGTACCGTCCGGGGTCGACGCTGTTCCTGGTCTGGGGCCAGGGGCGCGAGCATGAGGCCGATCGTGAGGGGGGCCAGTCCTTCGGCGCCGACCTGCGGCACCTCTTCCGCCGCCGGGCGGACAACACCTTTCTCCTGAAGATCAGTTACTGGCTGGCGAAGTAAGGGGGGTGGCCGCAACCCGGGCCACTCCGCCCCCGTAGGGGGGCTCCGTCCCCACCCGGAGCCTGCCTTGTCGCGCGTTGCCGCCCTCCCGCTGCTGCTCTTCTGTCTGTCCGCACCCCTTCGCTCGCAGTCCACCGCCGAGCTCGCGCGTGAGGTCTTCGTGGCCGAAAGCAGTTTCGCCGCGGCATTTGCGCGGCGGGACGTGGCCGGGTTCGCACAGTTCCTTGCGCCCGAGGCGATCTTCTACGGCGGCGAGCATCCGGCGCGCGGCCGGGAGGCGGTGGTGACGAGCTGGCGACCGCTGCTCGAATCGGCCGCGCCCCCCTTCTCCTGGCGTCCCGAGTCGGTCGAAGTGCTGGCGTCGGGCACCCTGGCCCTGAGCAGCGGGCCGGTGTTCAACCCGACCGGCGAACGCACTGCCACCTTCAACTCCGTCTGGCGCCGGGAGCCGGACGGGAGCTGGCGCGTGGTGTTCGACAAGGGGTGCGGGGTGTGCCGCTGCGGCGGGGGGCAGTAGCGGGCGGATGGGGCGCCCGCCACCGGGGGCTCCCGCTTCCGCCGGAGGAGTTATCGTTCCTGTCCAGCGCCCGCCCACGGATCGCGACACCGGAGCCGGACCATGAACGACCTGGACCAGAAGGTCATTGTCACCATCGCCCTCGCGGCCGCTCTCGCCGACGGCCGCCAGGACCCCCGCGAGGCCACCGCGCTCAAGGCGGTTGCCGACGCGGCCGGCATCACCGACCTCGACGGGCTCGCCCGCGACATCGCGGCGGGCACCCTCCGCCCGGCCGACCTCGCCCACCAGCTCTCCGATGACCAGGCGCGGCGGCTTGCCTATCAGACGGCGCTCGTCGCCTGCCACGCCGACGGCCCTCCCTCCGAGGCGGAGCAGCGCTTCCTGGATGAGCTGCGCGTGGCGCTGGGGCAGGAGGCCACGCCGGCCGGCGCGCCCGCGGCGGAGCTGGGAAGCGGCACCCCTCCGGGCCCCGAGCTGGACGACATGATCCTCCGGCAGTCCATGCTCGCCGCGGCGCTGGAACTGCTTCCCGAGCGCCTGGCCACCATGGCCATCATCCCGCTGCAGCTCCGCCTGGTGTACCTGATCGGGCAGCGCCACGGCCAGCAGCTCGATGCCAACCAGGTGAAGGACCTGGCGGGGACCTTCGGTCTCGGGGCCGCCGCGCAGGTCATGGAGGGGGTGGTGCGCGGGGTGCTGGGCTCGCTCACCAAGGGGATCTTCGGCGGCGCGGTCGGCGGGGCCGCCGGGGTGGCGGCCGGCGCCGCGGTTACCTTCGCATCCACCTACGCCCTGGGCCACGTGGCGACCCAGTACTACGCCCAGGGCCGGCGCCTCAGCACCGCGGACCTCAAGGCGCTCTTCGCCCGGTTCCAGGAGGAGGCCCGCTCCCTCTTCCCCAAGGTCCAGGATCAGATCCAGGCGCAGTCCAGGACCCTGAACCTCCAGACCGTACTGGCCACGATCCAGGGTCGGTAGGCGGGGCGTCAACAATCGCTCGTCGCCTCGCGTAACTCACTCGGGTTGGCGCCCCGCGCCGGCCCGTATCTCACCACACCCACCACTCTTCCGGACCTCGCTCATGCGGACCCTGGCCGTACCCGTCACCCTGCTGGCCCTGCTGACCGGTGTGTCGCTGCCCGCCGCCGGGCAGGAATCCCAGGCCACCGATCCGATCCTCGCCCGGATCTGGACCCTCGGCATGGACAGCTCGCTCACCGAGCCGCTGGCCCAGGTATTGTTCGACTCGATCGGCCCGAGGCTGACCGGCACGGCCCTGCAGAAGAGCGGCAACGACTGGCTGGTGCGGACCTACGCCTCGTGGGGCATCGCGGCCCGTAACGAGCAGTCCGGCACCTGGCGCGGGTGGCGCCGGGGGCATTCGCATATCGACCTCGTCGCCCCGAGGGTGCGGAGCCTCGAGGGGACGATGCTCGGCTTTAGCCCGGGAACCAGGAAGAAGAACCTCACCTCCGGGACGATCATCCTCCCCCGCTTTGCCGACAGCATCGCATTCCTTCGCTGGCTGCCACAGGCCAAGGGCAAGCTGGTCCTGGTGGCGGCGCCTCAGCCCACTTGCCGCCCGGTGGAGAACTGGGAGAAGCATGCCACGCCGGAGTCCAAGGTGCGGATGGACAGCCTCCGCGCCCAGGTGCGCCGAGAGTGGGCTGGCCCCGACGTCCGCGGCACCGGGTACAGCCTGGCGCTTGGCACCGGCGAACTCGGACTCCGGCTCGAGGCTGGCGGCGTGGCCGGGATCGTGACCAGCCGGCCCAAGGACGCCTGGGGCACGATCGAGATCTTCGACACCTACAACACCCGTGCTCCCGCGGTGGCGCTCTCCTGCGAGGACTACGGCCTGGTCTACCGGCTCACTGAGCGCAACCAGGGGCCGAAGCTCCGGCTCAACCTCGATGCCGAGCTGCTCCCTGATCAGCCCATCTTCAACACCATCGCGACCATTCCGGGGACCGAGCTGCCGGCCGAATACGTGATGCTCTCCGCCCACTTCGATTCGTGGGATGGCTCCTCCGGCGCCACCGACAACGGCACCGGGACGATCGTCATGATGGAAGCCATGCGCATCCTGAAGCAGGTGCTGCCCCACCCGCGGCGCACCATCCTGGTGGGACACTGGACCTCGGAGGAGAACGGGCTGGTCGGGTCCCGCGCCTTCAGCGAGGACCATCCCGAGATCCGCGACGGGCTCCAGGTCCTGCTCAACCAGGACAATGGCACGGGCCGGATCGTGCGGCTCGGCGCCGCCGGCCTGCCGGACCTCGCGCGGCACTTCGAGGGGTACCTGGCCCGGTTGCCGGACGTGTTCCAGAAGCAGATCGCCTTCAACGGTCCCGGCTTTCCCTCCGGCGGCGGCAGCGATGACGCGGCCTTTGCCTGTTACGGCCTTCCCGCGACCAGCCTCGGCGCACTCTCGTGGGATTACGGCACCTACACCTGGCACACCAACCGGGATACCTACGACAAGGTGGTCTGGGACGATCTGCGCTCCAACGCGACGCTCACCGCGATGCTTGCCTACATGGCCTCGGAGACTCCCGAGACCGTCACCCGCGAGCGGGTGGACCTGGCCGCCCTCGCGGAACGGGCCCGGGCCGACACCGCCACCAACCGGCGCCCGGTCCCGACCAGTTGGCCCGAGTGCCAGCCGGCGCCCCGGACCACCCGGCCGCGCCTGAAGTAAGGACCTGGTAAGGGCCGCACTGATGCAACCCTAGGCCTGGCGCCACCGTCTGACCCGGCACCCCATGGACCTTCGCGACGCCCTGCAGCAGCGCCTGGGTGACCAGTACGCCGTCGAGCGCGAGCTCGGCGGCGGGGGCATGTCGCGCGTCTTCCTGGCGCTCGACCGGAGCCTGGGCCGCCGCATCGTGGTGAAGGTGCTCGCCCCCGACCTGGCTGCCGGGGTCAACCGGGAGCGGTTCGAGCGCGAGGTCCTGCTCGCCGCGCAGCTGCAGCATCCCCACATCGTCACCGTGCTCGGGGCGGGAGTGCTGGACCAGCTCCCCTACTACACCATGCCCTTCGTCGAGGGGGAGTCGCTCCGGGCCGCCCTCGGCGCCCGCGGCGCGATCCCCGCGCGGGAGGCGGTGCCGCTCTTCCGCGACGTGGCACAGGCACTCGCCTTCGCCCATGCCCGCGGCGTGGTGCATCGCGACATCAAGCCGGACAATGTCCTGCTCTCGGGCGGCGCGGCGATGGTCACCGACTTCGGGGTCGCCAAGGCGCTCGCCTCGGGCCAGGAGCGCCCGGTCACGCCCACCGATTCGGGCGGGGCCCCGCTCACCGCCCTCGGCACGTCGCTCGGCACCCTGGCCTACATGGCGCCGGAGCAGGCCGCCGCCGATCCCGGTGTGGACCACCGGGCGGACCTCTACTCCTTCGGCGCGATGGCCTACGAGGCGCTCGCCGGACGGGCACCCTTCGCCGGCCTCGGGCCGCGGGAGCTGCTCACCGCCATCGTGGCCAAGGATCCGCCGCGGCTGGAGAGCCTGGCCGCCGAGGTCCCGCCCCCGCTCGCCGCCCTGGTCCATCGCTGCCTGGCCAAGGACCCGGCGGACCGTCCGGCCAATGCCGATGAGATCGTCGCCGCTCTGGACGGGGTGTTCACCGCGAGCGGCAGCATCACGTCCTTCTCCGCGGGTGCCCCGCGCGGCGGCCGGCGCTGGCTGGTCCCGGTGATGACCGGTCTCGTGGCCCTGGCGCTGGGCGCGGGGTGGTGGCTGAGCCGCGGGCCGGGTGGCGCTGAGGGCGGCGCGCCGCCCAACTCGCTCGTGGTGCTCCCCTTCACCCTGAGTGGCGGCAGCGCCGACGACGGCTACTTCGCCGACGGCATCACCGAGGAGCTGACGACCGCCCTCTCCCGGGTACCGTCGCTCCGGGTCGCGGCCTCGGCCTCCGCCTTCGCCATGCGCGACCGGACCACCGACGTCCGCACCGTCGCCCGGGAACTGGGCGTCGCGCACGTGCTGAGCGGCTCGCTCCGGCGGGGCGGGCAGCGGGTGCGGGTGACGGTGCAGCTCACCAGCGCCCGGGATGGCCTGGTCCGCTGGGGGGAGAGCTACGAGCGGGAGGTGAAGGACGTGTTCCAGGTGCAGGAGGAGATCGGCCGCTCGATCGCCGGGGAGCTGGAAGTCGCCTTCGACTCCGGGCGCGCCAGGGTGCGGCCCGCGACCGGAGACATGGACGCCTATGACCTCTACCTCCGGGGGCGGTTCCACTGGCGTCAGCGCGGCGAGGAAAGCCTGCGCCGGGCGGCGGACTACTTTCAGCAGGCCATCGCGCGGGACTCCGGCTTCGCCCGGGCCTGGGCCGGTCTCGCCGACGCGGTCGGCCTCCTCCCGATCTATGGCCCCACCCCCGTGGACTCCGTGCTGCCCATCGTCGAGCGCGCCGCCGCCCGGGCGCTCGCCCTCGACAGCACCCTGGCCGAGGCGCATGCCGCGCGGGGCCAGCTCTACAAGAGCCTCGGGCGCTGGCGGGACGCGGAGGCGGCGTTCCTCCGCGCCGCGTCCGCCGACTCCGCCTATCCCTCCACCTTCCAGTGGCAGGGCGAGCTGTACGCCAGCCTCGGCCGCGCCCAGGAGGCGGTGCGCTCCATGGAACGGGCCCGCGCGCTCGACCCGATGGCGCCGATCATCAACGGGGAGCTGAGCTACATCCGCGCCCTGGCGGGCCAGCGGGATTCCGCCGTCGCCGCGGGTCGGCGCGCGATTGACCTGGCGCCCACGCTCTGGACCGGCCACGCCTTTCTCGGCTCGGCCCAGCTCTGGCTGGGCAATGCGCGGGAGGCCGTGTCGCTGCTCGAGGAGGCGATGCGCCTTGCGCCGCAGAATCCCTTCGGGGGCGTGCTGGCCAACGCGGTGGCCGCCGCGGGCGACAAGCCCCGCGCCACGGCCATGGTCCGCGCCCTCGAGGCGGAGGCCCGCGCGGGGCGGGCCTCACCGGCAACGGTCGGGATCGGGCTGGTCGGCATCGGGGAACATGCGGAGGCCATCGCGTGGCTCGAACGCGCCCGCGCCGCGAAGGACGGCATGCTGTACGCCACCCCGCTCAACGCCCCGTGGTTTGGCCCGATCTGGAGCGAGCCGGGGTTCGTGCGACTGCGGCAGGCGATGGATCTGGCGGACCTGCCCCCGCCACGATCGCATTAGCTTGGTCCCGCCAATCGCCCAATCGCCCAATCGCCCAACCGCCCAACCGCCCAACCGTTCGTCGAGTCGCAGACCCTTCGCCCGTCTAGTGTGTGAGCGGGCACCACCCCGGTGACCGTGAACCCCCTCCGCCCCGAGGCCACCATGCCGTCGTTCCTGCTGCTGCTGCACGAAGATCCCGCCCAGTACGCCGAACTCTCCCCCGCCGAGATGCAGTCGGTGGTGGCGGAGTACTCCACCTGGACCCAGCGGATGGCGGACGCGGGCAAACTTTCCGCCGGTGTGAAGCTGCGGGATGGCGTGGGGCGCCGGGTCGGGAGGGATGCCGCCGGCCGGCTCATGGACGGCCCCTTCACCGAGACCAAGGACGTGGTGGGCGGCTACTTCGTGGTGCTCGCCCCGGACCTGGAGGGCGCCCTCGCCATCGCCCGTGACTGCCCCCACGTCGCGAACGGCTGGATCGAGGTGCGGGAGATCGAGATCGGGTGACGTCCGACGCCGACGAGGTCCCGGGGCTGGTCGCCAACCTGTTCCGCCACAGCCACGCGCGGGTGGTGGCGACGCTGGTGGCGCGGCTCGGTCCCGAGCGCCTCGACCTGGTGGAGGATGTGACCCAGGAGGCACTGCTCGCGGCGCTCCGTACCTGGCCTTTCCGCGGCGTGCCGGCGGATCCCGTCGCCTGGCTGTTCCAGGCCGCCCGGAACCGGGCGCTCGACCGGCTGCGCCACGAGACCACCGCCCGGCGCCTGGCGGCCCGATTGGCGGCGGAGCCGGCGGGAAGCGCCGAGGCCGATGTCCCGGACGAGGTGCTGGTGCTGCTCGCCACCTGCGCCGCCTTGCCACTGCCGCGGGACACGGTGGTGCCGCTCGCGCTCAGCGTCGTGGCGGGGCTGAGCGCCCGGGAGATTGCCCGCGCCCTGCTGCTCGAGGAGTCCACCGTGGCGCAGCGGCTGGTGCGGGCCAAGCGCCGGCTCCGGGCGGAGCCGGCGCTGGTCGTGTTGCGCCGGGACGATGCCTCCCTGGCCACGGCGCTGCCCGCCGCGCTGGACGTCGTCTACCTGATCTTCAACGAGGGGTTCGCGCCCAGCCGGGGCGACGATCCGATCCGCCTCGACCTCATCGCCGACGCGCACCGGCTGGCCGAGGCCCTCGCCGCCCATCCCGCCACCGCCGGCCCGGCGCCGCACGCGCTTGCGGCGCTCACCGCCTTCCTTGCCGCCCGCCTGCCGGCCCGCGCGGAGGGTGGAGGATTCGCGCTGCTCCCCGATCAGGACCGGCGGCGCTGGGACCAGCGGCTCATCCAGCGGGGCTTTCAGCACCTGCAGGCGGCGATCGGCGGCGGTACCCTCACCCGCTTTCATCTCGAGGCGGAGATCGCCGCCATTCACGCCGCCGCCCCGGCGTGGGAGGCGACCGACTGGGACCGGATCGTGGCCGCCTATGACAAGTTGCTCCGGGTCGAAGCCTCCCCCGTGGTGGCCCTCAACCGCGCCGTGGCGCTGGCCGAGCGGGATGGGGCGGGGGCGGGGCTGGCCGCGCTGGAGCCGCTGTTTCAGCGGGGGGATCTGGAACGGTCCCCCTGGTATCACGCCACCCGGGCCCGGTTGCTCCGGCGCGCCGGGCAGCTGGAGCCCGCCCGGGCGGCGTGGTCCCGGGCGCTTGAGCTCACTGAGGCAGGTCCAGCCCGGGAGAACCTGATCCGTGAACGGGACCGCCCGGGGCCCGTCTCACCCTGAAACCATCCCCGAGGGGTGGCGTAGGGAGCCCGTCTCCGCACGACATCCGCGTTTCACCGGGAGGACCCATGCGAAGCCTCTGGACCAAGATCGGGCTCGGCGCCCTGGGCGTCTTTGCCGTCGGCATGCTGCTGATCACCCTCGGGCAGCAGGCCAAGGCCGCCACCAAGGAGGCGTTGGCGTCCGCGGTGCAGCACGCCGCCAGCTGGACGGGCGAGCTGGCCGCCCGGGCGGAGATGGACTTCCTGCTCGACGGCCGGACCATCGGCCGGGTGCAGCAGGTGAATATCCGGCGCGACGCCTCCGGCGACCTTCCCCAGGTCCACGCCGTTGTGCGGCTCACCTCCCCCGGCGCCGAGCGGGCGCTGGAGGGCTGCATTCTCGAGCCCGAGGGCGGCACCGATATCAATGTCGAGCGCGGGTTCCGTTGCGCGACGAGCAGCACGGGCCTGATGGATCTCGGGGAGATCGTGTTTGAACCGGCCGGCCTGACCCGGCCGGTGATGGTCACCCGGAACGCCGAGGCCGAGCTGCGCCAGGGGGATCCGTTCGCGGTGAAGGCGGAGGTGGGCGGCCGGGTGCAGGTCGAGGCCACCGGCGACAACGCGGAACTGGTGCGGATCCTGGCCGATGAGCACGGGGCCAACATCAAGGTGAACGACGAGTTTGGCCGCAACCTGGTGCGGCTGCTGGCGGACTCGACGGGCGCCATGCTGCGGGTCCGGGACGAGAACGGCCGCGACGTGATTCACCTGCAGGCCGGGAAGCACGGATTCACGCTCACCGTGGATACGGCGGCGGGACAGTAGCCACGGACTATTGACAGCGGCGGCGGTCGTTCGTATCGTTGCCGCCCCCCGAAGACGGGGCCTTGGCGTTTCCAGCATCTGAGGACGGAATGTTCCACTTCACGACCACCGGCACTCGACCCGGCAGCGCGCTGCACCTGGAGGCCCAGGCCTCCCGGGCGCGCGCGTGGGCCGATGTGCCGAACGACTTTCTTGCCGCACTGGTGGCCTCGACGGGTTGAGCCTTTCCCTCCTCCCCCGAGGCGGAATCGCCCCACCTGTGCCGGCCGACAGGTGGGGCGATTCGTTTTCGGAAGAAGGGAGGACCCATGCTGGATATCCGTCTCCTGCTGCTCGAGACCCCGGAGGATCGTTACGAGCCGTCGCTCGCGATCCGCGCCGCGGAGCGTGCGGTCTTCGCGCTGCTCCGCGGGCGCCCGGCGCGCCGGGCGGCCCCCGACATTCCCGTGCATGCATGACCTGACCCACATTCCACGGATCTGCCATGGAAACCGACTATTTCCTGGTTTGCGCGGAATGCGGGCACTGGCCGGTCTCGGCCACGATGGCCGGCGCGATCGAGCGGCAGCTCGGCCGCTGGCTGCCGCCGCGATGGATCGTGTTCGTTGACCTGACGGGCGCCCGCATCCGGGTACGCACCGACCAGGTGCGCTCGGTGAGCCAGAGCTACGCCGAGCACCGGGCCGCCGACCGCACCCTGCGGCGCCGGCTCGACGAAGAAGACGAGTAAACGCCCGTGAGAGGAGGATGGCCCGATGCGGATCTTTGGCCAGCACGATGAGCCCACCCTGCTCCAGCTCCGAAAGGTCGCGGAGCGGGCGCGGCGGGTGGCCCTCATGGCCGATGGGCACGTCGGCTACGTCATGCCCATCGGCGGCGTCGCCGCCTATCACGACCAGGTCTCGGTGGTGGGGGTCGGGTTCGACATTGCCTGCGGCAACGCGGCGATCCGGACCGACCTCACCCTCGAGGCGCTGGGCAAGAACCCCGGCAAGCAGTCCCGGGCGCTCCATGACCTGGCCGACGAGATCCAGTCCACCATCAGCTTCGGGGTCGGGCGGACGAACCGGGCCGACCATGCCCCGGTGGACGCGCCGCTGTTCGAGTATCCGGCGTGGGATGCCGTTCCGGCGAAACACCGGGACGGACTGCGGGAGAAGGCGCGGAGCCAGCTCGGCACGGTCGGGAGCGGCAACCACTATGTCGATGTCTTCGCCGACGAGGCGGAGCGGCTCTGGGTCGGGGTCCACTTCGGGAGCCGGGGCTTCGGTCACGCCGTGGCGTCCGCGTTCCTGGCCCTGGGGCAGGGGGAGGAGTGGGGGGCGCGGGTGCCGGAGCGCGAAGTGCTGCTCGATCTCGCCGCGCCCATCGGGCACGATTACTGGGCGCTGATGCACCTGGCGGGCGAGTACGCCCATGCCGGTCGCGAGTGGGTGGCGCGGACGGTCGTGGCCATGCTGGGCGGCCGAGAGGTGGAGCTGGTGCACAACCACCACAACTTCGCCTGGAAGGAAACCCACGAGGGCGAGGATCTGGTGGTAGTCCGGAAAGGGGCGACCCCGGCCTTCCCCGGCCAGCTCGGCTTCGTCGGGGGCTCGATGGGGGACGACGCCGTGATCATCCGCGGCGCCGGCGCGGCGGCACCTGAAGATGGCTCGCCGGAGGCGGTGGCGGAGCTGCAACGGGCCGCGCTCTACTCTACCGTACACGGGGCAGGGCGGATCATGTCCCGGACCAAGGCGGCAGGGAAGGTCAACCGGAAGACCGGCCGGGTGATCACGCCGGGCCGGGTCACCCCGGAAAAGATGCAGCGCTGGGTGCGGGACAAGGGGGTAATCCTCCGGGGGGGCGGACTGGATGAGAGTCCCCACGTCTACCGGCGGCTCCCCGAGGTGCTCCGGGCGCAGGGCGGCACCATCGAAATCGTGCACACCCTCCGGCCACTCGTGGTGGTCATGGCCGGGGCGAACGAGGTCGATCCCTACCGGGACTGACCGCCCCGTGCCCGGGGCGGGGTCTCCCGGGGGGCCCTCAGGCGAACTTCCCGCTCCGCAGGACCGCGACGGTGCTGGTGTAGGCGATCATCGCATAATCGTCGAAATACCGCGCGGCCAGGTGGGCGAGGATGGCCGCCGCCACCTCCGCGGGTACCACCGTCTCGATCCGCAGGTTCTTCCCCTGCCAGTCCTGGGTGTGCAGCCCGCGCGTGCCTTCTCCCTCGACCTCCCCGATGCTGTAGCCGCGGGCCCCGAGGCGGCGGAGGTCGGCCGTGAGCGGCTCCCGCAATACATGCTCGGCGATAATGGTCACGAGGGTCATGGGGACCGGAGTCATGGAGTGCCTCCCAGCCAGGTCGCGACCCGGAAGTAGACCGGGATCCCGATCAGCAGGTTGAAGGGGAAGGTGATCACCAGCGCGGCCGTCAGGTAGTAGGTGGGATTCGCGTCCGGCAAGGTGAGCCGGACCGCGGGTGGAGCCGCGATATAGGATGCGCTGGCGGCCATGGTGCCCAGGACGGTGGCGCCCCCCACGGAGAGTCCCGCGACGTGCCCGATCCAGGCTCCCAGCGTCCCATGCGCCAGCGGCATCAGCATGCCGAAGCCGAGCAGGAATCCGCCCACCTTT
The DNA here is from genome assembly GCA_033763675.1 of Gemmatimonadota bacterium. Taxonomy (GTDB): domain Bacteria; phylum Gemmatimonadota; class Gemmatimonadetes; order Gemmatimonadales; family GWC2-71-9; genus JADJOM01. Next base: position 23,816 of record JANRJZ010000119.1, read on the forward strand.
CGCAGGTCCCCAAGGCGCGCCCCCGCGGTGACTCCCATTTCCAGCATGAACAGGCACAGCACGCCACGGAAGACTGCGCCCGTGGTGTCGTAGAACGGCTCGATCGTGGTCCAGTGCTGGTCTCCGATCAGGAAACCCACCACCAGCCCTCCCAGGAGCAACACCATCGTGCGGCCGGTCAGCACTTCGTGCATCACCTCGCGCACGGGCCGCTCCCCCTCCCGCGCGTGGTAGGCGCCCAGCGCCAGCGCCACCGCGATGCCGGGGCTCTCCAGCAGCGTCAGCAGGGTAGGCATGAAGCCTTCGGCCTCCTGCCCCTGCGCTTTCACGAACCCTGTGGCGGCGATGAACGTCACGGCCGAGACCGATCCGTAGTGCGCGGCGATGGCCGCGCTGTCTGCCGTGGAGAACCGGCCGAGCCGGCGGACGACCAGGTAGGCGGTGATCGGGGTAAGCACCCCCAGCCCCACCGTGGCGAGCGCGGGCCCGGCGATCACCTGCAGGCTCGCGTGGCGCAGCTCGACGCCGCCCTGAAGGCCGAGGGCCCAGAGCAGGAAGATCGAGAGCCCGAGGTAGACGTCCTTGGGCAGGGAGAACTCGCTGCGGACCACGCGGGCCAGCAGGCCCAGGGCGAAGGCCAGCGCGATCGGCGACAGCAGGTTCGCCTGCAGCAGGTCGAGGGTCGTCACCGGCGCTCCGCGCCGGCGGCCCGGCCGGCGTCGCCGGGGAAGACGAGGGGCTTCATGGGGTCCTCCCAGAGGTGTCCCCCCACGAATCGGCCCGCCCCCAGGGGGACGGGCCGGGCAGGTTCGTGGGAGAGGAACCGGAGCGGGTCCCGGCGGGGCCGGGGTCGGTGGCGGATCCGGTCAGGTCGCGCCACCCAAGTGCTCGCCACTCCGCCGTCCAGCCATGACGGAGGCCACGACGCCAGCGGTGAGAATCGTGAGCACCACGGCGAGCGACAGGGTTGTGTCAATCTTCCAGGCCGAATGCACCAGCAGCATCTTCACCCCGACGAAGGCCAGCACCCCCACCAGCGCCGGCTTGAGGTAGCGGAACTTGTCCAGCATCGCGGCCAGGCAGAAGTAGAGGGAGCGCAGGCCCAGGATGGCGAAGACGTTGGAGGTCAGGACCAGGAACGGGTCGGCGGTGATGGCGAAGATCGCCGGGATGGAATCCACCGCGAACACCAGGTCGGTGAACTCCACCATGACCAGCGCCAGGAAGAGCGGCGTCGCCGCCCGCCGGCCGTCGAGCCGGGTGAAGAATCGCTGGCCGTCATAGGTGGTGGACACCGGCATCAGGCGGCGCACCAGCCGGATCAGGATGTTCCGCTCCGGATCGATGTTCGCGGTCGACACCACCGCCATCTTGATCGCCGTCAGGATCAGGAACCCGCCGAAGACATAGATGACCCAGCTGAAGTGCTGCAGCAGCTGGGCCCCGATCGCGATCATCCCGCCGCGCATCACCAGGGCGCCCAGGATGCCCCAGAAGAGCACCCGGTGCTGGAACTGCGCCGGCGTCCCGAAGTAACCGAAGATCATCGCGATCACGAACACGTTGTCCATGCTGAGCGACTTCTCCACCACGTAGCCGGCGAAGAAGAGCTTCGCCGCCTCGAGGCCCCCCACCAGGGGCAGGGTGCTGCCGTCGAGCTGGGGCACGTGGAGCCCGAGGCCGAGCCAGTGCCGCTCGTAGAGGAAGAACACCAGCAGGTTGAAGAGGAGTGCGGTGGCAATCCAGATGACCGTCCACGTCACGGCCTCCCGCATCCCCACGACGTGCGCCTCGCGATGGAACACGCCGAGGTCCAGGGCCAGGAAGACGGCCACCAGGCCGAAAAATGCGACGTAGGCCCAGGTGATCGGGGGGATCTGGTCCAGCAGGGCCGGCACGGCGGCCAGGGTCTCGAGGAGCAGCATGGCGGAGAAGCTAGGCGGCGATAGTACTGTGGGCAAATCGAATTATCGGATGTAATACATCGGTAATACCAATGGCGTCCTTCAATGCGCTGGGCTATTTCATAGATTGTAACGATGATACCGTTAGTAAAGTTCGGCTGGTCTATGTACGGCCGCCACCATACCATTGCTGCGTCGGGTGCCGCTCGCGCCGCTGGCTGGGGCGCCGCGCCTGATGCCGGGCGACCCGCCCGGCCACACTGACCGATATCGACTCGTCCTGAGGAGGACTGCACCATGTACCTGCTGCTGACCACCGCGCTCCTGGCCACCGCCCCGATCGCGGCCGATCCGCCCGCCGAACGATTTGACCAGGCCCGGGACAAGGAAACCCAACGCACCATGCTGGCGGCCTTCACCACGGCCCGTGAGGCCGTGAGCCGGATGTACAACTGGGCCAGCGCCGGCGTCACGCTCGATCGCGCCTCGACCCAGCAGCACGCCGGCGAGGTGAGCCAGCGGCTGCAGGCCGCTCAGGCCACCTGGGACGAGATGGTGAAGGGGTTGTCCGCGGCGGAGACCGGGGCGGTGCAGGCCGAAGCCCGCGCGATCCGCGAGGCCTTCGCCAGCGCCACCGGCGCCGCAACCCGGCTCACGGCCGAGGCATCGGCCACCTCCCCCAACCGGGTCGAGGTCCGGTGGCTCACCTCGGAGATCTACGCGGCGCTGGCCCGGGCCCACGAACGGCAGGAGGTGATCGGCCAGAAGCTCGGGATCACCCCGGATGCGCGTCCCAAGACCCGGGCGCGCTGACCCCGTACCTCAACGGCCCGGCCGGGGCGCCCTGCGGGCGCTTCGGCCGCGGCCCTCGGAGTCACGATGCTTGACGATTTTCTGGATATTGCGAGGGCCCGGTTGTCCCGCGTCGGTCGCCCGCCGGATGCGGAGGAAGCGGAATCCCTGGTCGCGGAACGGGCCCCTGGGGAGGCGGCGGCGCGCTGGGCGAGCGGCCGGGAGGATGAGGACTACCTGCTCTGGGTCGCCACCGAAGGGCGGGTCCTCCTGCTGGAACAGGATGGGCTCCGGCGCAAGGTCCTCGAGCTGGCGTACTCCCAGATTCATGAGGCGCACGTCAGCCGGGACCGCTGGGGGGCGCGCATCCGGCTTTATGCCGGCGGACGGAAGTACGCGCTGGAGGGGGCCGATCCGGCCCGCGCCGAGGGCCTGGTGCAGTGGATCCGCGACCGGATGCCGGGGCGGGCCCGAACGACCACCCTGGACGCCCACCCGGGGCCGCCGATTCCTGTCGCCTCGACGCCACCGGCCGCCTCCGGCGAGGGGGTCGCCAGCGGGCTGGCGGAACTGGTCCGGCTGAGGGAACGGGGCCTGCTGACGGAGGAGGAGTTCACCGCCTTCAAGCAGCGGCTGCTCAGGAGCTGAGCCGGATCAGGTGAACAGCCGATTGCGTGCCGCCTCCATGATGGCCACCACTGCGGGCTGGCGGAGGCGGCGCTCGATCGTGATGGCATAGAAGGTTTCCCGCACCCCCCCCAGGGTACCCAGCGCCTTCACTTCGTACTGTCGCCGCACGTCAGCCGCGATGGCTGTCGGGGCGGCGAAGAGACCCACGCCGCCCATCCCGAAGACCTTGAGCAGCGCGGAATCGCTGAACTCGGCGGCGACGACCGGATGGACGCGCTCGCGGTCGAACCACTCCTCCAGCGAACGCCGCAGGCTGGTGCCCTCCGTCGGCAGCAGGAACGGCGCGCCATCCAGCGAGCGGGGAAAGCCGCGGCGGTACCGGTCCGCCAGCGGCGCCACGCCAAACACCGAGACGCCGGTCTCGCCCAGCGGATGGTTGAAGGCGCGCACCCGGGTGTCCGCCGTCAGCGGCGCATCGCTCAGCACCAGGTCCAGGCTGTGCGTCGTCAGGTCGGCGAACAGCCGGTCGAGCTTCCCCTCACGGCAGACCAGGTGGACGGGCTCGGTCAGGCCGAAGGCCGGCGCCAGCAGCCGGTGCGCCAGCAGCTTGGGCACCTGGTCGGCAATCCCGACCGTGAGCCGGACCGGGCGCCCGGTGGGCCGCCCGGCCAGCACGTCCTGCAGCTCCCGTCCGAGCGTGAAGATCTCCTCGGCATAGCGATAGACGACCTGGCCGACCTCGGTCAGGACCAGACGGCGACCGCTGCGGAGGAAGAGCTTCTCCCCCAGGCTCTCCTCCAGCGCGTGAATCTGGGCACTGATGGTGGGCTGGGTGAGGTGCAGCTTCTGGGTGGCGCGGGCAATACTGCCCTCGCGGGCGACCGTCCAGAAGTAGAGCAGGTGGTGGTAGTTGAGCCAGGCCATGCCCCAAGGTGTGCGGCCCCGGGCATTCCGCCAAGGGGGCTGGGACGAAGCTCAGGCTCGGTTCACGCCGGATTCATCCCGGCCCGGCTAGCTTCCCGGCATCATCACCGACCTCAGGAGTACACATGTCCCTGCCTCGTCCTGGCGTCCTCGCCCTGCTCGGCCTGGTCCTCGCCTCGCTGCTCCCCTCAAATGCGTCTGCCATCCCGGCGTTCGCCCGGCGGTACAAGCTCAGTTGCCAGGTCTGTCACGATCCCTTTCCCAAACTCACCGCCTTCGGGGAGCAGTTTGCCGGCAACGGCTTCCGGATGGCCAGCGGCGAGGAACCACGCGATACCATCGCCACGGGAGACGAGACGCTCGCGCTGGTGAAGGATCTCCCCCTGGCCCTGCGGCTCGATCTCTACGCGCAGGGCTACGCCAACGGCAAGGCGGCCGGCGACTTCCAGGGCCCCTATGGGCTCAAGGTGCTCTCCGGCGGCCCGATCTCGAAGAGCATTTCCTACTACTTCTACACCTTCCTGCTGGAGCGGGGCGAGGTGGGCGGGGTGGAAGACGCCCTGGTGATGTTCAACGACATCGGGAAGGCGCCGGTGGACCTGATCGTCGGGCAGTTCCAGGTGTCTGACCCGCTGTTCAAGCGGGAGTTGCGGCTCGAGTTCGAGGACTACGCGGTGTACCGGGCCCGGCTGGGGGACGTGCCGGTCGACTTGACCTACGATCGTGGGATCATGGCGATGGCGGATGTGGCCGGCTTCACGCTCACCGGCCAGGTGCTGAACGGGAACGGCATCGGCGCCGCCCAGCCGGACCGGCGCTTCGACGTGGATGCCAGCAAGAATGTCTTCCTGCACCTGACGCGTGACCTCGTCCCCCAGCTGCGCCTCGGGACCTTCGGCTACTACGGCCGGTCCCACGGGAACGGCACCACCAACAAGACCCGCATGCTCGCCGTGGACGGAACCATCAGCCTGGGCCCCGTCGAGGTGAACGGCCAGTACATCCACCGGCGCGATGACGAGCCGACCTACACCCTCGGCGAACCGGAGGCCCGGCTGAACGGCGGGTTCGGGGAGGTGATCCTCCGCCCGGCGAACAGCCGCTTCTACGGTTTCGCGCTCTACAACCTGGTGACCGCCAACCGGCCGGTGCTCGACGTGCGCCTCGGCGGACCGGCCGGCATCAGGCGCTACGAGAGTATCTCGGGCGGCATCGGACACCTGGTGCAGCGGAACTTCAAGGTGAGTGGTGAAGTGACGTATGACGTCGGCCAGGAACTGACCCGGGTGACGCTGGGCATCGTGACCGCGTTCTGAGGACGGCGGGAACGGCAACGGGGAGGAGCCCAGGCTCCGCCCCGTCGTGCCTTCGGGGTCAGCGCTCGATCGGCAGCTCCGCCATCTGGCTCCACTCGATGAACGAGCCGTCGTACATCCGAGGCTGGTAGCCCAGGTACCGCGCCACGAAGTACAGGTAGCTCGCCTGCACGCCGGTGCGGCAGTAGGTGATGACCTCGCGTCCCGGCACCATCCCCGCCCGGCCCACCAGCTTGGCCAGGACCGCGACGTCCTTCAGAAAGGCCGGCTCGCCGGGCGTGAGGGCCAGGCGCCAGAAGAAGTTCCGCGCGCCGGGGATGTGGCCCGGACGGAGCACGCCGTCGCCCGGGGTGGCGCCGCTCCACTCCGCCGGGGGCCGGGCGTCCACGACCGCCAGGGTCGAATCGCCCAGCCGGCGGGCCAGCTCGGCCGCGTCCACGAGCAGCCCGGCCTGGACCAGCGGCTCGATCCGTCCCCGCGCCGGCGGCGCGGGAACCTCGTGGGTCACCCGGAACCCGGCGGCCCTCCACCCTGCGAGGCCTCCGTCCAGCAGGCTGGCCCGGTCTCCCAGTCCGAGATAGTCGAGGGTGAAGAACAGCCGTCCCGCGGCGAGCGGGTCGCCGTAGATCACGATGCGGCTATCGTTCGATATGCCCGCGGATTCCAGGACCGAGTCGAGGTGCGCGACCGGGGGCAATTCGTTGGGAATGCCGGCGCGCTCCGTGACGATGGCACGAAGGGGGAGGAAGCGGGCCCCGGGCAGGTGAGCATCCGCGTAGGCTTGGGCATCCCGGTCCACGTGGACCAGGACAAGGTGCGATTCGCCCAGGCGCGCCGCGAGCGCAGGGGCCGTGATGACCAGGTCCGTCCGGAGCGCCGGGGGTGCCTGCCCGGGGAGCGCGGGCGCGGCGGCGAGGGCGAGGAGCAGGGTGACGCGCATGCGAACCATCCGTACCGGTTGACGGGGCCTATATATACCCAGCGCCCCCGTCGGCTTCCATGAAGGAGAAGCCCCCACGGCCTTCACGGACGCCGCGTGCCGATCGGCGCGAGCCGACATTCTCCCGGAGCCCCAGCCATGCCGCTGATGGCATCGCCATGAAGCCGCACCTGATCGAGGTGACCCGCACCGCGCGCTACTTCCAGCTCGGCCCTGAGTCCGGGCCGGTCGAGGAACTGTGGATCGGGCTGCACGGGTACGCCCAGCTCGCCGCACGGTTCCTCCGCTGGCTGGCGCCTCTCGACGACGGCGCCACGCGAATCGTGGCCCCCGAGGCGTTGTCCCGGTTCTACCTGGAGACCAGGACGGACGGGCATCATGGGCTCGCCATTGGCGCCACCTGGCTCACCCGGGAACACCGGGAGGCGGACCTGACCGACCACCTGCGGTTCCTCGATCGGCTGGCGGCGCAGCTGCTCCCCGGCGGAGGGACGCGTCCCCGGGTGACGCTGCTCGGATTCAGCCAGGGCGCGGTCATGGCCACCCGGTGGCTGGTCGCGGGCGGGCTCCGCCCGGACCGGGTCGTGCTCTGGGGCGCCCCGCTCCCCCGCGACGTTTCACCGGCCCAGCTCGCCGGGGCGCTGGGCCAGACGCCCGTCCTGATCATTGCCGGGGACGCCGACCCGTACGCCACCCCCGGGAGCATCGAGGAGGACGCCGCGACGCTCCAGGCCGCCGGCGCCCGGGCCGAGGCCCGGCGGTATCCCGGGGGCCACGGCATCCCGGCCCCGGTGCTGCGCGACGTGGCGGGGCGGCCAGGCGGGGCTTGACCGGCGCCGCGGGTCCATTATGTTCGATATCGAACAATTAGATATGGAGCTAAAATGCGGATGACGGTCACCCGGGACCCGGCCACCAGGCGGGCGCTCAGCACCTTCGTGAAGCTGCGCCGGGCGGTGAACACCCTCTCGGCCCGGCTCAACCCGGTGCTGCAGAAGGACCACGGGGTGACCGAATCCCAGTTCGGCGTGCTGGAGGCGCTCTGGCACCTCGGCCCCATGCCGCAGGCCCGGTTGTGCGAGAAGCTGCTGGTGAGCGGCAGCAACCTCACCACGGTCATCGACAACCTGGAGCGGAGCGGGCTGGTCCACCGGGGGGAGAATCCCGACGACCGCCGGGCCCACCTGGTCCGGCTCTCGCCAAGAGGGGAGGCGCTGATCGCCAGGGCGTTCCCGCCGCATGCGGCGCGGGTCACGGGGCTGCTGGGTGCCCTGACCGCCGCCGAGCAGCAGCAGCTGGGGCGGTTATGCAGGAAACTCGGGCTGGCCAGCCAGCGCTGAGCGTGTGGTCACGGTGTGATCGTTCGATGTCGTACCATTGGGAGGGCAGGATGAATACCAGGAGCCAGGGACTGCACCACATCACCGCCATCGCCGGGGATCCGCAGCGGAACCTCGCGTTCTATGCCGGCACCCTCGGGCTGCGCTTCGTAAAGCGCACCGTCAACTTCGACGACCCGGGGACGTACCACTTCTACTTCGGGGACCGGATCGGGCACCCCGGCACGCTGCTCACCTTCTTCCCCTGGGCCGATGCGCGGCCCGGCCGTCCGGGCGCGGGCCAGGCGACCCTCACCTCCTACGCCATCCCGGCCGGCAGTGCGGGCTACTGGGAGGATCGGCTGGGCCGCCTGGGCGTCACCGGCGTGGTGCGCCGGGAGCGCTTCGGAGAAATTGCGCTCCGCCTCTCCGATCCCGATGGCCTCGGTCTGGAGCTGGTGGAACGCACCGCGCCGCGCGGGGAGTCGTGGCCTGGCAGTTCCGTGCCGCTGGCGCACCAGATCACCGGTCTGGCCGGCACGACCCTGACCCTCCGGGGCACTGATGCCACCGCGGACCTGCTGATCGAGGCGCTGGGGTTTTCTGAGCGCGGCAGTGACGGGGGCATCCGCCGGTTGCTGAGTCCCGATGGCAGCGCGGTGGACCTGTTGCGGGACCCGGCAGGGCCCGCCGGTACGATGGGCGCGGGCACCGTGCACCATGTCGCGTGGCGCGCGGCGGATGGCACGGAGCAGCTCCGGCTCCGCGGCGAGCTGCTTGGCCGCACCCTTGGGGTAACGCCGGTGGTGGACCGGCAGTACTTCCAGTCGATCTACTTCCGGGAGCCGGGAGGTTCGCTGTTCGAGATTGCCACCGACGGTCCGGGCTTCCTGACCGACGAGGTCGAGGGCCGTCTGGGCGCCGAGTTGCGGCTCCCGCCGCAGTACGAGGGCAATCGGGCGGCGATCGAAGCGATCCTGCCCCCGCTGGAGGTGCCGGCCGCATGAGGACCGATTTCATTCACCACTACCTCCCCGGCACCGGCGCGGAGACGCTGTTCCTGCTGCACGGCACCGGGGGGAGCGAGCAGAGTCTCCTCCCGCTCGGCCGCGCGCTGGCGCCGTCGGCCGGCCAGCTCGCGGTCCGTGGCCGGGTGCTGGAGGGGTCGATGCCGCGCTTCTTCCGTCGTCTCGCGGAAGGAGTGTTCGATCAGGCGGACCTGGCCCGGCGCACGACCGAACTGGCCGGCTTCCTCCGGGAGGCGGCGGAGCACTATGGCTTTCCGCTCCAGGGGGTCACGGCGGTCGGCTTCTCCAACGGCGCCAACATCGCCGCGAGCCTCATCCTGCGGGAGCCCGGACTGCTCCGCCGGGCGCTGTTGCTCCGGGCAATGGTGCCGTTCGAACCGGAGACGGTGCCGGATCTGTCGGGGACCGCCGTGCGCATCGGCTCCGGCCGACACGACCCGATCGTCCCGGTGGCCAACGCCGAGCGGCTCGCCGCCATGCTCCGGGCGGGGGGAGCGGCCGTGGAACTGGACTGGCGTGAGGCGGGGCACGAGCTCGCGCTCCAGGAGGTGGAGGATGCCGCCCGCTGGATGCGGGAAGGACACCCTGTAGCGAAACGGTAGGGGCCGCTCGAAGCGTTATGGCGGCGGGAGGGCGGCCGTGCATGGATCCCGTGTGCGGCCGCTTCGGTTTCTCCGCTGCATCCGCTTGCGGCACCAGACGTTGCGGCACCAATCTCCGCCTGATCCCAGCCCTCGCCGCGCACCCCTCGGGCCGGGAACGGCAGTTGCCACTGTGTGCGGCAGTTGAAGTTGGCTTCAGGCTGCACTTCGCGCGGCTTCATGCTGCTTCATGAATCTTGGCGGTATTGCGTCTCACGCCCGCGGAGTGAACATGTCCCGTCCCCGGTTGTTCCCGTTGCCGTGGCTCCTCACCTCCCTGGCCCTCGGTGCCTGTGGCGGCGGCGGCGCGGTGGGTCCCGCTGCTCCCACGCCGGTCTTCACCACCCTGGCGCTCGGCGCCGACAGCATCGGCGTGGAGGTGGGGGGGGCGCTACAACTCGCCGCAACGCCGCGGGACCAGAACGGCTCCGCCATGAGCGGCCTGCCGGCGGCGGTGTGGGCCATTGAGGATACGGCGCTCGCCGAGGTCAGCGGTGGGGCGGTAACCGGAAAGAGCCCGGGGAACACCCGGGTCTTCGTCACGCTGACCGTGGACGGCGTTACCCACGGCGACACCGCGAAGGTCACCGTGCTGCCCGCAACCTCCGGTGGCCCCGCCCATCCCGTCGGCATGAGCGGGAACACTTTCGTGCCGTCCACGATCAGCGTGACTGTTGGCGACAGCGTCACGTGGCAATTTTCCGGCGCGGTGCACAACGTCACCTTTGGCAACCCCGCGCACGCCAGCCTCAACATTCCCGACCAGGCGCCCGGCGCGGTGGTGTCCCGGAGCTTCCTTGCCGCGGGTACCTACGCCTACGAGTGCACCCGGCACGCGAACATGACCGGGCAGGTGATCGTCCAGACGGGGCAGGCCCAGGTCTTCACCGCCGTCGGCATCGCGCCGGTCACCACGACTCTGCTGGTCGGTGGGACGGTGACCCTGGTGGCGACGCCGCTGGACCAGGCGGGCGTGCCGATGCCGGGACTGCCGGGGGCGACCTACCTGAGCCAGTCCCCGGGGATCGCCTCGGTGGGGGGGTCGGGCCTCGTCACCGCGTTGACGGCCGGCACCACGACGGTCACGGCAAGCATTACCAGCGCTGGTGTCACCCACACCGCGGTGGCCACGGTCATCGTCACCGCCCCCGTGCCGGGGGGTGCGAGCGTGACGGCCACGGGCAACAACACCTTCTCCCCGGCGGCCGTGACGATCGCGGCGGGGGGGAGCGTCACCTGGCAGTTCGGCAACGGGACCCACAATGTGACCTTCACGGGGAGTACGCCACCCGGTGGCAACATCCCGGACCAGTCCGCCGGCGCGGTGACCCGGACGTTCCCGGTCGCCGGCAGCTTCGGCTACGAGTGCACCCGGCACAACGGCATGACGGGCAGCGTCACCGTGACGGGGGGTGGCGCGCCGCCGGTCTACACCACACTCTCTGTCACGCCCGCAAGCCCGCTGGTCGCGGTGGGGGGGACGGTCGCCATCGTCGCGACCCCGCTGGACCAGTACGGAGCGGCCATGAGCGGGCTCCCCGCCCCGGTCTTTACCAGCAGTGACCCGGCGGTGGCCACGGTCGGTCCGTCGGGCACCGTGACCGGGGTGAGTGCGGGTGGCGCGACGATCACCGTCTCCCTCACGGCTGGGGGCATCACCCGGTCCGGCACCTCAGCCGTGACGGTGGGCTCCTCGGTGGGAGTCGTGATCTCCACCGCGAACCTGACGTTCACCCCCGATGATGTCCGGATTCCCCCGGGCCAGAGCGTCACCTGGCAGTTCGTCGGCACCACGCACAACGTCACCTTCGAGTCCGGCGGGCCAGCGCCGCCGGGCGGCAACATCCCCGACACCGCGCCCGGGAACAGCGTCAGCCGCACCTTCCCGCAGGCCGGCGAGTACAAGTACGAGTGCACGATTCACAAGGGACTGAACGGCAAGATCCGGGTCGAGTAGCCGCACCCTGAACGGCGAGGAGTCGCAATGCAGGCGAGTCGGTTGGCGGTGGTGCTGTCGCTCGGGCTGGCCGGTCCGCTGGCGGCGCAGGGGGCGCTCGATCGGACCCCGAACCTTTCGGGGACCTGGGTGGTGCGGCCCGGGACGGTGCAGTTCAACTTCCTGCACCGCTTCGTGCGCAGCCCGGGGCCGGTGCGGAAGGTGAGCAACTTTCCCACCTTCCTCGTGGGCAGCTCCTTTCTCAAGGGCACGCTGTTCGGCTTCAACTACGCGACCAACTCCACGCTCGCGCCCGCCTATCCCAATGAGTGGGAGTTCTTCGCGCGGGTGCAGCCGCTCACCCAGGCCGCCGGGTTCCCGCTGGACGTCGGCGCGCAGGTCGGGTGGAACCTCGCGGCCGAGGGCCTCGATGGTGAGCTGTCGCTGGCGCGTCGGGTGGGACCGCTGCGGCTGCTGGCGGTGGGGCGGGGGTTGTCGGATCCCTACACCGACGGCGGCAAGGCCCAGTTCGCGGTGGGTGGTGGCGCCACGATCCGCCTGAGCCGCAACCTGGCGCTACACGGCGACCTCGCCACGCTCACCGACCGCAGCCGGGCCCGGGGGGAGGAGGCCGCCTGGAGCGCCGGATTCGCTGTGGCGATCCCGGGGACGCCGCACACGCTCGCGCTCCATGCCACCAACACCAACACCGGCACCCTGCAGGGCGCCAGCCGTGGTGCCTCCCAGGTGCGTTACGGTTTCGAATTCACCATTCCGATCACCCTGGCACGCTACTTCGGCCGGAAGGCGCCCACCGCCCCGGCCCCCGCGGCGCCCGGGGCGGCGGCGCCGGGGCTGGTGCCGGTCGGCCCGGTCACCGGCGTGCTGACGAAGAGCACCATGGTGGGGCTGCAGTACGCCCAGCCGGTGCTGGAGATCGCGGTGGGCACCACCATCGAATGGAAGAACGAGGACCCCGTGGCCCACACCGTCACCGCCGACGACAACGGCTTCGATTCCGGGCTGATCGAGGGCGGGCAGGTCTGGCGCTACACCTTTACCAGGCCGGGCACGTACGCCTATCACTGCACTCCCCACCCCTTCATGAAGGGCACGGTGGTGGTGAAATGAGTGAAATGAGGAAACCCGCGATGTGGGGCAGACTGATCGGCGGCGTGCTGGCCCTGGGCCTGGTGTCGCTCACCCTGGCCTGCTTCAGCGAGCGCAGCGCCACCGGGCCCGCCGCCGGCTCGTGCGACACGAGCCTCGACCCGGGGCAGTTCGGCGCGGTGGTCATCGCCATCCAGGGCTTCGCGTTCGTGCCGACCCCGGTGCACGTGCCGGTCGGGGGGAAGGTTTCCTGGGTGAACTGCGAGCCGGACGGGACCCCGGCCCACACCACGACCGCCGACGGCGGCCTCTGGGGTTCAACGCTGCTCGAGCCCGGGGCGAGCTTCACGTTCACCTTCGGCTCGGCCGGGACCTTCGCCTACCACTGCGAGCCGCACCCGTCGATGACCGCGCAGGTCATCGTGGATCCGTAGGCCGGGAGGGGCGCGCCTTACCCCTCCCAGCCGGTGTCCTTCTTGAACTGTTCCAGCCGCCGCCGGTCCCGCTTGGTGGGCCGCTCGTTGGTCTCGGGGACGAACAGCACGTGCGCCGCCTTGAGCTGAAAGGCGATCCGCTCCCGTCCCGCCACGCTCTCCGCGGTCTCCTCGTACAACAGCGCCGCCGCGGCGGCGGGCCCGCGGCGCTCCGCCACCGCCCGCACCACCACCCGGTGCTCGTAGGGGGGCAGGCGGATGTCCACCCGGTCGCCGGGCTGGACCAGCTTGGCCCGCTTCACCCGCTCCCCGTTCACGTGCACCTTCCCGCCCTCGACGGCCTCCACCGCGAGCGCGCGGGTCTTGAAGAACCGCGCCGCCCAGAGCCACTTGTCGAGCCGTACCTTGCCGTCGGTCATACCCTGCGCTCCGTATCGGCCGGGGGACGGAACAGGAGGTCGAAGGCCAGGAAGACCGTCTTGCTGAAGGGATAGCAGACGAAGGGCATCGCGATCATCAGCGCGCCGCCGCCCCAGGTCAGCAGTTCCCATGGCGGATCCGGCCAGGTGCTCCAGAGGAGCGCCAGGAACAGCGCGCCCCAGATCAGTTCCGCCGCGATGATGTTGAACATGTAGGCGCCGACCACATAGCCCTCTTCACCCCGTCCGGTGCGGAGACCGCACCGGGGGCAGCGGTCCACCATCCGCAGCCAGGACCGGAACAGCGGCCCGCCGCCGCAGCTGGGGCAGCGAAGGCGGAGGGCCCGCGCCAGGGAGACCAGGGAGCGCATCTAGTAGCGGCGCTCCCGGGCCGGGTACCCGAGGGCGTGGTTGAGCCAGCGCACCAGGGGAGCGAGCGCGGCGAAGTCGCGCGCCAGCAGCGCGGGGAGGCGGGGGGAGAGGGCCTGGGCCTCGAGGAGCTGCCGCCCGACGGTGAATGACTGGTACCGCATCCACCGCGCCGCCGGGTGTCCGGCGGCCACGCCGCGCGGCAGCCGGGTGAGCATCGTCTCCTCGTCCAGCGGGCCGAAGCGGCGGCGGAAGCCGGGAGCCAGCACCACCTTCTCGAAGCCGCGCTGGTCTTCGGTCAGGCGTTCGCGGATCCGGGCCAGCGCCGGGCGCGGCGGCATCCAGATGCCGCCGCCGAGGAAGCAGTCGCCGGGGGCGAGCTGGAAGTAGAAGCCGGCGCCGCCGCCGTTCGCCTCGCTCCCGACGCCCTTTCCGGCGTCGGCGTGGAAGAACCAGACGGCGGCGTTGGTCTTGTAGGGTGACTTGTCCTTCGAGAACCGCACGTCCCGGTGAATCCGGAACATGGAGCGCCGGGGGTCGCCGACGATCTCCGGCGCCACCATCGCCAGCGCCACGTCCACCTCCTCGACCAGGGCCCGCATCGGCTCCCGCAGCTCCCGCTCGTACACTGCGCGGTTGGCCTCAAACCAGGGGCGGGTGTTGTGCTGCTTGAGCTGGCGCAGGAAGCGGAGGGCGTGGGGACGGAAGCCGGCGAAGCGGGCCCCGCCCGCGTCCCGGGCAGCGGTCGAACGCGCCATGAGAAATTGCTCCTTTTCCGCCCGGGTGAGCTGCTTGAGGGCCCATTCCCGGCGGAGCGCCGCCGGCCGGTCGGGGGCGGCTTCCTGGTATACCAGCGTCACCGGGCGCCGGGCCCGGGTGTAGGCGGCGCCCCGCCCCGCGTTGTGCTCCCGGACCCGTCGCCCCGGCTCGGTGGCGATCCCGGTATAGAGCGAGCCGTCGGCGCACCGCAGCAGGTAGACGGTCCAGCGCATGCGGCAAGGTAGCAGGGGCTCGCTCCCCGTTGCTACCTTACACCGCGACCCCCATGACGCTCCCCACGCCGGTTCCCGCCGAACGCGCCCTCCCCGACCCGCGCACCCTGTTCTGGTGGGTTCTCGGCGGGCGCCTGCTCGCGGCGGCAGTGCTGCTGCTGCTCGCCCTCGGCACCTGGGCCGAGACGCCCGGCATCCGCTGGATGGCGGGGGGGAGCGCCGCCTACGCGGTCCTGCTCACCCTGTTCGCCTCCTGGTTTCTGCGCCCGGGCGTCCGCCCCGGGGACCTGTTCCACGCCCTGCAGGCCTCGGCGGACATCGTGCTGGTCACGGTGCTGGTGTACGGCGCCGGCCCGAGCAGCGGAGTGCCGTCGCTCTACATCCTCGTGATCTCGGTCTACGCGCTGCTGATGTCCTTCGGCGGCGGGTTCGCGGTGGCCCTCGCCATCGTGGCGGCCTACTTCGCCGCCAGCATGCTGCCGGAGCCCACCCGGCCGGGCCTCGCCTTCTGGGCCCAGATCGGCGTCTTCCTGACGGCGTACATCCTGGTCGGCGCGCTGGCCGCGCGGCTCCGCGCGGCCGGGCTGGAGCGGGAGTCATTGGCCAGCGAACTCCGCCGGGTCCGGCTCGAGGCCGATGACATCCTGCGCAATATCCGCTCGGGGGTCATGACCGTGGACGACGCCGGCCGGCTCGCGTTCATCAACCCGATGGCGGAACGGCTGCTGCAGATCGAGGCCGAAGGCGTCATCGGCATGCCGGTGCTGGACAAGCTCAAGCTGCGCTCCCCGGAACTGTGGGCCGCCATCGTGGCCGCCATCCGGCATGGCCGCAAGGTGAGCCGCGGCGAGGGGACAGTGCTGCACGAAGACGGGCGGATCTTTCCGATCGGCCTGTCGACCACCACCTTCGAGCGCGATTCCGACGGCCGGCCCTCCGTGACCGCCATCTTCACCGACATCTCGGACCTGAAGAAGCTGAACGAGCTCAACGTCCGTGCCGAACGGCTGGAGGCGGTGGCCGCGCTCTCGGCGTCGCTGGCCCACGAGATCCGCAACCCGCTCGCCTCGATCCGCTCCAGCGTGGAGCAGCTGGCCCGCTCGGCCCACGGGGATGAGGACGACCGGTACCTGGCCTCGCTGATCGTGCGCGAGAGCGACCGGCTGTCGCGGCTGCTGTCCGAGTTCCTCGACTTCGCCCGGGTCCGGGCCACCGAGTTCGTTCCCGTGGACCTGCAGGCGGTGGTGACCGCCGCCGCGCGCCTGGTGCGGGAGCACCCCGACTGCCGCCCCGACATCGAGATCCGGGTGACGGGCAGCCGGATCGTGCTCGATGGCGACGAGGACCTGCTGCACCGGGTGGTGGCCAACCTGCTGCTCAACGCGGTGCAGGCGGCGCGCGGCCCCACCCTGGTCAGCGTGGCCACCCGGCCCGCCCGGCCCGCCGACCTGCCGGTCGGTTCCACCATCGAGCAGCCGGTCTGCCTCGAGGTGAAGGACAACGGTCCCGGGATCCCCGAGGAGCTCCGGGACCGGCTGTTTGATCCGTTCGTCACCGGCCGGGTCGGCGGGACCGGCCTGGGCCTGGCCATCGTGCAGCGCGCGGTCGAGGCCCACCGGGGCCTGGTGCTGGTGGACACCGCCCCGGGGACCGGTACTACCTTTACGATCTTCTTTCCCGCCCGACGCGTTACGGAGGACGCCGCATGAGTCAGAAGCCCTCGGTGCTGGTCATCGACGACGAGTCCGGCATCCTGGACACGCTGCGGATCCTGCTCAAGAAGGAAGGCTTCGAGGTCACCACCGCGCAGGGCGGCAAGGCCGGCCTGGAAGCCATCAAGAACGCCACCCCCGACCTGGTGCTCACCGACGTGCGGATGCCCCAGGTGACGGGGCTCGACATCCTGACCGCCGCGCGGGAGCAGGACCCGATGACCCCGGTCATCCTCATGACCGCGCAGGCCTCGCTGCAGACCGCCATCGCCGCGGTGAACGCGGGCGCGTACTACTACATCCAGAAGCCCTTCGCCAACGACGAGCTGGTCGCCATCCTGCGCCGGGCCTGCGAGTTCCGCGCCGTGAAGGTGGAGAACAAGCACCTCAAGCAGGAGATCAAGCGGCGCGACAAGGCGGGTGTGGCCCGGCCCATCGGCAAGTCACGCCGCTTCATGGACGTGCTCAAGCTGTCGGAGCAGGTCGCGCCCACCGACTCCACCGTGCTGATCCAGGGGGAGAGCGGGACCGGCAAGGAAGTGATCGCGAAGTACATCCACAACAATTCCAACCGCGCCGAGGGGCCGTTCCTGTCCATCAACTGCGGCGCCCTGCCCGAGAACCTGCTGGAGAGCGAGCTGTTCGGGCACGTGAAGGGGTCCTTCACCGGCGCGGTGCGCGACAAGCAGGGCCTGTTCGCGGCGGCCCGCGGCGGCAGCTTCTTCCTCGACGAAGTCGGCGAGATGCCGCCGGCGCTGCAGGTGAAGCTGCTCCGGGTCCTGCAGGAGCGGGAAGCCATCCCGGTCGGCGCCACCGAGGCCATTCCGGTGGACGTGCGCATCATTGCCGCCACCAACCGCGATCTCGAGGAGGAAGCCCGCCGCGGCCGCTTCCGTTCCGACCTGTTTTACCGGCTCAACGTCATCACCATCCACCTGCCGCCGCTGCGCGATCGGCGGGAGGACATCCTGCTCCTGATCGAGTCGTTTCTCCAGCGGCTCTCCACCGACAACCAGGCGCCGCCGAAGGCGCTGGCGGCCGAGGCGCTGGACGCGGTCATGGTCTACGACTGGCCCGGCAACGTCCGGGAACTGGAGAATGCGCTGGAGCACGCCTGGGTGCTGACCCGCGGCGAAACCATCGATCCCGCCACCCTCCCCGAGCGGATCACCCGGCGCAAGAAGGAACCGCTGGTCTCGGAGCGCTCGTACGCCAATCCCACCCTCGAGGTGATCGAGCGGGCGTACATCATGTACGTGCTCACGGCCGAGGGGGGGAACAAGACCCGCGCCGCCGAGGTGCTGGGCATTGATCCCTCCACGCTCTATCGCAAGCTCTCCCGCTACGAGGGCCAGGGGGCGGCACCGGAGGAGTGAGCCGCGACCGGCGGCGGCGAGTCCTGCCACCCCCGGAATTCCCCGAAGGTCAACCGGGGCCGGATTCCGACTTGCAAAAAGCGCCGGATTCGCCGTGGGGGCAGCCTCCGCCGCAATCGCTAACCGGTTGTTGCGGGCGGACTTCGCGTAAGCCGGCCTGCGTGGTACGCTCGTTGCCTTTCCACCGGGCAGTTACAACACGCGCCCGGAAGCGCGCCCAGCGGTCCACTTTCTCTGTCCTGGAGGCGTTATGAACAAGAAGGGCTTTACTCTTATCGAGCTGCTGATCGTGGTGGTGATCATCGGCATTCTTGCCGCCATCGCGATCCCGAAGTTCGCCAACACCAAGCAGAAGGCGATCGTCGCCTCCATGAAGTCGGACCTGCGGAACCTGGTGACGGCGCAGGAAGCGTTCTTCTCGGATAACAACGACTACGCCGGCAGCACCACCGCCGCGGCCCAGGCCAACGGCGTCGCGGGCGCGGGC
>JANRJZ010000120.1:0-4762 GCA_033763675.1 Gemmatimonadota bacterium
GGGTCGCTGCTCGCGTCGGGGTCGCTGGCGGCGGATTCACGGATCGTGCTGGCGGACTTCAGCGCGGCGCCGGAGGACAGCAGCCTGGCGCCGATCGTGTCCGAAGCGGTCCGCGCGGCGCTGTCCCAGTCCACCGCCATCCGGGTGATGGAGGCGGGGGAGGTCTCCGTGCTCCTGGAGCAGATGCAGCGCCCGCGCACCGCCCGGCTGGATGCGCCCCCCGCGCGGGAAGTTGCCACCCGGGCCGGGGCCACCGCGGTGCTCGGGGGCCGGCTGGCCCGCGTGGGTACCGGCTACGCGGTGAGCCTGGAGCTCCTCAGCACCGCCGACCAGGTCTCCCTCGCCTCGTACCAGGGGACGGCGGACGGGGTGAAGGACCTGCTTGCCGTGGTGGACGAGCTGGCCCGAAAGCTCCGCGGCCGGGTGGGGGAGTCGCTCAAGCGGGTGCAGCGGAGCGTGCCGCTGCAGCAGGCCACGACCGGATCGCTGGAGGCGCTGCGGAAGTACACCGAGGCCACCGAGGCCAACGACGTGCTGCAGGACTACGACCGCGCGGTCCGGTTGCTGCGCGAGGCGGTGGCCATTGATTCCACCTTTGCCCTGGGGTGGCGCAAGATGGCCGCGGCGCTCATCAACGCGCGGGCCCCCGGCTCGGCCGTGGACTCCGCGCTGGAACGGGCCGCTCGGTACGCCGATCGGCTGCCCGAAGTGGAGAAACAGCTGGTGCGCGGGGCCTTCTACGAGCGGCACCGGACCCTCGGCGACCGGGGCAAGGCGCTCGCCGCGTACCAGGCCGCCTACGCCGCCGACAGTCTGAACCGGATCGCGGCCAACCAGTTGCTCCTGATCTACACCTCGCGTCGCCAGACCGACAGCGCGATGCGCTACGCGCAGCGGGAGGCCGCACTCGAGTCGAACGTGAGTAATGCGAGCCGGGTCGTCAACGTCCTCATCACCCTGGGCCGGATCGACGAGGCCTCGGTCCTGCTGGATTCCATCGTCACGGCGGAGCCGGGTGCCGTCATGTCACCGGCCGTGCTGACGAGTCGGATCGGCATCCACCTCGCGCGCGGCCGGCTCGACTCCGCGACCGCCCTGTCGGAGCTGGCGAGCCAGTCACCGTCGGTGCCGGTCCGGATCGCGGGCCTTCAGGGACTCACTGGTCTCGCGATGACCGCCGGCCAGCTGACGAAGGCCCTCGGGTTCAATCAACGGGCGAATGCCCTGCTCGCGGAGCGTGGCGTCCCCGTGTTCGACGGACAGCTGGAGGCCGCGCAGGAGGTGCTCTTCCGGGGCCGCCCGGTGCAGGGCGCCCAACGGGTCGAGGCCGTCATGGCCGGACGGCAATGGCGCGACGCGGACCCCAAGGACCGGCCGTACTTCTGGGCCGCCACGATGCTGGCCCGCGCGGGGAAGCCGGAGCGTGCCCGGCAGGTGCTGGCCCGGTTTCGCGTCGAGAGCCCGGCCGAGGCCGCGGCGGCCGGCACCCAGCGGGATCTGGCGGCGGTACACGGAGCGATCGCGCTGGCCGAGGGCAAGCCGGCCGAGGCGCTGCAGCAGTTCCGGGCCAGCGACCTGCGGGAGGATGGCGCGCCGATCCAGTGCGAGGCCTGCTCCAGCTTCGACCTGGCCCGCGCCTTCGACCAGGCGGGCCAGGTGGACTCGGCGGTGAGCCACTTCGAGCGCTACCTGTCCATCCCGGCACCGCGGCGGATGGACTTCGTGGCGCTGGCGGCGGTGGAGAAGCGGCTGGGGGAGATCTACGACAGCCGCAACGAGCGGCAGAAGGCCATCACCCACTACGCGGCGTTCGTGGAGCAGTGGCGGGAGGCGGACGCCGAGCTCCAGCCGGTCGTCGCCACGGTGAAGCGCCGGCTCAACGAGCTGCGCGGGCAAGAGGGAGAGTAGCGCATCTCCCCTCCTGGAGTCCTATGAACCACCGAACAATGCGGCATACCAGATCCGTGGCTACCGCGTGACGGACGCGGCCCAGCGCCTCTCGTCCGCCCTCGCCGACCGCTATCGCCTCGAGCGGGAGCTGGGGCAGGGGGGGATGGCCACGGTGTACCTGGCCGAAGACCTCAAGCACCGGCGGAAGGTGGCGGTGAAGGTGCTGCGGCCCGAGCTGGCCGCGGTGATCGGCGCCGACCGCTTCGTGCACGAGATCCGCACCGTCGCCGCGCTGCAGCATCCCCACATCCTCGGCCTCATCGACTCCGGCGAGGTGCAGGGCACCGCCTACTACGTGATGCCGTTCGTCGAGGGGGAATCGCTCCGCGACCGGCTCGCTCGCGAGAAGCAGCTGCCCGTCACGGACGCGGTGCGGGTGGCCACCGAGGTCGCCGGCGCGCTCGACTACGCCCACCGCCACGGCGTCATCCACCGCGACATCAAGCCCGAGAACATCCTGCTGCACGACGGCTCGGCGCTGGTGGCCGACTTCGGCATCGCCCTGGCCGTCTCGAGCGCCGGGGGCACCCGGATGACCGAGACCGGGATGAGCCTCGGCACCCCGCACTACATGTCGCCCGAGCAGGCCATGGGGGAGCGAGAGATCACCGCGCGCTCCGACGTCTACGCGCTCGGCGTGGTGCTGTACGAGATGCTGACCGGGGACCCGCCCTTCACCGGCTCGACCGCGCAGGCAATCGTGGCCCGGGTGGTCACCGAGGAGCCCCGGTCCATCACGGCCCAGCGCCGGACGGTCCCGGCGCATGTCGAGGACGCGGCGCTGGTGGCCCTGGCCAAGCTGCCGGCGGACCGTTTTGCCACGGCGGCCGAGTTCGCGGCGGCACTTGCCGGCGAGGGCACCGGCCTCCGGCGCCAGACGCCCCCGGGAGTGCGCGCGGGCGCCGATCCGCGCTGGCGCCGGGCGGCGCTGGCGCTCGGCGGCCTCCTCGCGATTGCGGTGGCGGTCGGTGGCTGGAGCCTTTGGCGGGGACGTCCGGCCGTCGCCCCGCGCATCTACCGCTTCGAGGTCTTCTTCCCCGCGAGCGAGCAGTTCGCCGAGGCGCCGGGCCGCGTCGTGGCGATGGCGCCGGACGGGAGCGGGTTCGTGTACGTGGGGGTGGGCCCGTCGTCGGCCCGGCGGCTCTACTACCGCCGCTTCGACCGGCTCACGTCGGTGCCCCTCGAGGGCACGGAGGATGGGGAGGAACCGTTCTTCTCTCCTGACGGCGAGTGGGTCGGTTTTCGCACCGGCAGCCGGACCTCGAAGGTGCGGCTGGCGGGCGGGCCCGCGGAGCCGCTGGCGGCCATCCCCTCCCGCTTCGGGGCGTGGCTCGCCGATGGCACGCTGGTGTTCAGCTCCGACGATGCCGAGGTCATCGTGCGGGTGCCGGCCGGTGGCGGCGCGCCGGATACCCTGGCCGGCTCGGCCGGCGCCGAGGGGTACGGCTTCTGGTCGCTCTCGCCGGTGCCCGGCGGCCGCTTCCTGCTGGTGCAGGTTACCTCGCAGCGGGTCTCACAGGTCGCCCTGCTCGATATGGAGCGGCGCCATCTGGAGACGCTCACGGAGGGGCAGGCGCCCACCTACGCCCCGTCGGGGCACATCGTCTTCCGCCGGGATGACGGACTCATGGCGCTGGACTTCGATGCCCGGACCGGGCGGGTGACGGGGGAGGCGCGCCGGGTCCTCGCGGCGGAGGAGGGGGCCGAGACCATCAGCGACTTCGGGCTCTCGGCCGACGGCTCGCTCATCGTGCTGGGGCGCGACGCCCTGCGGCGCTCGCTGGTGGAGGTGGACCGGGCGGGCCGCGTGCGGCCGCTCACCGCCGCGCTCCGCGGCTACGACAGCCCGCGGTACGCCCCCGACGGCGCGCGGCTCGCGGTCCGTGAGCGCAGCGGCGGCGCGTTCAACATCGTGGTGCATGACCTGCGCCGCGGCACCAATGCCCAGCTGAGCCTCGACCAGCGCCTCAACTACTACCCGGAGTGGTGGCCCGACGGGCGGCGGGTCTTCTGGGTCCGCAACAACGACCGGCAGACCGGGCTCTGGTCCAAGGCGGCGGACGGCAGCGGCGGGGAGACCATGCTGTACGACCCGCCCCAGAACCAGTACGAGGCGGCGGTGACCCGCGACGGCCGCTGGCTCGTGGTACGGCAGAACGATTCGGTGACCGGGCGCGACCTCTGGCTGGTCAGGCTGCCGGACGGCACCGCGACGCCGCTCCTCCGGAGTCCCGCCTCGGAGCACAACCCCAAGCTGTCCCCCGACGGCCGGTACCTCGCCTACGTCTCCAACGTGAGCGGCCGGGGCGAGGTGTATGTCCGCACCTTCCCCGATTCCGGCGGCACCTGGGTCGTCTCCCGCGGTGGCGGCGCGGAGCCGGCGTGGTCGGCCAGCGGCCGGGAGCTGTTCTATCGCGTGGGTGACGCCATCGTCGCCGTGCCGGTGGAAACCCGGCCGACCTTCACGGTCGGCCGGGCCGACACCCTCTTCACCGGAATGTTTGTCCCGAACGCCAACCACACCAACTTCGACGTGCATCCCGACGGCCAGCGCTTCGTGATGGTTGGCATGGCGACGGGGGAGCGGCGGGCGCTGGTGGTGCTCAACTGGGTGGCGGAGCTCGCGCGGGGCGCTCCGGGGCGCTGATGCGCCGCCTGTCCGACCGCACCCCGGGACGGTATGCTTGGGACGCGCAGTGCCTGATGCCGCGGTAGACCCCCTGAACCAAGGCCCCACGTGACCGACGCCGCCCAGCGCCTGTCATCCGCTCTCGCCGACCGCTACCGCATCGAGCGGGAGCTGGGCGCCGGC
>JANRJZ010000121.1:0-9839 GCA_033763675.1 Gemmatimonadota bacterium
CGGGCGGGGAGCAGCAGCGGGTGACGGTGGCGCGGGCGCTGGCCAACCAGCCCAGCCTGATACTCGCGGACGAGCCGACGGCCGCCCTCGACAGCGTACGGGGGCGGCAGGTGATGGAGCTGTTCCGCGAGGTGGCGCATCGGCATGGCACCGGGGTGATCGTCGTGACCCACGACCAGCGGTCGCTGGATGTCTTCGACACCATCTATGAGATGGAGGACGGCGTGCTGACGCGGGCAACTCCCACCGCACCCGCGGAGCCTCGACTTCCCTGGGAGGTGTCGGAGTCGTAGGGGCGGGGCGGCAGCTCCGCCCCACGATGCGTTACGGGGGAACAGCCGACACGGAAACACCGAAGCACGGAAGGGCGATTAGGCGATTGGGCGATAGGCTGTTGAGGCGATACCGCGTTGTCGCGCCGACGGGTTGCCGCACAGGATCGGGGGGACCGCCGAGCGGCGAACCCGCCGTCGCTCCCCCACGGCATCGCCTCAATTGAGCCCATAACTTCCGGCCCGTCCGCCCGTCCGCCCGTCCGTCCGTCTGCCCGTCCGCCCGTCCGCCCAATCGCCCAATCGCCTAATCGTCCAACCGCCCATATCCCGCCTCACAACGCCCCTCCTTGCCCTCCCCAGGCTTAAGGGGTAGGTTGGCCCCCGCGTTCCCGCCCACTCCGTGGTAGCTGGTCCCCCTTCTTTGGAGCGTTCCATGCGTAGCAGCCTGGCGTCCGCCGCCCTCCTCACTCTGATCGCCTGCGGCAAGTCGAACGACCAGGCTGCCGCGGCCGACACCACGGCCGCCATGCCGGCCCCGATCACCTTGGCCGACGTCGCCGGCAAGTGGAATGTCAAGACGATGGCGATGGGAAGCGACAGCGCGCTGCTCACCTTCGAGATTACCGCCGGGGCGGATGCGTCGGGCTGGACCTTCACCTTCCCGGGCAAGGATCCGGTCCCGGTGCGGGTGGTCGAGGTGGCCGGGGACAGCATCACGACCGAGGCGGGACCCTACGAGAGCGCGCTCCGCCCGGGCGTCCAGGTGTCCACCCACAGCGTCATGCGGCTGGCGGACGGCAAGCTGGTCGGGGCGACGGTCGCCCGGTACAACGTCGCGACCGCCGATTCGGTGATCCTGCTGCACACCGAGGGGACGCGGGCGCAGTAGGGCGGGACGGCAGGACGGCAGGATGGCAGGAGGGGGCCGGGTCGCGGCGGGAGCCGCGGCCCGGTCTCTGTCGTTTGGGGGAGGGGTTGACGGGGGGGGGCTCGGAAGTCTAGCATTCAAGAGAATGCTTGAATACGTTGCTCCTCGAGGAGGCGGAATGTCGCGGCAGGCCCGGCGGTTCAAGGATGCGACCTACCACCAGATCGCCGAGGTGGGGCGGGCGGTGACCAGCCCGCGGCGGCTGGAACTGCTCGAACTGCTGGCCCAGGGCCCGCGCACCGTGGAGGCGCTCGCCCTGGAGGCGGGACAGTCTGTGGCCAACGCCTCGCAGCACCTGCAGGTGCTCCGCGCCGCCCGGCTGGTGGAGGTGGAACGGGAGGGGGTCCGGATGCGCTACCGGCTGGCGGACGCCAGGGTCACCGAGTTCTGCCTGGCCCTCCGGCGCCTGGCCGAGGCGCGGGCGGAGGAGCTGGGCGCGCTGATGCGGGATTACCTGGCCGATCGGGGATTGCTCGAAGCGGTGGATCAGGAGGAGCTGCTGGGTCGGGTGGCGCGGGGTGAAGTCCTCGTGATCGATGTCCGACCCGTGGAGGAATATCAGGCCGGTCATATCCCGGGCGCCCGCTCCGTACCCCTGGCCGAGCTGCAGGGGCGGCTGGCCGAGTTGCCGAAGCGGAGCCCCATCGTGGCCTACTGCCGCGGCCCCTACTGTGTCCTCGCCATTGAAGCGGTGAGCCGCCTGCGGGCCCTCGGGTTCCGGGCGGGTCGGCTGGAAGCCGGGGTGCCCGACTGGTCGGCGCGGGGACTTCCACTGGAGACGGGCCTGATCACGAGGGCAGGAGGCGCCCGATGAAGCACCTGGTCATCCTGAACGATCCGCCATACGGCACCGAACGCTCATACAACGGGCTGCGGCTTGCGGGGGCGCTGGCCAAGCGGGCAGGGGAATCGGTCCGGGTGTTCCTGATGGGGGACGCGGCCGCCTGCGGCCGCACCGGTCAGCGGGTCCCCAACGGGCACTACAACATCGAACGGATGCTGACGGTCATCGTGCAGCACGAGGGCCAGGTCGGGGTGTGCGGGTCGTGCATGGACGCCCGGGGGCTTGAAGACGCCGGGCTCACCCGTGGCGCGGTGCGGAGCACCCTCGAGGAGCTGGCGGAATGGAGCCTGTGGGCCGACCGGGTACTGGTTTTCTAGGAGCGGGACGATGACGGGCAGAACAACCGTGATCCTGGGGGGCGGGGTGGGCGGAGTGGTGGCGGCGCGGCGGCTGCGGGCGCGGCTGCCGCGCACCGATCGGGTGGTGCTGGTGGACCGGAGTGAACGGCACCTCTTCCAGCCGTCGCTGTTGTGGCTGGCCACGGGCACGCGCCGCGCCGAGCGGATCCAGCGGCCGCTCGCGGCCATGGTGGGCCGCGGGGTGGAGCTGGTGCTCGGCGAGATCGAGGCGATCGACCCCGCGCTCCGGGCGACCCGGGTCGCCGGGCAGGAGATCGCCGCGGATGCGCTGATCATCGCACTGGGTGCCGACCTGGCGCCGGAGCTGGTCCCCGGGCTCGCGGAGGGCGGCCACAACCTGTACACCCTCGCCGGCGCGCAGGCCATCGAGCAGGTGCTCGGAAGGATCGAGTCCGGTCGGGTGGTAGTGCTGACCGCGGCCCCGGCGTACAAGTGCCCCGCCGCGCCGTATGAGGCGGCGATGCTGGTGGAGGCCCTGCTGGCCGCGCGCGGCGTCCGGGGCGCGGTGGAGTTGTCGCTGTACGCGGCGGAGCCGGGCCCGATGGGGGTGGCGGGGCCGGTGGTCTCCGCCGGGGTGCGGCAGATGGTCGAGAGCCGGGGCATCGGCTACTTCCCGGAGCACCAGGTGGCCCGGGTGGATCCCGCCGGGCGCACGCTGCATTTCGCCAACGGCGCCACGGCCGGCTACGACCTGCTGATCTACGTCCCGCCGCACCGGGCGCCGGCGGCGGTGCGCGCGGCCGGGCTCACCAACGCCGCCGGCTGGGTTCCGGTCCACCGCGGCACCCTGGCCACGGAATTCCCCGGCGTGTTCGCCATCGGCGATGTGACCACGATTTCCCTCGCGATGGGCAAGCCGCTGCCCAAGGCGGGGGTCTTTGCGCACCGGCAGGCGGAGGTGGTGGCGGACAACCTGGTGGCCGCGTGGACCGGGCACGGGAGTCCCCGCGCCTTTGAGGGCCACGGCGAGTGCTTCCTCGAGACCGGCTTCGGCCGGGCGGGGTTCGGCGCCGGGAACTTCTACGGCGAGCCGCTGCCCCAGGTGGCGCTCCGGTCGCCCAACCGCTGGTGGCACTGGGGGAAGGTGCTGTTTGAATGGCGGTGGTTGCGGGGGTGGTAGCGCGCACTGGGTCCACCCGCGACTCGAGCGGCGGCCACCATCCAAGGGAACCGGACGCCGGTTCGCCACGTTAAGACCGGGTGGGCCGCTTGACCCGCCGTCCCCCTGGCGAAAGATTGGCACCATGCGTCGCCTTGCAGCCACACTCCTCCTGCTGGTGCAGCTTGCCCCCCTGGCGGCGGCGGGGCTGTGCCTGCATGCGACGGCCGAGACGACCGTCTCGGAGTGCGGTGGGTCCATGCCCGCCATGCCGGAGATGCCTGGAATGCCGGGCGGCACGAACCCTTCCGACCATGCTCCCGCGCCGGACTGCGCCACGATGACCGTCTGTGCCGCGACGGCGCCGGCCGTGCCCCAGGACGTGATCCTGGTCTGCCTGCCTGCCGGTCCCAGTGCGTTCGCCTTCAGCACTCCTCCCGCCATCCTTCCGGGCGACCCTGTCGCCCCTCCGCAGCCCCCCCCCATCAGCTGACGTCGCGTTCCAGCCGCACATAGGCCCGGCGCGTCATGCCCGGGTCCGGCATGGCCATGCGGATCTGCGTCCGCAACCGGCCCTCACGACTTCCGGCTTGGGAGCGGTGTCCTCCATGATGGGTATCTCCCGATGGTACACGGCCACGACGGCCGCCGTCGCCCTGCTCGCGCCGGCGGGGCTCCGGGCGCAGGCCCCGGTCGGCCAGGATCCGGTGCTGGCGCGACTGACCGCCGAGGCGTGGAGCGCTGCCCCCGCCGTGCTGCGCAGCGAGGCGCTGGCCGGCGCGATGGCCCGGCGGGTCCGTCCGGCTGGTGCCCTCCCCGATCCGATGTTGAGCGTCGGCATCATGGATCTCACCCTGCCGCGTTTTGCCTTCCGGGAGAGCGACTTCACCGAGGTGGACATCGAGGTGACGCAGCAATTCCCCTGGCCCGGGAGTCGGAGGGCCGCCACGGGTGGCGCGCGGGCCCGGGCCCGGGGAGCGGCGGCGGAAACGGCAAGTCTCCGGCGGGCACTCGTGGTCCGGGTGGCGGAGCTGTACTACCGGCTGCGCTACGTGGTGACGGCGCAGCAGCTCCTGGCGAAGCAGCGGACGTTGTGGTCCAGCACGGTGGAGATCGCGGACGCGCGCTACGGCACCGGGAGCGTACCGCAGGGAGACCCGCTGCAGGCGCGCATTGGCCTGGCGCGACTCATCACCGAGCAGGCGGCGCTGGGCAGCGAGGAAACGGGACTGCGCGGCGAGCTGCGCGCCCTGCGCGGCATTCGCGGCGTGGACACGGTGCCGGTGGCGCCGCTCGCGCCGGACAGTGTGGCGGCGCTGCTCGCGACGGCCGTGGACGCGGGCGCCCACCTCGGGGCGGCCGACTCGCTCCCGGGGCATCCCCGCCTGTCAGCACGCCGTGCGGCGACGGAGGCGGCGGACGCCACCGTGCGCGAAGCGGCGCTGGCGGGCCGTCCCGATTTCGAATTGACGGTGCGGTACGGCGCCCGGCCGCTGGGGGCCGACTTCTTCTCCGCCTTCGCGGGCATCCGGGTACCGCTCTGGGCCGGGAGGAAGCAGCGGCTGCTGACCCAGGCCGCTCAACTCGAGGCCACTGCCGCCCGGCAGGAACTTGCGGCGGAGGCGGCCGCGCTGACCTCGGAGCTGGAGCGGACCCGGGCGGAGGCGCGGGCCGGAGCGGTACAGCTCCGGCTGCTGGTCAGCAGCGTCCTTCCCCTGACCCGGGAGGGGGTGGGGGCCGCGGTGCGGGATTACCGCACCGGCCAAGCGGCGTTCCTTGGTGTGTATACCGCGGTGGACACCCACTATCGGGCGGAGCTCGAGGCCGCCGAGGTGGCTGCCAGGCATCTCACCCATCTCGTCATGCTTGAGCAGCTGCTCGAGCCGGAGGATACACCATGACATGGCGCCTCTTTCCTTGCCAGGCCCGTCGGCTCCACGCGCTGGCGGTGCTGAGCCTGGTGCTGGCGGGGTGCACCCGGTCAGCACCGGCGCCGGACACCGCGATGGCGGATATGCCCGGCATGGCCGGCATGAGTGGCATGGCGATGCCTGGCGATTCGGGTGTGGCCCTGGATCGGGCCGCCGCGGCGCGCCTCGGGATTCGCTTTGCCCGGGCGGCCAGCCGGCCGGTTGGGAGCGGCGTCCGCCTGGCGGGGACGCTGCGCTACGCCGAGCCGCGGCGGGTGTATGTCAACGCGCGCACCGACGGCTGGGTCGAACGGCTGGACGCCGATTTCCTGGGCAAGCCGGTTATGGCGGGTGAGGTGCTGCTCACGATCTATTCGCCGGACCTGGTCAACGGGCAGGAGGAGTATCTGGCCGCCCGCCGGCTGGGGGACGCCGCGCTCCAGGCGGCGGCGCGGCGCCGGCTGGCGCTGTGGAACGTGGCCGAATCGGAGATCGCCGAACTGGACCGGAGCGGTACCCCGCGCCGGACGGTGGAAATCCGGGCGCCGCGGGGAGGGGAGATCGCGGAGAAGCTGGTGACGGAGGGCCAGGCGGTCCGCGCAGGGGACAATCTGTTCCTGATCGCGGACCGGAGCGCGCTCTGGGTGGAAGCCGCAGTTTTCGAGATGGACGCGTCGGTGGTGACGGTGGGCACGCCCGTGACGGTGACGGTGGGGGCCCTCCCGGGCCGCCGGTACCCGGGACGGGTGGTGTTCCTCCAGCCCGAGCTGGACGAGGCCACCCGGACGCTGACCGCACGGATCGAGGTCGCCAACCGGGACGGCCGGCTGCGGCCGGGGATGTACGCCACTGTGGAGGTCGCGGCCGCGGGCCGGAGCGCGCTCGCGGTGCCGCTGGAATCGGTGCTGCCGACCGGGACGGGCAGCCTGGTGTTCCTGAACCGGGGCGACGGGACCTTTCTGCCGCGCCCGGTGGTGACCGGCGCGCGGAACGACTCGCTCATCGAGATCCGACAGGGGCTCCGGGCCGGGGATGAAGTGGTGGCCTCGGCCACCTACCTGCTCGACTCCGAGACCAACCTGGCGGCCGCGATGCAGGGGCTGATGCTGCAGATGGGGATGGGGCTCGACATGGGGGGGATGGGTGCCGCCGGGGCCGCCGATTCCGGAGGGGCACCGTGATCGCCGGGCTGATCGCCTGGTCGCTCTCCCGCCGGGGGCTGATTGCCGTCGCGGCCCTCGGCCTGCTGCTGGCGGGGGGGCTGCATGTGCGCTCGATGCCGGTGGACGCGATTCCCGACCTCTCCGACGTGCAGGTGATCGTCTACACCGACTACCCCGGGCAGGCGCCGCAGGTGGTGGAGCACCAGGTCACCTACCCCCTGGTCACGGCGCTGCTCGGCGTCCCGAAGGTGAAGGTGGTGCGGGGGCAGTCCATGTTCAGCACCGCGTTCGTGTACGTGATCTTCGAGGAAGGCACCGACCTGTACTGGGCGCGCTCCCGGGTGCTGGAACGGCTGGGTGCGGTGCAGTCCCGGCTGCCCACGGGCGCCAGGACGGAGCTGGGTCCCGACGCGACCGGCGTGGGCTGGGTGTTCCAGTACGCGGTGGAGGGGGACGGCTACTCGCCGGCGGAGTTGCGGACCATCCAGGACTTCCAGTTGCGGTACGCGCTGCAGGGGCTGCCCGGGGTGGCGGAGGTGGCGAGCATCGGCGGCATGGTGCGGCAGTACCAGGTGCTCCTGGATCCCACCCGGCTGCAGGGCTTCGGGGTGACGGCGCAGCAGATCATGGAGGCGGTCCGGGGCGCGAACCAGGACGTCGGGGCCCGCACCGTCGAGGTGGCGGGGAGTGATTACGCCGTCCGGGGGCTTGGGTACCTGCGCGGCGTCGAGGACATCGCCGGGATCACGCTCCGGGCCGGCCCCGGCGGGCGCCCGCTCCGGGTGGGCGATGTCGCGGAGGTGACGGTGGGCGCGGATCTGCGAGTGGGCATCGCGGAACGGAACGGGACGGGGGAGGCGGTGGGTGGCGTGGTGGTCATGCGCATCGGGGCCAATGCGCTCGACGTCGTGGCGCGGGTCCAGGCGCGCCTGGCCGAGCTGGGGCCGTCGCTGCCGGCGGGCGTGCGGGTGGTCCCGACCTACGATCGCACCGACCTGATCCGGCGCTCCCTCGCGACGCTGCTGCGCACGCTGGTGGAAGAATCGGTAGTCGTGGCGCTGGTCTGCGCGGTGTTCCTGCTGCACCTGCGGAGTGCCCTGGTGGCCGTCGTGACCCTGCCGCTGGGCATCCTGGCGGCGCTGGCGGGGATCCGCTGGATGGGGATCAACGCCAACATCATGTCGCTGGGCGGCATCGCGATCGCGATCGGCGCGATGATTGACGCGGCCATCGTCATGATCGAGAACCTGCACAAGCACATCGAACACGAGCCGGACCGCCCGCACTGGGAGCGGGTGCTGGCGGCGTCGCGCGAGGTGGGGCCGGCGCTGTTCATGTCGCTGCTGATCATCACCCTCTCCTTCCTGCCGGTGTTCACCCTGGAGGACCAGGAGGGGCGGCTGTTCCGGCCGCTGGCGCTGACGAAGACCTTTGCCATGGCGGCGGCGGCGCTCCTCTCGGTGACCCTGGTGCCGGTGCTCATGGGGTTCTTCGTGCACGGACCGATTCGGCCGGAGCAGGCCAATCCCATCAATCGCTGGGCGGCGGCGGTCTACCGCCCGGTGCTCCGCTGGGCGCTGCGCCGGCGGCCGGTGGTGCTGGCGGGCGCGGCGGTGCTGCTGGCGCTGACCCTGCGCCCGCTCGGACGGCTGGGCAGCGAGTTCATGCCGGCGCTGAACGAGGGGAGCCTGATGTACATGCCGAACACCCTGCCGAGCGTGTCGCTGACCCAGCAGCGGCGCCTGCTGCGGGTGCAGGACAGCATTCTGATGACCTTTCCCGAGGTGGCGTCGGTCTGGGGCAAGGCGGGGCGCGCCAACAGCGCCACCGACTGGGCGCCGATCTCGATGGTCGAGACCACGGTCAACCTGCGGCCTGTGGCTGAATGGCGTCCCGGCATGACGCAGGAGCGGCTGGTGGCGGAGATGGACCGGCGGCTCCGGATCACCGGGGCCGTGAATACCTGGACCATGCCGATCAAGAACCGCACCGACATGCTCTCGACCGGCATCCGCACCAGCCTCGGGGTCAAGATCTTCGGCCCCGACCTGGCGGTGATCCAGCGGCTGGGGGGGGAGATCGAGGCGGCGCTGGCGCCGCTGGCGGGGACGGCCAGTATCTACGCCGAGCGTTCCTTCGGGGGCCGATACCTCGATATCCGGCCGGAGCCCGAGGCACTGGGCCGGTACGGGCTGACGAGCGGGGACGTGCAGCAGACGCTGGCCCTGGCGCTGGGCGGGGACCAGGTGACGACGACCGTCGAGGGTCGGGAGCGGTATCCGGTGCAGGTGCGGTACGCCCGGGATTTCCGGGAGAGTCCCGAGGCGATCGGGCGGCTGCTGGTGAGTGGGAGGGAGGGGATGCAGGTGCCCCTGGCCCAGGTGGCGCGGATCGGGTATGCGCCGGGGGCGCCGATGATCCGGAGCGAGAATGGGCAACTCAACGACCTGGTGTCCATTGACGTGCGGGGCCGGGACATCGGAGGGTACGTGGCGGAGGCGCAAGGCGTCGTGGCGCGGGAGGTGACGCTGCCGCCGGGGTACCGGCTGGAGTGGAGCGGACAGTACGAGGCGCTGGAGCGGGTAAAGGGGCGATTGGAGGTCGTGGTGCCGCTGACCCTGGCGCTGATCGCGCTGCTCCTCTACCTGACCTTCGGCACCGTGGCGGAGACCGCGATCGTGATGCTGTCGCTCCCGTTCGCGCTGGTGGGCGGGGTGTGGGCGCTGTGGCTGCTCGACTTCAACCTGTCCATCGCGGTGGGCGTGGGGTTCATCGCGCTGGCCGGAGTGGCGGCGGAGACGGGAGTGGTGATGGTGCTGTATCTTGACCACGCCTGGGAGGCGCGACGGTCGGACGGTCGGACGGGCGGTCGGTCGGTAGCCGATCTGGTGGCCGCGATCGAGGAAGGCGCGGTCAACCGGCTGCGGCCCAAGCTGATGACCGTGGCCGCGATCATGCTGGGGCTGCTGCCGGCGCTCACCGCGCACGGCACCGGCGCGGAGGTGATGCGCCGGATCGCGGCGCCGATGGTCGGCGGGATGGTCACGTCGACGGTGCTGACGCTGGTCGTGATTCCCGTCATCTACTTCCTGTGGCGGCGGCGGGAGCTGGGCGCCGGGGCGGGCGCCGTCCTGCCTGGCGGGAGCTGAGTTCACCTTTCAATCAGGAGACTGCACCGATGCAGACGAACCACGCCGTGGCGCTGATCGTGGTACTGACCCTCGCGGGGTGTGGGCGAAAGCCCGAAACGCCCGCGGCGGC
>JANRJZ010000122.1:0-22790 GCA_033763675.1 Gemmatimonadota bacterium
CGACCTCGAAGACGGACTTGGCAAGATCGACGCCGATCTGTAGCGTAGACATGGGCTCCTCCCCCTGGTTGGTGGCCCAGTTGGGGCCGTTTCGCAGTCTTGGCACAGTGGTGCCGTTCAAGGGAGGAGTCCATCCCATCACATGGACGCTGTCGGGGCGCGGCCGTCGGATCGTGTAGGGGCTGGCACGACCTTCTGACGAACCCCATACTCCAGTGAACGCGCCGCGGCCCTGCAACCTATGCGGGGCGTTAGGCGTCACTGGGGATCTCTGATGCATGTCTCTCCGGAACAGGCCGACCAAGAGTTCGGGCCGGTGGGCAACGCAGCACTGGGCTGGCTCTTCGCGCTGACAGGCTGTGCCGGCCTCGTGATGCTCTACCAGTTTCTCCTTGGAAGCTGGAGCCGGCCCGGCCACTATGGCATCCCCGTCGTGGTAGGGCTCGTTGCCCTGCCGTGCCTGGTCATCGCCTTGCGCTCCTTGACGTCGTCAGGTTCACCGACTCTCCGCGTCGGCGCCGCCACCCTGAAAGGCCTCGCGATCTTCTGCCTTCTGGCCGGCGCAGGGATGCTTGTGCTCCTCCTGATTGAGGACTCGGTGCTGCGCTTCGGCGGGGAACTCGTCCTCCAGCCTTGGGCGTTTGGCACTCTGGCGTGGCAGGTGGCGCGCCGGCGCCGAGCGTCGGAGTCGGGCTCCGCCACAAGCGGCGCGGTGCCCAAGCGCAATGCCCTGTATGACAGCACTGGTGGGCGTGACGCGTGACATCCGCATGAAGGTGGCAGGGCGCCGCCATCGATCTTCGTAAGGGCTGGCACCACCCGCCGTCTCAATTCATACTGATCTACACCCGCCGCGATCTGGCCGAACCACCATGATTGAGTCATGGACACGAAGATGACCCGCTGCCTCGGCGTTACCCCAGGGAGACTGGCGTTCCCGCCCGCCTCCAGCGTTCGTGCACCGAAACCTCTGCTTCTGCCGCTGCTGCTGGCCCTGGCAGCGTCCACACCCATTGACGCCTCGGCACAGAGCACCTCTTCAAGCTCCGATCCGGCCTGCCAACTCGCGCCAGCTGACTCTGTGCATCCGATAACACCCCCCCGCCCAAGGACGGAGCAGATACCGCCTGACGGCCCTAGCAGGCCCCGGGGAACCTTCAGCATCTCGGTAGGGGTCACTCGGGACGGCCGTGTCGATACCTCGGCAGTTGCCATTTCCCCAGAGATGCCGCGCCGCTACGAGGTAGCTTTCAAGAAGAGCCTCCTGCAATACCGTTTCTACCCGGCGCACCGGAAGGGCTGTGCAGTCCCATCGACGTTTCGGTATATGCTCTCATTCGAATAGCAGCCTGCTGGTCACTCACGGTCTATCCGGTTGGGGGATCAACCTTGAAGCGCGCCACTCAACCCTCCCGGCGATAGCACCCTCAGGGGTTTGAGCGCCAACGCGCTTGAGTGGGCGGCACAGCGCCGACACGACCCCGCGAACTCCGCGATGCCCCCGCAGGGCGCGTTGCTGCCTCACCCGTGCTGTGCGGGAGCCCTGCCCGCAGCTTCCGGCGCCCGGAGGGGGCTCGCGGAGGAGCGGGGGGTAGACAGACGGACAGACGGACAGACGGACCGGCGGCCAGGTGGACAGGGGGACCGGGGGTCATTCATGGCCGTCATCGGGCTCGGAGTTAGCTTCCGCGTATGACCCTCCCCCCCACCCCCCCGGGCACCTCCCCACTGCAGCTGATGTCGCGCGTGCTCGCCTTCCTGGCGGCGGCGCTGACGGTCCTCATTGCCACCGGGCTGCTGCGGGACTTTCTCCCCGAGGCCATGGGGCCGCTGGTGTGGGGTACCCTCAGTTCCGCCGTGCTTCTCACCGTCCTCCAGTGGTTCCTGCGCCGCGACCAGCGCAGCTGGCAAGCGATCGGCCTGGGCTGGGAGCGAGGGTCTGCACCACGATTTGGCAGCGGCGTGCTCGTTGGGCTGGCGACCTATGCCGCGACGCTGGCAGTCTCCAGCATGCTGTTCGGACCCATCAGGTTCGCGCCAGGGGTCACGCCGTCATTCTCGGGGCTCGTCGTCGTGCTGGCCGGAATCCTCGCCCTCGCCGCGATGGAGGAACTCGCCTTCCGGTCTTACCCGCTCTGGGTGAGTACGGAGGCGCTGGGTCGCTGGCCCGCCCAGGTCTTCATTGCCGTGGCGTTCGCCCTCCTCCATATCGCATACGGCTGGTCGGTTACCACCGTCGTCTTCGGCGTCCTGCCCAGTGGGCTGCTCTTCGGAATGGCCGCCGTCGCCTCACGCGGCCTCGCGCTGCCGTTCGGCATCCATGCCGGCCTGAACCTGGGCCGGTGGCTCACGGGCGAAGCCGACGGCGCCGGCCCCTGGCGACTGAATACGACCAGTCTCGATGTGGTCATGGCCGGCAGGTGGGCCCACTGGGTCGGCGCGAGCATACCACTCCTGGTGGGCATCCTCATCTGGTGGGCGCTCGCTCGATCCCATCGCCCGGACCAACGGGCTACAGCATGAAGCGGACAGGATGACTCCCACACCCACCTCCAGGAACATCGCCGCCATCCTGGGCCCCACCATCGTCGCGATGGTCGCCTCGGAGTTCCCGCTCGTCCAGCCCCATCTGTACGACACCCAGATCCCGCCCGTCGTCTATCTCTCCGGCACCCTGATGTTCGTGGGCGGACTCGCCGTGGTCCGGCTGCACAATCACTGGCGACGGGACTGGACCGTGCTGGTGACCCTCTCCGGCTGGTTCTTCCTCCTGCTCGGCTTGTTCCGCATGTTTGCGGCGGAGACCTACCAACGCCGCTCGGCGGGTACCGGCACCGCGACGTTCATGGAGCTGGAGGCGATCCTCGGGATTGTCGGGTTGATCATGACGATTCAGGCGTACCGCGGAGCAGGAAGTAGCGGCACAGCGCCGGCTCGTTCTCGCGGACGCGCGGGTGGACAGACGGACCGGACTCCGTAGAAGTGAGCCGATAAGCGTGCCTGAGGCGTCTCATCGCCACCGCAAACGCCCCACGTGGAGGTTGCCGTTGCCAGCTCACAAGCCATGGCCGCTGCTCCGCCTGTCCCGGCGAGTGCCAGGTCTCGGTTTTCTGGGCGTAATCGCCCTCGGATTCCTCCTTGGGGTCATCTCCCAGGATCGCGGCTGGCACATACCAGGCCTCATCGGCTACTGGATCACCGCGATCGGCGTCCTTGGGGGTACGGTGGCAGGCATTTTATCCTGGTTGCGCGGGCCAGGCACGGGGCCCTGATCGCCTGGCGCCTGCGTTCGTGGGCGGTGCCAGCTAGCCAGCGTACGGACCCGTCGTGGCGCGGCCTGGCGGATGATGCGCACTTGGTATACCCGGGACCGCCGGGTAGCTTCTCCACGTCGGGCCGCGCAACGTCCGGCGTGGCCGACCGACAGGCCGCCCAGCGCCCCCCGCAGTCCCGTGGGACCACTCGCATGACAGCCATCAGACGACGCCTGCCCCCGCTGCTCCAGGCTGTCGCAACGATCGGTGCGATCGTCGCGGCCTCCGGGTGCGCGGATTCAGCGACCGACCCCGCGACGACTCCCACAAGCCTGGCGATCAGGGGCACGGTGCGCGATTCCGCAGCCGCGCCTGTCCCGGGAGCGCTCGTCTACCTGTCAGTCTGGTCCGCGGATTCCGCCATTGTCGCCCGCGGAAGTACCGCCATGGCCACGGTGGACGGCGCCGGCGCCTTTCAGGTCATCCTCGATTCGCTGGGTGACGAACCCATTGATAGCCTCCGCCTCCGCGTCCGCCTTCCCGGCTGTGTAGTCAAATCGGCGGATACGCTCCTGCCGGCCACGCTCCTTGCCTCCGCACTCGACTCGGCCGCCACCGTGGCGATGGTCGTTCCAGCGACGCGGCCCGTCGCGCAGGCAGCCCCCGGTCAGTATTGTGCCTTCGGGGTCGATTCGTTCTGGGGGATCGGGTCCTACAAGTTCTTCATCAGGATCGACTCCACCACCGCGGAGAGCCTGTGGGGGCTATGGAGGCTGAATTACCGATTCACGAAAGGTGACGATGAAGGAAGTTTCCGGGGCGGGATTACCCCTGCCACCACCGACCTGGTCCTGACCCAGGGCATGGTCGGGAATGCCTGCCTGACCATGCAGGTATCAATCGCCGTCGGCCCAACCGGCGCCTGGGGTCCGGCGACGATCGTGGGGAGTCAGCAGTGCCTGGTGTCGCCGCGGACCTTCCAGTTCGTGGCCGACACGATTCCCGGGATCTTTCCCTGAGCCAGGCGGCACCTCCGTCTGGCCACCCTCGCCAGCGCCATCGTGGCCCCCCCCGCGAGCTCCGCGACGACGGGACGACTGCCAACCGCATTGACGGATATCAACATTTTTCAGCGACTCCTCGCGACCACCCCCGATCCCGCCGCGCTGTTCGCCCGGGTGGCACTGGGCGTGGTCATCTTCCCGCACGGCGCGCAGAAGGCGCTCGGGTGGTTCGGCGGCGGGGGGTTCCAGGCCAACATGGACGGCTTCGCCAGCATGGGGATCCCGGCGCCGCTCGCCTTCCTCGCGATCGTGGCGGAGTTCGCCGGGTCCCTCGGCCTGGTGCTGGGGTGCCTCACCCGCCTCGCGGCGTTCGGGGTGCTCTGCAACATGGTGGTCGCCGCCGTGATGGTGAGCGCCCCCCACGGGTTCTTCATGAACTGGTACGGCACGCAGGCGGGAGAGGGGTACGAGTTCCACATCCTCGCGATCGGGCTGGCGCTGGTGGCGATCGTCCGAGGGGACGGGGCGTGGTCGGTGGATGGGGTGGTGGCGCGGCGTTGGCCGTAGCATCAACCACGAAGGGCACAAAGGGCACAAAGGGCGCGAAGGGGGCGGATTCCGGTTGCGGGCTGGATGTGGCCGCCGTAGGTTAGGCGACCCCCTGCCATCGGAGTCGCATGCGCGCTCCCACACGGACACTCGCCGTCCTGCTCACCCTGATCCCCGCTGCCGCCGCGGCGCAGCATCCCTGGGGCACGGTGAAGGCCTGGACCGGCAGCGTCACGGCCGAAGTGACCGAGAACGGCAAGTTCCCCAACTACACCTCGACGCTGACCTACAAGGCCACCGGCGAGTTCACCGCCGCCGATGACGTCCTGGGCGACGGCGACCACGTGATGTGGCCGATGCCGAACCCCGAGCTGGCCTCCGATCCCGAGAAGTACGTGGCGACCATGACGCCGTGGCGGGCGCGGGTGGTGGCCAGCTTCGAGGCGGCCGGCAAGGACCTGGAAGGGAATTCATTCAGCACCAAGTGCACGGCGAACAACCAGAAGGCGGCGTCGGTGGGGGTCATGGCCACCGGCAACGACTACGTCTTCTCGGTGACGCTGCCGGAGGCGGTCTTCACCTGCGCCAACACCGGCAGCGGCAGCGGGCCCACCGCCAACGGGCGCGTCCACCAGGCGGCGCTCCAGCTCGGCGGCCCCCAGGGGCAGCCGGGCCCGGTGACCGGCACCAAGACCTTCACCATCGGGGAGAAGGTCATCAAGGTGAGCTTCACCATGAAGCCGGTGAAATAAGTGTCAGCCTCCCTGTGGCGCAGCGCCCGGCGCGGCGACTGAGCGAGCTGCCCGGCGCCGATCCACCAACGTGCGATCCCAATCCCACCCGCTGCTGCTCGAGGGGCTGATCACCTGCCTGATCCTCGGCGGTACCCTGATCGTCGGGGTAGCCAGCCGGTGGGGGGAGTGGAGCCGCAAGCAATGGCTGCACTGGTTGGCGCGCCTCCCGATCGCGGCTGGCGCCCTCTCCGTAGCCGGCGCCCTCAGCTATACCGCGCATTCCCTGCTTCCGGTTGGCCCCCTGGGCCTGCTCTGTCGCCTGGTGCCGCTGGTGGTTGGCAGCATTTATGCCGTCGGGCAGCTGGTAGAGTTCGCCTTTGCGCCAGCGTACGATGACCTGTCCGAGCCGGCCGAGCGGTCTCCCTGGTACGTACCCGAGTGGATCTGGCACCTCATGTCGTTCGCGGTCCTGGTGGGAGCCATCATCGCGTACGGGCGGTACACCCCCTGGTTCCCTGCGGAGCGGCTGCTCCTCGGACTGGTCGGTGGCTGGGCCCTGATCCTGGGCGTCGCCCCGCCCGCGTGGGCGCGTGGCGCTCCCCCCCTGGCCCGCATCAGCAGCACCGTCCTCGGCATCCTCCTGCTCCTGGCGAGCGTGCTCGTTCCCGGCGAGCTCCTCGGCGGGCTCGGAACTCGAGCCGAGTAGCTAGAAGATGCACCCGCCGCACCGCCCACCCTCCGCAAGGCTCCCATGACCGGTTCCGACATCACCAGGCGTCGCGAGGCGATCGGCCTCTCCCTCGATGCCCTCGCCGAATCGCTCGGGGAGCACCAGGAGCAGGTCGCGGCCTGGGAGCGGATCGAGGGCCCTATCCCCCGCACCCTGGCCCGGCGGCTCGAGTGGTGCCTCGCCCTCGCCGAGCGGGATGCCGCGATCCGGGACGCGGGCATCCCGGACTGCGAGGTCGTCGCGGCGATCGTCGCCGCCCAACCTCCGGCCGCCACGCCCCAGGATGCGGAGGCGCTGACCCGGAAGCTCGATGCCCATGCGACGGGCTGTGCCATCTGCCAGCAACGCCAGGCGGTGTGGGATGCCCAGCCACCCCTGCCACCGCCACCACTCCCGGCATGGGTGGCGATCTTCGGAAGGCTCGGGGAAGTCGCCGACCGACTGCCACCGTATCTCCGACCCGCGCTCTGGGGCGCGCTTGCGTTCGGGGCCATGACGCTGATCCGGGTGGCGATACTCCTACCGGCTGGTTCCATCTCCCGCGCCCCCCAAGCCGCCGCCGCTGTGGGCTTCGCGGTGCTGGCAGGCGGCTACGGAGGTGCGATCGGCGGCATCGCGCACCACCTGGCCCGGCGCTGGTCACTGACCTGGGGGCGGGCCGGGGATTTCTTCACTGGTGTGATCGTCGCGGGTGCGGTCGCCCTCGGAGTAGGGCTCCCGCTGGCGGCATTCGGCGGGGATCCGATGTTCAGGAGCGCGTTCTGGTGGGGGGTACTGGCGATCGGTTCGCTTCTAGTCGGCATCATCCTCGGCTTCCGGACGTTCCGGAGGGAGGCGCACCCGGATTGAGCGGAGGGCTCTGCGGCTCGAGGGGCGGAACTGGCGCTCCGCGCCCGATAATGTCCTGGCGGTCTTCGCGGTTGTGGCGGTGGAATCCGCGAGGGGCGGAGCGAAGCTCCGCCCCTCCGGGCGCTACGCGCCCTCCGCCTCCTGCTTCAGCATGCCGAGGAAGCCGTCCCACCCGAACGGGTAGTCGCCGATGTCCGCGGTGCGGGTGAAGCCGGCATGCACGAAGGTGAGCCGGGTGCCGGCGCCGTTCGGCTCCAGGGTGAAGCTGATGGTCTGCCCGGTCACGGTGTCATCCCCGCGCCAGTCGGGCCAGTCGAGAACGAGCTTCCGGTCCTGCACGTACTCGAGGATGCGGGTGGGGCCGCCGGCGACCTCCCGCCCGTCCACCTGGTACTTCCAGCCGACGCTGTACTTCCCGCCCACCCGCGGCTCCACGATCGCGCCGCTGCCGCAGAGCCAGCGGTTGACGGACTCCGGCTCGATCAGCGCCCGAAACACCCGGGCCGGCGGAGCGGCGATCTCGAGGGTCATCCTGACCTCCGGCGCCGGGTCGTCATAGTCCGGCAGCACGAGCCCCGCCCCGCCGGCCAGGTGCGCCGCCAGGTTCCCCAGCGCGAAGCGCCAGTGATCCTCGATCAGCTCCCTTGCCCGGATGATGCCGAGGTCTCCCCTGACCTCGTGCCGGAGGGAGAGCCTGGTGCCGGCCTCGCCGTCGGGCGCCAGGGTCAGCTCCACCTCGGTGTCCACGCCGCGGAGCTTCCAGCTGAAGCCGAGCGCGGTGCCGGGCTCGTAGCGGGTGATGCGCTGGGTGGCATCCGTCGCCTTGGGGCTGCCGAGGGTGTGCTTGCCCCAGAAACGAAACCCCTCCCCGACGCCTCTCCCCGGCTCCGCATGTTCGGCGAACCAGGTCTCGAGCGCGGCACGGTCGGTGAGGGCCCGGAAGACGGCGTCAGGGCCGGCGGCGAGCTTGGCGGAAAAGGTGTGGGTGAAGCTCATCGCTGCTCCTCGGATTCGACCAGGGTCTTGAGCTCCAGGAGCCGTGCGCCCCAGAAGAGCCGATAGTGCTCGAGCCAGCGTTCCACTTCGCGGAGCGGCGCCGGCTCCAGCGCGTAGCGGCGGGACCGCCCCGCGCGCCGCTCCCGCACCAGTCCCGCCCCGCGCAGCACTCGGAGATGCCGGGAGACGGCCGGACGGCTCACCGGGAAGAGCCCGGCGATCTCGCCGGCGGACCGTTCCCGCTGGGTGAGCGCATCGAGGATGGCGCGGCGAGTGGGATCGGCGATGGCGGCGAAGACGGCGCGCGAATACGTAACCATTCTGTTACATAATGTCGCCCCGGGCGCACCGGCGCAAGGGTGTCACCACATGGAACCCGGGCACCGGCGGTCGGCATTGTGGTGGCGCGCCGATCGCCCGATCCGGCGAGGTTACCTGGACACTTGATGGGGGTTCCCCGTGCGTCGCCTCACCGCTCTCCTGCTGCTGTCGCTGCTCGCGGTTGCCGGTCTCTCCGCCCAGTCAGCCCAGATCACGAGCTTCGCCCGGTGGAGCCCGCCGGCCGTCGGCGGGCCGGTGGCGACGCTCCGCCCTGCGGCCTCGAGTGGCGGCACCTCGGTCCTGGGGATGACGGCGGGAGGGCTGATTGGCGGCGCGGTGGGCTTCGCCGGCGGGGCTTTGATCGGCGCGACCCTCGGCGGCGGCAACGCGATCTGTGGCGACGATGCCTGCGGGCTGGAAGAGGCTGCCTACGGCGCCATCGCCGGGCAGTCCATCCTGCTGCCACTCGGCGTCCACATCGCCAACGGGCGGCGGGGGAATTACGGCTTCTCCCTCATTACTTCGGTGGTGATCGGCGCGGCGGGGATCGTTGCGGTGGACGCGACCAATGACGGGGCGCCGTTCATCGCGGTGCCGGTGCTGCAGCTGGTGAGCTCGATCCTCATCGAGAAAGCCACCGCCCGGTGACAATCGGCCCGGCCCTGATGGTTCAACCGCCAGGACCGCGAAGACCGCCAAAGCAGCCAACCCAATAGCGTCTTGGGGGTCTAGGCGGTCTTGGTGGTAATGCCCCGCATCCACCGGACCAGCGAGTATCGTGACGGGGCTCACACCCCTAACATTCGGGGGTCGGTCGCGTCACCGGTGTGAACCCTCACCAGGACCCGCCATGCTCGCCCTGTTCGCCGCCCTCACGCTCGTCGCCGCGCCCGCGCCGGCCGCGCCCCATCAGCAGCAGGCCGAATGGGAGCTGCTGGGGACCCGCCAGGTGAATTTCCGCGGGGACAAGGACGTCATCACCGTCACCCGCAAGGAGGGCACCTTCCGCGCCCTCAAGCTCGAGGTCCAGGGCGGCAGCCTGGACATGTACAATATCCGGGTGGTGTTCGGCGACGGCT
This sequence comes from Gemmatimonadota bacterium, assembly GCA_033763675.1. Lineage (GTDB taxonomy): Bacteria > Gemmatimonadota > Gemmatimonadetes > Gemmatimonadales > GWC2-71-9 > JADJOM01. Next base: position 9,517 of record JANRJZ010000122.1, read on the forward strand.
CGGTGTTCTCCCCCGAGACCCGGGTCGAGTTCCGCGAGGGGAGCTGGAGCCGGACGATCGACCTCCCCGGGGCGGCGCGGGTGATCCGCCGGATCGAGTTCAACTATCGCAGCGAGGTCAAGCGGGGCCGCGCCACCATGAAGGTGTACGGCCGCCAGGTGAGCGAGGGGCGGGCCGAGCATCGGGACGACCATCGCGACGACCACGCGGCGGGGCAGGGGCGGTTCGCCGGCTGGGAGCGGCTGGGGAGCCGGGAGGTCAGCTTCCGTGCCGAGCGGGATGTGGTCAGCGCGGCCGGTGAGGGACTGTTCCGGCGGGTGATGATCGTGGTGGATGACGCCGACCTGGAGCTGTTCAACGTCCGGATCGTGTTCGCCAACGGGGAGGTGTTCTCTCCCGAGACCCGGTTCTACTTCAAGGAAGAGAGCCGCACCCGGGTGATCGACCTTCCCGGCGCCGCCCGCGCCATCCGCCGGATCGAGTTCGCCTACCGGAGCGTGCGGGGCGGCGGCGACGGCCGGGCGGAAGTGCACGTGTACGGGCAGCTTTGAGCTGGCCAGCCCCCGGAGCGTCTTCCGGCGCGCCGGGGGCGCCCCACCCTGGCCGGCCCCCGCCTGAAGCCCCCTTCACGCCGGCCTCATCCCGCCCCATTTGACACCGCCCGGTCCGGCCTGCATGATAGCCCAACCCCTTCAAGGAGGTCGGCCCGATGCGGGTCTATGGCTCAAACGCCATTCGCAATGTGGCCTTCGTTGGCCACGGCGCGTCTGGCAAGACCACCCTCGTTGACACTCTCGCCTTCGTATCCGGCTCCAGCAAGCGACACGGCAGTATCCAGGACGGCACGACCCTCACCGATCACTCCGCCGACGAAGTGGAACGGAAGCATTCCATCTCGCTCGGGGTGGGCTTTGCGGAGTGGATGGACACCAAGATCAACCTGCTCGACGCGCCCGGCTTCCTCGATTTCCTGGGGGAAGCGACGGCGGCGCTGTACGCGGCGGATGCCGCGGTGGTGGTGCTGAACGCTACCGGCGGGGTGGAGGTCGGCACCGAGAAGGTGTGGGAGATCTGCGACCAGCTGCACCTGCCGCGGCTCATCTTCGTGACCCAGATGGACCGGGAGCGGGCCAACTTCGAGCGGGTCTTCGACCAGGTGCGGACGCACCTCTCCCCCAAGGTGGTACCGGTGGAGATCCCGGTGGGGAACGGGAGCGAGTTCCGCGGGATCGTGAACCTGCTGACCGACGAGGGGCAGTTCTACAAGAAGGGCACCAAGACCGGCGAGTACGAGACCGGCCCGCTCCCCGAAGAGGTCAAGGAGAGCTACGCCAAGTACCACGACCAGCTGGTGGAGGCGATCGCGGCCACCGACGACGCGCTGCTGGAGAAGTACCTGGACGGCCAGGAGCTCTCCCGGGCTGAGATCGTCACCGCGCTCAAGAAGGGGGTGGTGGCGGGCGAAATCGTGCCGATGCTGGTGGGGAGCTCGACGCTCACCTACGGCACCCGGGCGCTGCTCACCGACATCGTGGACCTGCTTCCATCTCCCATGGAGGCCTCGATCCCCGACAAGGAGGGGGACCATGGGGCGGCGCTCCTGGGGCACGTCTTCAAGACCGTCTCCGAGCCCCACGTGGGCGACGTGACGCTGTTCCGGCTCTACCGCGGCACGATCAAGAACGGGGACGAGGTCTGGAACCACGAGCACAACGTGGCGGAGAAGCTGAACCATCTCTCGGTGCAGCAGGGGAAGGAGCGGATCGAGGTGCCGGAGCTGGCGGCCGGGGACATCGGCTCGGTGGCGAAGCTCAAGGACACCCACACCAACGACACCTTCTGCCGCCGCGACCGCCCGGTGCACATGGCGCCGATCCCGTACCCCGAGTCGGTGGCTACGTCGGCGGTACTGGTGAAGAACCGGGGAGAAGAAGACAAGCTTGCGGCGGGGCTGCACAAGCTCCATGAGGAGGATCCGACCTTCCATTTCGAGTACAGCTCCGAGCTGCACCAGACGCTGATCCATGGGATGGGGGAGCGGCACTTCGAGATCCTGCTGGGGCGGCTGGAGAAGAAGTTCGCGGTGCATGCGGAGCTGGTGCGGCCCAAGGTGGCGTATCGCGAGACGCTCAAGGGGAAGGCGGAGGGGCAAGGGAAGCACAAGAAGCAGAGCGGGGGGCGGGGCCAGTACGGCGACTGCTGGGTGCGGCTGGCGCCGCGGCCGCGGGGGGCCGGCTACGAGTTCGTGGACAGCATCGTGGGCGGCGTCATCCCCAACAAGTACATCCCGGCGGTGGACCGCGGCATCCAGGAGGCGGCGGTGCGGGGGGTGATCGCGGGGTATCCGCTGGTGGACTTCATGGCGGAGTGCTACGACGGCTCCTATCACGACGTGGACAGCAACGAGATGTCGTTCAAGATGGCCGGGATCCTGGCCTTCCGGACGGTGGCGCCGAAGGCGCGACCGGTGCTGCTCGAGCCGCTGCACGACGTAACCGTGCGGGTGCCGGCCGAGTACCTGGGGGACGTCATGGGTGATCTCTCGGCCCGGCGGGGGCAGATCCTCGGTACCGAACCGGATGGGCGGCTGACGGTGATCCGGGGGATCGTGCCGGAGGCGGAGATGTACAAGTACGCCACCACGCTGCACTCGATCACCCACGGGCGCGGCACCTTCCACCAGGAATTCCACAGCTACGCCGAGGCGCCGCCGGAGGTGACGGCCAAGGTGGCGTCGGAGCACAAGAAGGAGGAGCACCCGGAGGACTAGGTTCCGAGGGACCTGCACACCACGGAAGCGCGGAAGACACGGAAGAGCACGGAATGCAATACTTGTCAATTCCGTGTCATTCCGTGTCTTCCGTGTTTCCGTGGTGATCTGTTGAACCGCCGTGGTAGTTCGCTGTGCTAGCGGGCCCGGCATGCCGCGCTGGCGGTGGCGACGACGGCCCCGGACGCGTCCAGGATATCGGCGGAGACGCTGCCGCCCTGGATGAAATTGCGGGCGATGGCGGTGGCGCCGGCGCGGATGTCCGCCGGGTTGCTGTCGAAGTCGAACTCGGCCTGGTCGCCGATGGCGGCGCGGCCCGGGGCGACCGCGGTGTTGGCGCCGGACGCGATCCGGGCCGAGAACATCCCGCCCAAGGGGGAGAGGTTGCTGCCGTCCACCGAGACCTTGGAGCGGGTGGTGCCGCGCACTTCGCACCGGAGCCGGAGGTTGCCGGCGGCGGCGGTGACGCCGCCGTTGCTGAGGGCGTCGGGGGTGCCGGGCTCGGTGGTGGTGCCGGCGCAGGCGGCCATGAGGGCGGCGGCGGGGAGCAGGAGGGCGAAGCGCATGGGAGACTCCAGGCTGAGGGGACGCTGGTGACCTTTGGTGGTCCCCCGTAGCGCATCTCCCCTGCCGCGGCGCGCTGGCGGCGAACCGCTTCTCCCGCAATCACTTGGGTTTCGGGCGCCTGGCGCGCGGCGCGTTTCGGATCGCTTCGGGCTGCTCCGGAACGGGACAACTGAGCGGGTCACCACGAAACTGTTCACCACGGAAGCACGGAATACACGGAATCACACGGAAAACAACTGTTGTTCATTCCGTGCCCTTCCGTGTTTCCGTGGTGATCTGTTTAGCCGTCCAGAGACGGTGCGTCCTTGATGAGCTGTTGCCTAGCCCAGCCATCCCTGCCATTCTCTTTGGAGTCCAGCAGCCCTCCCCCTAAGCGGAGATGTCCAGTGCGCCACGGTCTCATCGCCAGCGCGGGCCTCATCGCCACCCTGCTCGCCGCCGAGGCGGGGGGGCTCGCGGCGCTGCAGGCTACCCGGCCCGCGCCAGCCGGTACCCTCCGGGTGCAGAAGGTGGAGATCATGGACCGGCAGGGGTTCGAGAAGCCGCTGGTGGCGGCGACGATCCTAGTCCCGGTCGGGTGGAAGGGCGAGGGGGGCGTGGAGTGGACGCCGCTCGACCCGTGCGGCGACGGCCACCGGTTCAACTGGAAGGCGACGGCGCCGGACGGGCTCGGCGCCATCCAGCTGGTCCCGGCGGAGAAGTGGAGCGCCGGGAGCTTCCCGATGCCGGAGAACAAGTGCCTGATGGCCCCGGTCGCGGCCGCCCGCGCCTACCTCGAATGGTACGCGCAGCGGAACCGCCCCGGCGCCCGGGTGCTGGACTACCGCCCCCGCCCCGACCTGGCGGAGCCGTTCAAGTCGCTCAGTAACACCACCCCCATGCAGGGGGGCGAGATGCGGAGCTGGGTGGAGGGGGGCGAGCTGCTGATCGGCTACATGGTGCGGGGGAAGCCGGTACGGGAGGCCATCTCCACGGTGGGATTCTTCATCCAGACCCGCATGGCGGGGATGGGCGGCGGTCCGGGGTTCGAGCTGCTGCAGGGGCAGACCTTCACCGGCTTCGCGATGCGGGCCCCCGAGGGGGCGCTCGACTTCAAGATGGCCGATGCGCTGCGGCAGTCGATGCGGGCGGGGCCGGAGTGGAACGCGCGGATGGTCCAGGCATCCAACGAACGGCACCGGATCGCGATGGAGAGCAACCGCCAGATCGCGGAGACCAACCGGCGCGCCGCGGCGGAGCGGTCGGAGATCATCGCCCGGACCGGCCGGGAGATCAGCGAGATGCAGATGGAGGGCTACCGGGCCTCGAGCGAGAGCCAGGACCGGGCCCAGCGGGAGCGGATCGAGACCATTCGCGGGGTAGAGACCTACAACGATCCGCGATCCGGCGGGACGGTACAGCTCCCCAATCAATACGGGCATGCCTGGCAACTGCGCGACGGCACCTTTCTCCTGACCGATGACGTCAACTTCGACCCAAGCCGCGACCTCGGGGTGCAGGGGCAGCGGCTGAAGAAGGCCCAGCGATGAAGGCACTGATCTGCGTGGTCCTGGTGGCCACGGTCCCGCTCTCGGGGCAGGACAGCTTCGGCGGCCAGAAGCCGCCGAGCCCACCGCCGGCGGCAGCGCCGGCGCCGCGGCCCGCCGCTCCCGCGGGCGCGGCGGAGCTGGACGCCCAGATGGCGGCGGAGCGGCAGGACTTCGGGGTGGCCGCGACGTCCCGGCTGCACGCGGGGGCGATGCATGGCCCGACACCCACCAGCATCCCCGGCGGGCAGGTGATCACCACCCGTGGCCTGGTGGAGCTGCTCAAGGGGGAGCAGGTCCGGGCGCTGGTGTTCGACATCCTGGGCGGCCAGGAGATGCTCCCCGGCGCCACACTCGCCGTCCCGGCGGCGCAGGCCGGCTCGTTCACCGACCGGACCCAGCAGGAGTTCGGGCAGTTCCTGCAGCAGATGACGCAGGGGAACAAGGAGACGCCGCTGGTCTTCTACTGTCTCTCCACCCACTGCTGGATGTCGTACAACGCCTCGCTCCGCGCCATCAACATGGGGTACCGGAACGTGCTCTGGTACCGCGGCGGGATCGAGGCGTGGAAGGCCGCAGGGCAGGCGGTAGTCCCGGCCGGGGGCGGCGGGCGTTGAACGAGGCGGCGGACACAAGGTCCGCCCTTACATACGACAGGATTGGACGGCTCATGGCACTGGATCTTCGCTTTACGACGACGGCGTTTGGATTCGACGGCTACCGGGTGACCCAGACCCTGGGCGTGGTGCGCGGCATCACGGTGCGCTCCCGCTCGGTGTTCGGCACCTTCGGCGCCAAGGTCCAGACGGTCTTTGGCGGCAACATCACCATGTTCACCCGGCTATGCGAGAACGCCCGCGAGGAAGCCTTCAACATCATGCTGGCGCACGCGGAGGAGCTCGGCGCCAATGGCGTGATCGGGATCCGGTACGACGCCGGGGAGCTGATGGCCGGGGTGACGGAAGTGCTCTGCTACGGGACGGCGGTGGTGGTGGAATCGGCGTAGGGGGGGTGGGAGGGCGATTGGGCGATTAGGCGATTAGGCGATTGGGCGATTGGGCGATTGGCCGATTGGGCGATTGGGCGATTGGGCGATTGGCCGGGCGGGGCCCCACGGGGTTCCGCCCGGTTTGGTGACCTGGGTTACAATGCCGCCGGGTTCTCTGCCGCTGGGAGCTACCTCACAGTCTCCCGCGCCGCCGGTCCGTAGTTTGCCAGCCATACGGGAGTGATTCCGCCCGCTTCCCAGATCCAGGACCAGGCACCATGACCATCCTGCACCAGCTGGCCCAGGCGGTGGCGCCGTGGGCCGACTTCTACAACGCCAGTGCGGTGGCCCAGAGCGCCGTCAACTTCGGCCACTTTGGCGGGATGATGACGGCCGGCGGATTCGCCCTCGCGGCGGACCGCGCCACCCTGCGCGCGGCACGGGCCGGCGCGGACCAGGCCCGCCAGCTGCACGAGCTCGCCACCATCCACCCGATCGTGGTGGGGGCGCTGGGCGTCACCGCGCTGAGCGGGCTGCTGATGTTGGCCGCGGACCTCGAGTCGCTCATGACGCTGCCGGCCTTCTGGCTCAAGATGTCGCTGGTCGCGCTGCTGCTCGGCAACGGCTACACCATGCTCCGGGCGGAGCGCGCGCTGGAGCGGGGCGACCCGGCGGACGCCCGCGGCTGGCAGCGGCTGCGCCGGGCCTCGATCGGGAGCCTGGTGCTCTGGTTCGCGGTGGTGCTGGCCGGGTCCGTGCTGCCCAACGTGGGTTGATGCGGCCCGACGACACCGCCTGCGCCGCCGGCTGTGAGCCCACCGGCCGCCGCGAGTTCCTGGGCCGGATCACCACCGCCCTCGGCGCCATCATGCTGGGCTTCTCCGCCACCGCGCGGGAGGCGGCGGCGTTGCCCTTCGCTCTGGGGGAGGCGCTCGCCGTCATGGGGGACGAGGTGAGCTATCCCGTCCCCGCCGCCGATGGCGCCACCATTGACCGGAAGAACGAGATCATCCTGGTGCGGTGGAAGGGACACGTCTACGCCTTCAACCTCTCCTGCCCGCACCAGAACACCGCGCTCAAGTGGCTGGCGGGCGACGGCCGGTTCCAGTGCCCCAAGCACAAGTCAAAGTATCAGCCGGACGGCACCTTCATGTCGGGGCGCGCCACCCGGAACATGGACCGGTTCGCGGTGAAGAAGTCGGGGAAGAACGTGGTGGTGAACGTGGCCCGGCTGTTCGAGAGCGACAAGCAGAAGACCCCGTGGGAGAGCGCCCGGGCGGCGGTGTAGCGCCGGCCGGCCGGCCACCTGACAAACGCCGCCGGCCCCGCTACTCTGGACTGACCTCCACCCCCGGACGGAGCATGTGATGAGCCTGGCCGCCCTGGCCCTGGCGCAGGCGCTGGTGAGCCTGACGCCGACGATGGAGAACACCCGCCTGCTGCGGGAGCTTGCCCCCGAGGCGCCGCCCGCGGTGGAGCTGACCGGCGCGGCGCCGTTCGGTGAGGTTCCCGCTCCCTGGGCGCTGCTGCCGGACACCGTGCGCCGCCGCGCCGTGACCCTCTCCGACGGCTACTACACCCGGCTCGACATCCATCGCATTGCCTCCTACGGCACCCTGCCGCTCTTCCTGCTGGAGTACGTGGCGGGACAGAAGCTGCTGGAAGAGGGCAGCGGCGCGCCGCTCTGGGCGGAGAAGGTCCACAAGCCGGCCGCCTACCTGGTGGCGGGGTTGTTCACGGTGAACACGGTGACGGGGCTGTGGAACCTGGCCGAGGCGCAGAAGGTGGAATCGGGGAAGACCCGCCGCTGGGTGCACAGCCTCATGATGCTGGCGGCGGATGTGGGGTTCATCTACGGCGCGTCCAAGGCGCCCTCCACCCAGCAGATTGACGACCGGATCGAGTCCGGCACCCGGGGCGGCTGGACCCCGCACAAGGCAACGACCGTCGCCAGCATGGGCGTGGCGACGGCCGCCCTGGTGATGATGTACCTGTGGAAGGACGACTGACCGGGGGTCAGTGGAGCTCGAGGTCCAGCTCGGCCCGGAGCCGCTCCGCCCCGATCCGCTCGAAGATCTCCGCCGCCTCCGCCCGGTAGCGCGCCGCGTCCTCCGCGCGGCCCAGGCGGCGGCAGGCGGTCGCGGCCGCGGCGGCGCACTCCCCCTGCAGCTGCGCGATCCCGAGGCGGAGCGCCGACTCGCGGGCCAGGAGCGCCACCGCGAGAGCGTCGGCCGGGCTTCCCTCGCGGAGCGCCAGCATCGCCCGCAGCCGGCCCACCTCGGCGATGCCCACGTCGTCCTGTGCCGCCTGACAGAGCCGCTCCGCCCGGAGCAGCTCGGAGCGAGCCATGGCCAGCTCGCCGCGCTCGAGGTGAATCTCCGCCCGCCCCATGACCGCCAGCCCCGTCAGGCTGTTCTCCCCGACCTCCTCCGCATGGCGCACCGCCTGGAAGGCCGCCGCCTCGGCGTCGTCCCAGTCCCTTTGCTGCCGGAAGGTGAGGCCCAGGTTGTGGTAGGTCTGGGCGGTGCCGCGGCGGTCGCCGATGCGCTGGTAGCCCAGCAGCGCGCTCCGGTAGAGGCTGAGTGCCAGCTCGGGCTTGTTCCGCAGGTGCGCGACGGAGGCGAGGTTGTTGAAGGCGTGCGCGGTGACGCGACCGTCCTCCACCACCCGGGCCAGCTCCAGCGCCTCGCCGAAGCAGCGCTCCGCCTCCTCCAGCCGGCCATGCTCGAAGGCGATGGCGCCGAGCAGGTTCATGGTCCGCATCCGGCCATCGGTGTCGGCGCGATGGCGGAAGCGCTCCAGCGCGGCCTCGGCCAGGTTCACGGCCTGCCCCAGCTCCCCCACGCGGGTGGCGGCGGTGGCGGCGAGCAGCTCCGCCTCGGGCACCCGAGGCCCGCGACTCCCCGATCCCGCGTAGGCCTCGAGGGCCTCGCGGAAGCGACCCGCCTCCACGAGCTGGCGCAGCTCGCGGGTGGGATCGTCGGGGTGAAGCGGGTCGGTGGTCATGGCGCTATCGGGCTTTCTGATTCCGGTTCCGGTTCAGGGCTTGGCGCGGGCGACCACAGGGGTCGCCCGTACGGGGAGCCTGCGCTGGGCGCTGCTAATAGGCGATGGCATAGCGGCTGAAGCCGTTGAGCTTCGCTTCGATCTCGTCCTGGTCCTCGATCTTGCCGGTACCCACCCGCACGAAGGGGTCTCCGGGCCGGGCCTGGCGCCAGATGTCGATCTGCTGCTCGATGTCATCGTCCTCGGCGTCGGTATCGCCGTCGCCGTCGAGGTCGTTGTTCAGCTGGTCGTACTCGATCTTGAGCTCCGCCGGCTTGGCGGGATCGAAGGTCAGCCCCGAGGGCTCGAGATCGAAGAGGATCGAGTCCGCCCCCACCCACTTGACCGAGATGAAGACCGAATCCCCGGTGGAGACCAGGTTCCCGTTCGGATAGCGGAGCAGCGCCAGTTTCTCGACCTTGAGCCGCAGGAAATCCTCCGTGGAGCCCCCGTTGCAGTCGGCGAGGTTGCCGCTCTCGGGGAACACCAGGGCGATCTCGAAGTCCTGCGCGTTCGGGTCCTTCACCGCCCACCCACCGGTGCTGTCGGCGCACAGCGGCGGCGCGGTCGGGGGCAGGCGCAGGTAGGTGAGCTGATCCGGCGGCGTGCCCCCGCCGCCCCCGGTGGAGTCGGAGCAGGCGGCGGCCAGCGCGATGAGCGCGGCGCCGAGGGTGGTCGCACGGATGGGGTGTCGCATTGCCGAACTCTCCTTGGAATCAGATCGGGCGGCCATAAGGGTCGCCCTTGCGAATCAGCGGGCGAGGCAGAGCCTCGCCCCTCCTTCACTCTTCATCGCCCTGGCCGTCCAGGATCCGCTGCAGCCGCGGGCGGGAGATGCCGAGCCGCCGCGCGGCCTCACTCTTGTTGCCCGCCACCAGTTCCAGCATCGCCTGGCACGCGGCCTGGGTGATCTGCCGAATCGTGGCCGGAAAGGGGAGCAGCCCGTTACTCGGCGGCTCGACGGCCCGGCGGCTCGGCAGTTCCGAGAGCTCGAGCGTTCCCGGCGGTGACAGCACCAGCGCCCGTTCGATCGCGTTGCGCAGTTCCCGCACGTTGCCGGGCCAGGTATGGGCCCGGATTGCTTCCCGCACCTCCGGGCCGAGCACCGGCACCGGCATTCCGTACTGGGCCGCCAGGCGCTGGGTGAAGGCTTCGGCGAGGACCTCGATGTCCTCGCCCCGGTCCCGGAGCGGCGGCAGCACCAGCGCCAGCACGTTGAGCCGGTAGAACAGGTCCTCGCGGAACTCGCCCCGGGTCACGGCGGCGGCCAGGTCAATGTGCGTCGCCCCGATGACCCGGACATCCACCTTGCGCGTCGTCTGGCCCCCCACCCGCCGGATCTCGCGCCCCTCGAGGGCGCGGAGCAGCTTGGGCTGCAACTCGAGCGGCAGGTTCCCGATCTCGTCGAGGAACACCGTGCCGCCGTGGGCCTGTTCCATCAGCCCGGGCTTGGCGCCCACCGCGCCGGTGAAGGCGCCTTTCTCGTGCCCGAACAGCTCGCTTTCCAGCAGGTTCGCGGGGATCGCGGCGCAGTTGATCTCCACGAACGGCGCCTGGGCCCGCGGGCTGTCGTAGTGCAGGGCCCGCGCCAGCAGCTCCTTGCCGGTGCCGGTCTCGCCGCCGATCAGCACCGTCACATCCTTGTGCTGCGCCACCCGCCGGGCCTGGTCCAGGATCCGTTGCAGCGCGGGGCTCTTCCCCACGATCGCGTCGAACCCGGAGAGCCGCCGCTCCCCATCCGCGAAACGCGCGGCGTCCACCTTGCCGGTCGCGGCACCCCGTTCCCGCTCCAGCGTCCGGCGCAGCAGGCCCAGGTCGTCGGGGAGCGCGAAGTAATCCCGTGCCCCCCGCTGGAACATCGCCGCCGCCAGCCGGTGATCCGGCGCCGCCCCCACCACGTAGCGGGGCAGGTTCGCCGGGAGGCTGGGCAGCAGGTCCGCCGCCTGCGATTCCGCACCCCCCGCGAGCAGCATCAGGCAGGCGCTCCCGGCGGGCAGGCTCTCGCCCTCGCCCGGCCGCCATTCCACCAGAGCCGCGCCCACGTCGCCCGCGAGGTCCGCGAGGGTGGTCCGGAAGCTGTCCGAAAGTCGCACGGCGGCGATGGTCCAGGTGGTCGTGGGCAGTCAGGGCTCCTTGCCGCCGCCCCGGAGGCGGGCGACCACCAGGGTCGCCCGTACCGGGGCGGCGCGGTTAATCATCCCCGGGCTCATCCTCGCCATCGCAATCATCATCGCGGAAGGCGTGGAACGAGTCCTTGATATTGTCCTGCACCAGGCTGTCGTTGGGGCCGCCCTTGTTGGCGGTCGCGGGGTCCACCAGGGAGCCGCCGTCATCCCGGAACCAGCCGTCGAGGTCCACCTTGATGGTCACGTCCACGTTGGTGACCGAGTCGGCGACGACCAGCGGCGGGAAGAAGTCCATCCGCTGCTCGGCGTTGAGGTCGGTGGTGAAGACGAAGGGCACGCCGTTGAAGCTGCCGACGGCGCGAATGCTCACCTTGTCGAACTCGGGGTGGTTGGCGAGGAACTGGGCATCCTTGCCGTCGCCGCTGTCGCTGCGGGGCTTGTGGATCTTGAACCGGACCTCGTCGTACGTGCCGGTGTCCACCGCCAGCGAGAAGGCGCGGACGATCGAGGTGTCGAGCGGCAGGTCGAGCAGGTAGGGGCCGGCGTTGAAGTACTCGCAGCCGTCGGCGTGGCCGTCATCGCCGGCGCCGTCGTCGTCATCATCGTCGTCGTGGCGGACGTGGGCCACGAGCGAACCGTCGTCGTGGTCGTCGTCGCCGTCACAGGCGTCATCATCGGTGCGCTTGAAGCGAATGTCCCGCAGCACCAGCTGCACCGTGTCGAGGACCAGGGTGTTGAACGGATCGGTCAGGGTATCGCCGAGGAAGGCGCGGAGCGGCGCACCGCTGGGGCCCACGGCGAGGTTGAAGGTCACCTGCGAGCGGGTGGTCGGGCCGGCACCGTCTCCGCTGCAGGCGGCAAGGGTGGACGCGGCGAGGAGAAGCGCCGTCAGGCGCGGCGTTGTTGCTGTCATGGTCTTGGCCTCAGGTCGCTGGTAAACATCGTGGAGCTGACCTGGGGAAGAGCAACTCGGATACCGCACGGCGCGCCTACCTAAGTCTTTGCTGCATAACATCTTGCAGCAACATCCGACGAATCCGCTACAGCACGAAACGATCAGGTTGGAATGGAATGTTACACCTCATGGGGCTCCATGTGAATCAACACCCCTGCCACCTCGGGGACCGAGGCCCGGATGGCGGTCTTTACCCGGCCGCTCAGGATGTGGGCGTCGTGGAGGGAGAGGCCGGGATCGGCCTGGACGTGCAGGTCCACGAAGTACTGCAGTCCCGCCTTCCGAACCTTGAGTTTCTCGATGTGGCGGACGTCCGGCGTGGCGCGCGCCGCCGCGTTGATGCGTTCGAGGAGGTCCGCACCGGGGCGCTTGTCCATGAGGTCGGCGATGGCGGGCCGGAGGAGGAGGGCGGCATTGGTCACGATGACGAGGGCGGCAGCGAGGGCGGCCCAGTCATCGGCCGCCTCCCAGCCCGGCCCGCCGAGCAGCGCCACGCTGATGCCGATGAAGGCGGCGGCAGAGGTGATCGCGTCGCTCCGGTGGTGCCAGGCGTCGGCCCGGACGGCGGTGCTCCCCACCTCCACTCCCACCCTGAGCACCCGGCGGGAGAGCAGCTCCTTCACCAGGATCACTCCGACCAGCACCGCAAGGGTGAAGGGGGCGGGAGTGTGATGGGGGGTGCGGATCTCGCGGATGGCTTCCACGCTGATGCCGGCGGCCGCGCCGAGCAGCAGCAGGGCCACCACGACCGCGGCGAGCGGCTCTGCCTTGCCGTAGCCGAAGGGATAATCGTCGTCTGCCTGGCGGGTGGCGATGCGGAGGCCGCCCCAGACAATGAGCGAGGAGAAGATGTCGGCGATGGACTCGACGGCGTCCGCCACGAGGACGAAGGCATTGCCCACGATGCCGGCGACCAGCTTGGTAATGGCGAGGAGGGTATTGACCACCAGGCCGAGCTGGGCGGCCTGGATGCCGCGGTGGGCGGGGGAGGGCATGCTGTAAGCTACGGGGGAAGGGGGAAACGGGGAAACGGGGAAGCGGGGAAACGGAGAAGCGGGGAAACGGGGAAGGGGGAAACGGGGAAGGGGGAAACGGGGAAACGGGGAAGCGGGGAAACGGAGAAACGGGGAAACGGGGAAACGGAGAAACGGGGAAACGGGGAAACGGAGAAACGGGGGGGAGTGTTTGAAAGTTTGTGTATGAGCCATATCCTAGGGACGGAGGAGGGGATATGGCACGGAAGAAGCGACCGGCCGCGGACCCGCAGGAGGCGGCGGCCCTGGAGACCCTGCTGGCC
>JANRJZ010000123.1:0-16535 GCA_033763675.1 Gemmatimonadota bacterium
TGGCGGGCCGCGGGGGGGGGGGGCGCGGCCGGGACCCACACATGCCCCGGGGGGGGGGCCACGCGGGGGGGGTACCCCCACGGCTCCAGCGAACAGCGGATGCGCTGGTTCGACGCCGGGTTCCAGTCCCGGAACCCGAAGCGCTGCGACACCTTCGGCGCCGGGGCCCTGTAGAGGCGGCGGCTCGGCGGCTCGGCGGCTCGGCGGCTCGGCGGCTCGGCAGCTCGGCGGCTCGGCGGCTCGGCGGCTCGGCGGCTCGGCGGCTCGGCGGCTCGGCCGGGAGGAAAATACGCGGGGCGGACCACCTGGTCCGCCCCGCGTCGTTCCTGGGTCGGTTGCTGCGGTCGAGGTTACTCCTCGTCGTCCGCCATCAGGGCGGCCACCGAGACCGGCTGGGCCGGCATCTCGGTGCCCGGCTCCGGCGGCGGCGGCGGTTCGTAGCCCGCCGGCGGCTCGATGTCGATCTCGGCATAGCGGTAGATGCCCGACCCCGCCGGGATCAGGTGCCCGATGATGATGTTCTCCTTGAGGCCGAGGAGGTCGTCCTTGGCCCCGCGGATCGCGGCATCGGTGAGCACCCGGGTGGTCTCCTGGAACGACGCCGCCGAGATGAACGACTGCGTGGTCAGCGAGGCCTTGGTGATGCCCAGCAGCACCGGCTCGGACTGCGCCGGGCGGCCCTTCCGCTTGATGACGCGCTCGTTCTCGTCGCGGAAGGTGAGCTTGTCCACCGTCTCCCCCTCGAGGAAGTCGGTATCGCCCGGATCGGTGACGCGCGTCTTCTGCAGCATCTGGCGCACGATGGTGCCGATGTGCTTGTCGCTGATCCGCACGCCCTGCAGGCGGTACACCTCCTGCACCTCGTTGAGCAGGTACTCCTGCACCGCGCGGGGGCCCTTGATCCGCAGGATGTCGTGCGGATTCACCGGTCCTTCGGTGAGCCGGTCGCCGGCGCGGACCCGGTCGCCCTCGTGCACCCGGAGGTGCTTCCCGGCGCCGACCTCGTACAGCTGGGGCGGCTCGGGCTCGCCCTTCTTGCCCGGCTCGGCGATGGGGTACACGTAGATCTCGCGCTTGCCCCGCTTGATCTCGCCGAATTTCACGATGCCGTCGATCTCCGAGATCGTCGCCGGGTCCTTCGGACGCCGGGCCTCGAACAGCTCCGCCACGCGCGGCAGGCCGCCGGTGATGTCGCGGGTCTTGTACGCCTGTCGCGGCATCTTGGTCACGGTCACGCCGCGCGTGATCTTCACCGCGGGCGAGAGGTAGACGGTCTTGTCCTTGGCTTCCTTCTTGCTCTTGCCCGGCCAGGCGACGTTGATCGGGTATTCGTCCACCTTGAACTTGCCGGACCAGGGGTTCCCCTCGGGCGGCAGATCCATGCCCCGGGTGATCTGGTCGGTGTCGCTGCCGAGGATGATCCGGGAACCCTCGGCCAGGATGTACTCCTGCGGGTCCTTCCGGTTGGGGGCGTACACCAGCACCGACGGGTGCAGCTCCCGGTCGGGGTCGGCCATGACCACGATCGAGCGCAGCCCGGTGGATTCGTCGAGCTCCTCGCGCAGGGTCGAGCCCGGGACCAGGTCCTTCCAGCGCAGCTCCCCGTCGAGCTTGATGATGCTCGGGTCGTTGTACGGGTCCCAGGTGTAGAGGATCGACATCTTCCCCTGCACCGTGTCGCCCTCCTTCACGTGGATGATCGCGCCCTCGGGCACCGGGTAGCGGTTGAGGATCCGCTTCGCGTCGGCGGGATCCACCACCAGGATGCCTTCCTTCGCCTCCTCCTCCGCCGACTCGTCGTCGCGGGTGAGGGCGATGCGCACCATCGCCTTGGTGCCGTCCTCGTACTCGACCGACACGTCGGCGTACTCCAGCCCGCTGGTGTACTTCACCAGGCCGCTGGCCCGGGCCCGCCGCTCGGCCTCTTCGGCGATGCGGGAGGAGGCGCCGCCGATGTGGAAGGTCCGCAGCGTCAGCTGGGTGCCCGGCTCGCCGATCGACTGCGCGGCCAGGATGCCGATGGCCTCGCCCATGTCCACCATGTCCATCGTGGCCAGGTTGCGGCCATAGCACATCCGGCAGCAGCCGCGGCGCGACTCGCAGGTGAGCACCGAGCGGATCTTGACCTTCTCGATCCCCGCCTCGTCGATCCGGGTGGCGAGTTCTTCGTCAATCAGCCGGCCCGCCTGCACCAGCAGCCGGGGATCGCCGTGCTCGTCCAGCTCGTGCGGATCGAACACGTCCTCGGAGGCGACGATGCCGAGAATCCGCTCCTTGAGCGGCTCGATCACGTCCTCCCCCTCCTTGAGGGCCGAGATCTCGAGGCCCTGGATGGTGCCGCAGTCCTCCTCGGTGATCGTGACGTCCTGGGCCACGTCCACCAGACGGCGGGTCAGGTAGCCGGCGTCCGCGGTCTTGAGGGCGGTGTCGGCCAGGCCCTTCCGGGCGCCATGGGTCGAGATGAAGTACTCCAGGCCGGTGAGGCCCTCCCGGAAATTCGACTTGATCGGGCTCTCGATGATCTCGCCGATGCCGCCGGTGAGCTTCTTCTGCGGCTTGGCCATCAGGCCGCGCATGCCCGCCAGCTGCCGGATCTGGTCGCGGGAGCCGCGGGACCCGGAGTCGAACATCATGAACACCGGGTTGAAGCCGCCCCGGCTCTGGCGCATGTTGTTGACCATCGCCTCGGCCACGTCATTGTTGGCGTGGGTCCAGGCATCGATCACCTTGTTGTAGCGCTCCCCGAAGGTGATCTGCCCGGTGTTGTAGGCCCGCTGGAACCGCTGGACCCGCTTGTCCGCCTCCTCCAGCAGCCGCACCTTGTCGGCCGGGATCTCGAGGTCCTCGACCCCGATGGAGATCCCGCCCTGGGTGGCGTAGCGGAACCCGAACTCCTTGAGCCGGTCGAGAAACACGACCGTGTCCGCCAGGCCCGCCTCCCGGTAGCTCTGCAGCACCAGCTCCGACAGCGCCTTTTTCCGCATCAGGTCGTTGCGGAAGCCGTGGTTGGCCACGACCTGCCGGGGCAGGATGCTGTTGAACAGCACCCGGCCCGCGGTGGTCAGCACCCAGCGCGGCTTGGGCTCGACCGCCTCCCGCGGCGGCTGGTACCAGAAGTGCACCGCCGTGTGGAAGCTGATCCGGCGGTGCAGCAGGGCCAACTCGATCTCCGCCAGGGAGCCGAAGTGCTTGGCCTTGTCCCATGCCGGCGACGGCTTGCCCTCCTTCGGCTCCTCGGCGCCCCGGGGCAGCTTGGTCAGGAAGTAGCTCCCCAGCACCATGTCCTGCGACGGCTCCGCCACCGGGCGGCCGTCGGACGGCTTGAGGATGTTGTTCGAGGAGATCATCAGCATCCGGGCCTCGAGCTGCGCCTCGAACGAGAGCGGCACGTGCACGGCCATCTGGTCGCCGTCGAAGTCGGCGTTGAACGCGGCGCAGACCAGCGGGTGGATGCGGATCGCCTTCCCCTCCACCAGCACCGGCTCGAAGGCCTGGATGCCCAGGCGGTGCAGCGTCGGGGCGCGGTTGAGCAGCACCGGGTGGTCCTGGATGATCTCTTCCAGAATCTCGTAGACCTCGGGGCTCTCCTTTTCCACGATCTTCTTGGCCCGCTTCACAGTCTCCGCGATGCCCTTTTCCACCAGCTTGTGGATGATGAAGGGCTTGAACAGCTCCACGGCCATGGCCTTGGGCAGGCCGCACTGGTGCAACCGGAGCTCCGGCCCCACCACGATCACCGACCGGCCGGAGTAGTCCACCCGCTTGCCCAGCAGGTTCTGCCGGAACCGGCCCTGCTTGCCCTTGAGCATGTCGCTCAGGGACTTGAGCGGGCGCTTGCCGCGGCCGCGGATGGCCTTGGAGCGGCGGCCGTTGTCGAACAGGGCGTCCACCGCCTCCTGCAGCATCCGCTTCTCGTTGCGGAGGATGACCTCCGGCGCCTTGTGCTGGATCAGCTTCTGCAGCCGGTTATTGCGGTTGATCACCCGGCGGTAGAGGTCGTTCAGGTCCGAGGTGGCGAAGCGGCCGCCGTCCAGCGGCACCAGCGGCCGGAGGTCGGGCGGGATGACGGGGATCACGTCCAGGATCATCCACGCCGGGTGGTTCGGCACGTCGCCGTTCTCGCCCGAGGTGAGGAACGCGTCCACGATCTTGAGCCGCTTGAGCATCTGCTTCTTGCGGTGCTGGCTGGTCTCGGTCGCGACCGAGGCGCGCAGCTCCTCCGCGAGCTTCTTGATGTCGATGCGGTTGAGCAGTTCCCGCACCGCCGGCGCCCCGATGTCCGCCTTGAAGGCGGTGTCGCCGTCCTCGCGCGCCTTGTGCCGCAGCTGGAGGTACTCGTCCTCGTCCAGCAGCTGGTTGGCCTCGACGTCCTGGTCCCCGGGCTCGATGACGATGTAGCTCGAGTAGTAGATCACCCGCTCCAGGTCCCGCAGGGTCACGTTGAGCAGGTTGCCCATCGGCGACGGCAGGGTCTTGAAGAACCAGATGTGCGCCACCGGCACGCTGAGCTCGATGTGGCCCATGCGCTCGCGCCGCACCTTGCTCAGCGTCACCTCCACGCCGCACCGGTCGCAGATCACGCCCCGGTAGCGGATCCGCTTGTACTTGCCGCAGTGGCATTCCCAGTCCTTGACCGGACCGAAGATGCGCTCGCAGAAGAGGCCGTCCTTCTCCGGCTTGAAGGAGCGGTAGTTGATGGTCTCGGGCTTGGTCACCTCGCCCCAGGACCACCAGTACCGCTGCCCCTGGAGCTCCAGCCGCTCCCGCTCCTTGGTGTCGCGGGGGCCGCGGATCTCCTCCGGGGAGGCGATGCGGATGCTGATGTAGTCGAAACTCGAGCTCTTGGGCTCGCGTCCGCTGCGAAAATCAATCATGGATCCGTCCTTATTCGTCGCCGTCGGCGCTGGTGCCGAGGGTGACCTTGAGGCCGAGGGCCTGGAGTTCCTTGACCAGCACGTTGAACGACTCGGGGATGCCGGGCTCCGGCAGGTTCTGCCCCTTTACGATCGCCTCGTACACCTTGCTCCGGCCGTTCACGTCGTCCGACTTGACCGTCAGCATCTCCTGCAGCACGTGCGCGGCGCCGTACGCCTCCAGCGCCCAGACTTCCATTTCGCCGAAGCGCTGGCCGCCGAACTGCGCCTTGCCGGCCAGCGGCTGCTGCGTCACCAGCGAGTACGGCCCGATGCTCCGGGCGTGGATCTTGTCGTCCACGAGGTGCGACAGCTTGAGCATGTAGATCGTGCCCACCGTCACGTCGCCCTCGAATTCCTGCCCGGTGCGCCCGTCGCGCAGCCGCGCCTTGCCGCCCGGGGTCAGCCCCGCGGCCCGGATCAGCTCCTCCGCCCCGCGCGCCACGTCCTCGGCCTCGCCCTTGCCGCTGGCGAGGGCCGCGAGGGCCGGGCGGCCGGCGCTCTCCAGCAGCTCCGGCAGGGTGAGCTCGTTGGCCTTCTCCAGCTCCTTCACGATCTTCTGGATGGCCTTGTGCTCGGCGCCCTCCGCCGACTCCAGCCGGAACTGGTGGTACGCCAGCTCCTGCTTCTTCTGGGTCAGCTCCCGGGCGGCCAGCTCCTTCGCGGCCGCGGCCAGGAAGGTCTTGAGCCCGGCGTACAGCTCCCGGGTCACCGCATGCGCCCCGCGGTGTGCCAGGTCCTGGATGCCGGCCTCGATCAGGTTCTGGCCGGTGGCCTTGAGGTCACTGACCACGGTCTCGATGGCGGCCGCGTCGGGGGACGGCGCCGGGTGCTTCAGGTTGAGCCCGCGCGACGCCCACTGCACGCCGGCCAGCCGGAGCAGCACCCCGATCTCGTGCTCGTCCGCGCCGCGGAACACCGGCGTCTTGGCCTTGAAGCCGAGGATCGTGGCGCACCAGCCGAGGTGGGTCACCAGGATCTGGCCCACGTTCATCCGGCTGGGCACGCCCAGCGGGTTGAGCACGATGTCCACCGGCGAGCCGTCCGGGAGGAACGGCATGTCCTCCTCGGGAACGATGCGCGCCACGATGCCCTTGTTGCCGTGGCGGCCCGCCATCTTGTCGCCCACCGAGACCTTCCGCTTCTCGGCGATGTACACCTTCACCAGCTGGATCACGCCCGGGGGCAGCTCATCCGGCTGGAGGATCTTGTCGATCTGGTCCTCCGCCTTCTCCTCCACCTTGGCCCGTTCCCGGGTCGCGGTATCAATGGCAAGGCGGATGCGCTCGTTGGAGGCCTTGTGGGCCACCCGCAGCGTCTTGAGGTCGATCTCGCCCAGGTCGAGGTCGGCGAGGGTGCCCCGGGTCAGCTTGGTGCCGGCCGGGATGGCCTCCTCGACGGTGCCCGCCTTGAGCATGAGGGCGACGTCCTGGCCCTCGAGCAGGTGCTTCAGCTCCTCGAACATCACGGCGCTGATCCGCGCCTTCTCGTCGGTCTCGACCCGGCGCACCTCGCCGATCCGCTCGCCGCGGTCCTTCTCCACCACCTGGTCCTCGACCCGGCTGAAGATCTTGACGTCGATGACGACGCCCTTCATCCCCGGTGGGACCTTGAGCGAGCTGTCCTTCACGTCCTTGGCCTTCTCGCCGAAGATCGCGGTGAGCAGCTTCTCTTCCGGCGACAGCTCGGTCTCGCCCTTGGGGGTGATCTTGCCGACCAGGATGTCGCCCGGCTTGACGTGGGCGCCGATCCGGACGATGCCCCGCTCGTCGAGGTCCACCAGCGCCTCGTCGGAGACGTTGGGGATTTCCCGGGTGATCTCCTCCTGCCCGCGCTTGGTGTCCCGGACGTGGAGTTCGAGCTCCTGGATGTGGATGGACGAGTAGACGTCGTCCTTCACCAGCCGCTCGGAGAGGACGATGGCGTCCTCGAAGTTGTGCCCGTACCAGGGCATGAACGCCACGATGACGTTGCTGCCCAGGGCGAGCTCCCCGCCCTCGGTGGCGGCGCCGTCGGCGATCACCTGCGCCTGGGCGACCCGGTCCCCCACCCGGACCAGCGGACGCTGGTTGATGGCGGTGTCCTGGTTGGTGCGCCAGAACTTCCGCACCCGGTAGCGGTCGTGCTGGGTGAGCCGCGCGAGCGGGATGTTCGGGTCCACCTTTCCCTGCTCCCCGGAGTCCACGATGATCTCGTCCGCCGTGACCCGGGTGACGGTGCCGCCCCGCCGGGCGACGATCACCGCCCCGGAGTCCGCGGCCACCTTCGCCTCCAGCCCGGTGCCCACCGTGGGCGACTGGGGGAAGAGCAGCGGCACCGCCTGGCGCTGCATGTTGCTGCCCATGAGCGCGCGGTTGGCGTCGTCGTGCTCGAGGAACGGGATCAGCGCCGCGGCGATGGAGACCAGCTGCTCCGGCGCCACGTCCATGAAGTCGATCCGGTCCGGCGCCAGCAGGGGGTAGTCATCGCCCTTGCGGCAGAGGACCAGGTCCTCGCTCAGCTTGTTGTGCTCGTCCAGCTGCGCGTTGGCCTGGGCCACCGCGTAGCCCTCCTCCTCGCTGGCCGACAGCCAGCGGATCTCGTCGGTCACCTTCCCGTTCTTCACCACCCGGTACGGGGTCTCGATGAAGCCCAGGTCGTTGATCCGGCCGTAGGTCGAGAGGCTGGTGATCAGGCCGATGTTCGGGCCTTCCGGCGTCTCGATGGGGCACATCCGGCCGTACTGCGAGTAGTGCACGTCCCGGACCTCGAAGCCGGCGCGCTCCCGGGTCAGGCCGCCCGGGCCCAGGGCCGAGAGCCGGCGCTTGTTGGTCAGCTCCGCCAGCGGGTTGGTCTGGTCCATGAACTGCGACAGCTGCGAGCTGCCGAAGAACGCCTGGATGACGGCCGACACGGTGCGGGCGTTGACCAGGTCGTCGAGCGAGATCTTCTCGGGGTCCGAGTTGATGCTCATCCGCTCCTTGACCAGCCGCGCCATGCGGGAGAGGCCCACCGAGAACTGGTTGGCGATCAGCTCGCCCACCGACCGGATGCGGCGGTTGCCGAGGTGGTCGATGTCGTCGGTGAAGCCGCGCCCGTCGTTCAGGTCCATCAGGTACCGGATGATGGCGATGAAGTCCTCTTCGGTGAGGACGGTGTGGTTCGCCGGGATCCGGGTCTTGAGCCGCTGGTTGATCTTGTACCGCCCCACCCGCCCGAGGTCGTAGCGCTTGGGGTTGAAGAACAGCCGCTTGAGCGCCTCGCGGGCGGTCTCGAGGTTGGGCGCCTCGCCGGGCCGCAGCAGGGCGTAGATCTGCTCCAGCGCCTCGGCCTCGCTGTGGGTCGGGTCCTTGGTCAGGGTGTTCTTGATCAGCGGGGACTCGCCCCGGCCGGCCGGCAGCAGCACCTCGACCTTGGTGATCTGGGCCTTGACCAGCTTCTTCCGGAGCGTGTCGGTGAGCTCGCTGCCGCCCTCGGCCACGACCTCGCCGGTCTCGGGATCGGCCACGTCGAACGCCAGCACCTGCCGGGCCCGCTCCCGGGTGGTGGTGGGCTGCTCATCGTCCCGCAGGTCCAGGGTGGTGTAGCCGGCGAAGACGGTGACCGTCTTCACGCCCACGTGGCGCAGCTGGTTGAGCCGCTCGGTGGAGAGCTCGTCGCCCACGATGGCCAGCGGCGGCCCGCCCGGCTCCTCGGGGTTGGGCACATCGGCGGCGATGAGCGCGCCCATCAGCTCCCGCCGCTCCTGCCGGCCCTCGAGCTTGCCGGTGATGTCCATCTCCTTGGTCGCGAAG
Organism: Gemmatimonadota bacterium; assembly: GCA_033763675.1. GTDB lineage: Bacteria > Gemmatimonadota > Gemmatimonadetes > Gemmatimonadales > GWC2-71-9 > JADJOM01. The sequence continues at coordinate 8,687 of JANRJZ010000123.1, forward strand.
AAGAGCTTGAGGATCTCCGCGTTGGTGCCGTAGCCGAAGGCGCGGAGCAGCGCCGTGGCCGGGAACTTCTTCTTCTTGTCGATGTGGACGTAGATCACGTCGTGGATGTCGATCGTGAACTCCACCCACGAGCCGCGGAACGGGATGATGCGCGCGGAGAACAGCCGCTGCCCGTTCGGGTGGGTGTCCTCCTCGAAGACCACGCCCGGCGAGCGGTGCAGCTGCGACACCACGACGCGCTCGGCGCCGTTGATGACGAAGGTGCCGAGGGGGGTCATGATCGGGAGTTCCCCGAGGTAGACCTCCTTCTCGATCGCGTTCTTGAGCCGGCGCTGGCCGTCCACCTCCTCGAACACGTCGAGGCGGAGGGTGGCCTTGAGCGGGGCGGCGTAGGTCATGTCGCGCTCGATGCACTCCTCGACGGAGTACTTCGGCTCGCCCAGCTGGTAGGAGATGAACTCCAGGCTGTACTTCCCGTTCACGTCGCCGATCGGGAAGAGGTCGCGGAACACGCGCTCGAGCGAGACATCCTGGCGTTCGCCGTGGACGTCGTCCGGGACCAGCAGGCTCTGGAACGCCCGGGTCTGGATGTCGAGCAGGTCGGGCATGGGCATGCCCACGTCCCGCTTGGAAAAGACGATCTGGGGTCGCGTCGCCGTCATTGGATCCACTCGCGCAACACAAATGGCCCCGGCGCGTCCCCCGCCGCCGGTTGCGGCGGGGTCACGCGGGGCTCGGATAGCCTGCGAATTATCGAAGCCGTACAGCCGTCATGTCGTCTCACCGAAGTAGGGGGTCAGCTGGGCGTCCGTCGCCGGCGCCCGGTGGCGCCGCACGGTTGTGCGGCGCCACACCCGACCCGGCCTACTTCAGCTCGACGACGGCGCCCTGGTCCTCGAGCTTCTTCTTCATCTCGGTGGCCTCGGCCTTGGTGACGCCTTCCTTCACGTTGCCACCGTTGTCCACCAGCTCCTTCGCTTCCTTCAGGCCCAGGCTGGTGAGCTCGCGCACCACCTTGATGACCTGGATCTTCTTCTCGCCGCCGCTCTTGAGGACGACGGCGAACTCCGTCTGCTCCTCGGCCGCCGGGGCCGCCGCGCCGCCGGCCGGGGCCGCCGCGGCCGCCATGACGGTGACGTTGAACTTCGCCTTGAAGGCCTCGATCAGGTCGGCCAGCTCGAGAACGCTCATCTTGCCGATGGCCTCGAGGATTTCGTCCTTGCTCAGCATGGTCGTGCTCATCTCGGTATTCTCCCTCAGGCGTTAGAGGCTGCGGCGCGCTGGTCGCGAAGCGCCTCGAGGCAGCCAGCAAATGAAGCCGTAATGTTGGACATCGTCCCCGCGATCATGCCGAGGAGTGTCTGCCGGTCGGGGATGGTCCCCAGCCGCTGGATGTGGTCCTTCGAGACCGGCTGCCCGTCCACCAGCCCGGCCTTGATGCCGGGCTTCTGGAATTCCTTGGCAAACTCGGTCAGCACCTTCGCGGCCGGCAGCGGGTCGGTGGACAGCACCAGCCCGGTCGGCCCCTTCAGGTGTTCGTTCAGGGCGGTGATCCCCCGGCTCTCCAGCGCCCGCTCGGCCAAGGTGTTCTTCACCACCAGGTACCGCGCGCCCGCGCCGCGGAGGCGGCGCCGGAACTCGGTCATCCTCGCCACATTCAGCCCGGCGAAGTCGGTCACGTAGACGTTGGGCGCCGCCGAGATGGCCGTGGTCAGGGTCTCGACCTCGGCCTGGCGTTCAGTCTTGCTCATCGGTACCCCGCCGTCTCGAGCCGGATGCCGGGGCCCATGGTGCTGGACACCGTGGCACTCCGGATGTACTGACCCTTCGCCGCGGCCGGCTTCGCGCGGACGATGGTGTCCATGAAGGCCTGCAGGTTCTCCGCCAGCTGCTGCTCGGAGAAGTTGATCTTGCCCACGGGGGCATGGACGTTCCCGGTCTTGTCCACCCGGAACTCAATCTTGCCCGCCTTGATCTCCCGCACCGCCTTGCCCACGTCCATCGTGACGGTGCCGGCCTTCGGGTTGGGCATCAGGCCACGGGGGCCGAGGATCCGGCCCAGCTGCCCCAGCTGGCCCATGACGTCCGGCGTGGCGACGATGACATCGCACTCCAGCCAGCCGTCCTTGAGCTTCTGGACGTACTCGATGCCCGCGAAGTCGGCACCCGCCGCCTCCGCGTCTTTCACCTTCTCGCCCTGCGTGATCACCAGCACCCGGACGGACTTGCCGGTCCCGTGGGGGAGCACCACGGTCCCGCGGACCACCTGGTCCGCGTGCCGCGGGTCCACGCCCAGCCGGACCGCCACGTCCACCGTCTCATTGAACTTCGCGAAGGCCGCCTGCTTGACCATCTTGACCGCATCCCCGATCGGATGCTCCCGGGTGCGGTCCACCTTGGCCAGGGCCGTGCCGAACTTCTTGCCATGCGCCCGCATCAGTCGATGACCTCCAGGCCCATCGAGCGCGCGGTGCCCGCGATCATCCGCATGGCGCCCTCGAGGTCGGCCGCGTTGAGGTCCGCCATCTTCAGCTCGGCGATCTTCTTGAGCTGGGCGCGCGTCACCCGCCCCACCTTGGTGCGGTTGGGGGACGCACTGCCCTTCTCCAGACCGGCCTCCTTGAGCAGGAGGTTCGGCGCCGGCGGCGTCTTGGTGATGAAGGAGAACGTCCGGTCCTGGTAGACCGTGACGAGCACGGGGATCACCATCCCCGCCTGGGACTGCGTCCGGGCGTTGAACTGCTTGCAGAACTCCATGATGTTCACGCCGTGCGGACCCAGTGCCGTGCCCACGGGCGGCGCCGGATTGGCCGCTCCCGCCGGACACTGCAGCTTGATCACTGCGGTGACCTTCTTTGCCATACCCTTCCTTTCGATGGGTGGAGGGGCGCCCGGCTCGTCCGCCGGCGTCCACTCCCTTGCACCTGCCGCGATGACCCGCGCGGTCGCGGGGTGGGGCCTAGTGGCCCCGGAGCTGGAGGTAGTCCAGTTCCACCGACGTCGGCCGCCCGAACAGGCTCACCGACACCTTCACCTTGCCCTTGTCTGAGAGCACTTCCTCGACCGTGCCGCTGAAGTCGGAGAACGGCCCCTCGGTGATCTCCACCACCTGGCCGACCAGGAAGGGGATCTCCTCCTTCGGCTCCGCGTCGGCCACCGCCTCGGCGATGCCGAGCAGCCGGTTGACCTCGTCCTGCCGGAGCGGCTGCGGGAACTTCCCCGCGCCCACGAACTTGATCACGCCCTGGATGCTGTTGATCACGTGCAGGGCTTCCTGGTTCATCACCATCTCCGCCAGGACGTACCCCGGGTAGAGCTTCCGCTCCACCGTGACCTTCTTGCCGTTCTTGATCTCCACGACTTCCTGCACCGGCACCAGGGCCTGACGGATCAGGCGCTGGCCCTCGGGGCGGGGATCCTGCGCGATCCGCTGGGCCACCAGGGACCGGACCTTGTTTTCGTGCCCCGCCGTCGTCTGAATGGCGAACCAGCGGTACTCCGGGGCGTCGCTCACCGGGTCAGCGCCGCCACCCCGTCCACCAGGACGAGGTTGAAGAGCAGGTCCATCCACCCGATCAGGAGCCCGAGGATGACGGACAGCACCAGGATCATCCGGGTGGCCTTGACCAGCTCGTCCCGGCTGGGCCAGGTCACCTTGGTGAGCTCCGACCGCACCGCCTGGAGGAACTCGACGGACCCGCCGATCCAGCCGGCGACCCCCCCGGACTCCTTGGTGGCGACGTCCGAACTCACTTGGACTCCTTGTGCGCCAGGTGCTTGTTGCACCGGGGGCAATACTTCTTCCACTCGACGCGCTCCGGGTGCTTCCGCCGATTCTTGTCGGTGAAGTAGTTCCGGTCCCGGCACTCGGTGCACTCGAGGATGATCTTTTCACGCGGCATGTCTGCCCTCCTTGAGAGCTCGCGACCGGGATTGAACCGGTGACCTCATCCTTACCAAGGATGCGCTCTACCGACTGAGCTACGCGAGCGATTCCAGTGTACATCGGGGCCGCCAAGGCTTCCCTTGACGACCCCGGCCAAGCGGGCGACGGGGCTCGAACCCGCGACATTCAGCTTGGAAGGCTGACGCTCTACCAACTGAGCTACGCCCGCGAGCCTGATGCCCCCCACGGCAACTCCGACATGCCCGACGGCTGCATGCCCGTCATGGTGGGGGTAGGATTCGAACCTACGTAGCGCAAAGCGCGGCAGATTTACAGTCTGCTGCCATTAGCCACTCGGCCACCCCACCGTGCGCTCGCGTCCCGCCCGCCTTACAACTCCACCGCAGAGCTGACGGAGGGAATCGAACCCTCAACCGCCGGTTTACAAAACCGGTGCTCTGCCAGTTGAGCTACGTCAGCGGGTAGCCAAAACGAGCAGAACGACATGATAGCCGGTCACTTAGGGGTATGTCAACGGGGCGGGATTGGCGGGCGACTGCACGGCTCGGCGGCTCGGCGGCTGGACAGGTGTGAGGGACGGGCGGAGCGGGGCAGCCTACAGCCGCCGAACCTCCACGGTCCCATCCTTGTTGTCGCGGACTTCCCAGCCTGCGGCCTTGAGGAGGTCCCGGATCCGGTCCGCCTCCTTGAAGTCCCGCTTTCCCTTGGCGGCCAGCCGGGCCACGGCCCAGGCCCGTGCCCAGTTCTCGGCCTCCGCGAGGTTCGCAGGCGTCTCAGCAGGGGGATGGACGGATCCGGCTGCGGTGACCTGAGGCGACACCGTCACCGCACCGACGCTCCCTGGCAGAACCTCGAGCACCTCCAGCGCCCGGACCCACCCGGCAACCTCCGCCTCCCCCGGCGGCAAGCCCTGATCCAGCAAGCGGTTGCCATCTCGTACCGCGTCGAAGAGCACCGCGATGGCCCGGGGGGCGTTGAGGTCGTCGTCCAGCGCCTCCGCGACCTCCCCGGTGACCCGCCCGGCCCAGTCGGCCCAGGCATTCGCGGCGTCGGCGGTCCGCCGTGGAGCCCGCCGGAGCCGGCTGTCGAACTCCCCCAGACGCCGACTCCCCTCCCGCGCGGCGGCGAGTGCCTCGTCGGTCAGGTCAAGCTTCTGGCGGTAGTGGGTCTGGAACATCAGGAGCCGGATGGCCCCGGCATCCACGCCGTCGGCCTTGAGGTCCCGGGGGGTGGTGATGTTGCCGAACCGCTTGGACATCTTGGTGCCGCGCACATTCAGGAACTCCCCGTGCAGCCACACCCGGGCGAAGTGCGAGGCGCCAGTGAAGGCGCAGCTCTGGGCGATCTCGTCTTCATGGTGCGGGAAGATGAGGTCCACCCCGCCGGCGTGGATGTCGAGCACCTCCCCCAGCCCCTCCCGGGCCAGGAGCGCCAGCGCCATGGCGGAGCACTCGAGGTGCCACCCCGGCCGCCCCCGCCCGAACGGGGCATCCCACGCGGCCGCGACCGCCTCGTCCTCCGGGCGGGCCGCCTTCCACAGGACGAAGTCCTGGGCGTTCTCCTTGTCGTACTCGTCGGTGGAGACCCGCCCGCTGGCGCCGGCCTTGAGGGAACGGCGATCGAGCTGGGAGAGCTGGCCGTACGCGGGGAAGCGCTGGATGGCGAAATAGACCGAGCCGTCGTCCCCCTGGTAGGCGACCCCCTTGGCCAGCAGTCCCTGCACCAGCCGGATCATCTCGGCAATGAAATCGGTCGCCCGGGGATAGGCATGCGCCGGCCGGATGCGGAGGAAATCTCGATCCTCGAAGAAGGCCTGGGCGAACGGCTCCGTGAACTCCCGGATGGGCAGCCCGCGCGCGCCCGCTTCCTTGATGATCCGGTCATCCACGTCGGTCAGGTTCATGACGTGGAAGACCTGGAAGCCCCGTGCCTCCAGCCAGCGGCGCAGCAGGTCCTCGAAGAGAAAGGTGCGGAAGTTTCCGATGTGGGCGTAGTTCCAGATCGTCGGGCCGCAGGTGTACATGGACACCCGGCCCGGTACCCCCGGGGTGAACGGCTCGAGGCGGCGGCTCAGCGTGTTGTAGAAGCGGAGTCCCATGGTCAGGTGTCCCCGCTGCCTTCGGTGCGGCGGTACTGGCTGGGCCGGGGCGGGGGCCGCCGGGTGATGTCGGCATCGGACTCCGCGTCAGAGGGCCGGCGGCCCGTGTCGTGGTGCCGCACGTGCACCGTGCGCTGGGGATAGGGGATCTCGATCCCTTCCTGGTCCAGCCGGGCCTTGATCCGGCGCCGGAATTCCCGGCCGACCGCCCATTGCTGCCCGGCATGGGTGCGGAGCAGGGTCCGGATGGTCACCTGGTTCTCGTCCAGACCCTGGACCCCGACCACCTCCGGCTCCCCGTCGAAACGCGGCTGCCACTCGGGATCGTGGGCCAGCCGCTGCGACTCCTCGGCGAGGATTCGGAGCGCCTGGTCCACGTCGGTGCCGTAGGCAACGCCCACGTCGACCACCGCCCGGCTCCACGTCCGGGTCATGTTGCTGACCGTGGTGATCTGCCCGTTCGGCACCATGTGCACCACCCCGTGCAAGTCCCGGAGCACGACCATGCGGAGCGTCATCCGCTCCACCACGCCCGACTTGCCGGAGACCTCGATGACATCACCCACCGCGAACTGCCCCTCGAGCAGGTAGAAGAAACCCGAGATGACGTCCTTGACCAAGCTCTGCGCCCCGAAGGAGACGGCGAGCCCCAGGATGCCGGCCCCTGCCAGCAGCGGGCCGATGTCGATGAAGACGTTGAGGGAAAGCAGCAGGCCGACGGCGACCACCGAGACCCGGCCGACACTCCGGAGCAGCTGGGAGATGGTCTGGCCCCGCTGCTCGCGCTCCGTAAGCGTGCTGGCGTCACCGTCGTCCACCGCGCGCTCGATGCGGGAGGCGACCATGCGGACCAGCCGCAGCGCCACGTAGCAGAGGGCCCAGATGACCGCGACCCGGACCAGGCTCCGGGTCAGCTCCGCGGCGTCCACCTCGAGCAGCGTGGCGATGCGGGAAAGCCAGTCAGGCAGGGCGATCAGGAGGGAGTGCACGCGCGGGCCCCGTGGGAGTATGGCCGCTCTGGCCGGGGCAGGAACTTAGGAGGGCTTGCCCCGGCCATCAACCCGCGGGCACCTCAGGGTGCCAGCCGCACCCCGGCCGACACAGAGAGGAATTCCTGGGAGGAGATCACGCCGAGTCGGTCGAACCCGGAATGGAACCGTGCCTCGAGCAGCAGGCTGGTCCGGGAGCTGCCGAGCGGAATGATCACGCCGGGTCCGATGCTGCCACCCACCGAATGACTCCGGCTCCCCGAGGCGGGGCTGTAGCGATAGTCGGCGATGCCGGCCACGAGATAGAGGCGCGCCCGGCCCTGCCCCGTTGCGAAGACCCGGATCCAGCCGCCGTACTGCTTGGCCTTGCGGTCATCTCCCAGGCCGTGCTGCCCGTACTCGCCGCCAAACTCGAGATTGCGGAGCCGGATCCCGGCCCCCGCCAGGAAGCCGAACCCGGCGCCGCTGGTGGCGTCCTGGTCGTCCACATCGACCGACACGCTGCCGAGGCCGTGAGCGACGAACTGCACTTGCGCCCCCAGGGTGAGGGGCGCGCTGGCGGCGACCACCAGCACAACGAGCGGCAGCATTCGGCGCGCGGCATCACGGGGCATTACCTCTGACCTCGATACGGATCGGCCGGGGAAGGCCCCGGCGTGGCACGGAGACCTCGACCCAGAGCGTCTGCCCGGGGGCGAGGATGGCGGGATCCGCCACATGCTCAGGAATGAAATAGGCGACCGGTTCCCAGACCACCACCCCCGCCGCCCCTGGGGGCGAGGGCTCCCGCACCCGGAAGCCGCGCCAGCCCCTCGCGGGCCGGACCGCGAGGACGCCGTCCCGGGCAAAGAACTC
>JANRJZ010000124.1:0-28840 GCA_033763675.1 Gemmatimonadota bacterium
GCTGTACACGACCAACGCGATCGAGAGCCTGCACATGCAGCTGCGGAAGATCGTGAAGACCCGGGGGCACTTCCCCAACGACCAGGCGGCCACCAAACTCCTGTACCTGGCGCTGCGGAACATCGTCCGGCGCTGGAAGGCCGCCCCCCGGGACTGGAAAGCCGTGATGACCCAGTTTGCGATCCTCTATCCTGACCGCTTCACCCTGGCAGGGTAGCCACCGGCTCACACACAGAATTCCGGATACCTCCCCGCGCCGGGCTAACCGATCCTCTGCGGCGACCCTCCGACGCGACACCGCGGCAGCGTCGCTGCCGTGACATGCCTAACGCTCCACCGGCAACTCCTCCCGCTCCGCCCACTGGGTCCACGACCCGGTGTAGATCCGCACCCGCGGATACCCGAGCAGGTAGCGCAACGCGAAGTAGACGTGGCTGGCTTCGGTGCCGCTGTTGCAGTAGAGGATGATGTCGCGATCAGGGGTGATGCCCTGCGCCAGGTAACTTGCCCGCAGCGCCGTCGTGTCCTTCCAGACCAGCGCCAGATCCCGCTTCTCGAGGTCGTCCTTCCAGGGATGATTCACGGCCCCGGGAATGTGCCCACGGCGCGCCTGGGCCCCCGCCGATCCGGCATATTGTTCCTGGGGCCGGGCATCCACCAGCAGCGCTCCCGATGCGCCGGCGCTGGCCGCCTTCACCTCCTCCAGCGTGGCCACCGGGGCGCGGAAATCCTCCGGGCGGAACCGGCTCGCGCCCGGCCGGGCCCGCGGATAGCGCTGCGTGAGGGGCCGCGCCTCGAGGTCCCACTTGGCGTAGCCGCCGTCCAGGAGGTAGACCTCGGTGGCGCCGGCCGCCGCCAGCAGCCAGACGGTGAAGGTCGCGTCGATATCGAGTTGCTCACCGGCGCTATACACCACGACCGGGACCTCCGGTTCGAGGCCCAGCCGGCGGAAGAGGGTCGCGTAGTGCTCGGCGGGCAGCAGCTGGAAGGGCAGTTCCCCCTGCTGGGCCCGCAGCGTTTCCACGTTGAGCCAGGCGGCACCGGGAAGGTGATTCTGGAGGTAACTGGTCCAGGGCTGCCGCACGTCCAGCACCACCGGAAGGCGGCGCCCGCCCCCGGTCTCCTCGGTGAGGCGCCGTTCCAGTTCCTCGGTGCCGATCAGTCGCGGGAGCGGCCCCTGCCCGGCAACGGGATGCGCCGCAACCAGGATCAGCCACAGGGACACCGCCGGGTGAACGGCCGCACGCTTCCTCCTCATTCGCTCTCCTCCATCCCCAGCGCCTCCCGCTCCATCTCGAGAAACACCCGGGCGGCGTTGCGACGAATCCGTGAGTTGAGCGCTACGGGCCGCCGACCGTCCGGCGGCGGGTAGGCGCCCACCGCCCGACGCATCGGGGTGCCGCGCCTCACCTCCGCGGCCATCGAGTCGCGGAGCGCCACGACATACTGCCGCGTGGTGGCGACCAGCGCCCGCGGCTCCGCCGGGATTCGTCCATGGCCGGGCACGATGACCCGCGGCGCCAGCGAGTCAATCAGGTCCAGCGTCCGGAGCAGGATGGCGGATCGTCCGTCCACCACCATGGTCACCCCATCCTCCACCAGGATGTCGCCGGCGAAGAGCACCCGCTCCTCCGGCAGCCAGAGCATCAGATCCCCGTTGGAGTGCGCCGGCCCTGGGTGGAGCACCACCAGGGTGCGTCCCCCGAGCCGCAGGGTGTCCCACCCGGTGACGGGCTGGTCCGGCGTGTTGGCGAACTCGAAGCCCAGCAGCTCCTGCAGGCCCACGACCCGGTCCCAGTCGGCCACCATGGCATCGGGGCCGGCATCCCCGGCCAGCACCCGCGTGTCCGGATGGGCGACGATCCGCGCCCCCGCCCGCCTGAACTCGATCGCGCCGAACATCATGTCGGGATGATGGGCATGGAGCACCAGCGCCCGTATCGGGCGGCGGCTCACGTCGCGAATCGTCCGCAACACCGCCCGCGCCTGGGCGGGACTCGCCAGCCCGCCCACCGCCACGATCCCCTCGCGGGTCTCGACAAAGCCGGCGTTGGGCCGTCCCTCCACCCCCTGGCCGGAATCGCCGAGCACGGCGTAGACGCCCCTGGCGAGTTCCCGCACGGGATACCGGGTGGTCTCGGTCGTCGGCGAGAAGGCGCGGAAGGGAATCGTGTCCTGGGCAGCGAGGGGGACGGGCGTAAAAAGGGCGAGGGCGCCGATCCACGCCCCCGCCCCCCACCACGGCCGAGTCGCCGAGCCGCCGAGCCGCCGAGCCGCCGAGCCGCCAGGGACGTTCACGTCGTCGCGAACTTGATCTCGGCCTGTCCCCGGAACTGGCTGCCGCGGTTGTCGCGGGACTCGACCGAGAGGATGCCCTCCTGGTCCGCCCGGAGCTGGAACGCCACCATGGGGTCCTTGCTGATCCCCGACGTCCATTCGAAGCGCGCGATCTCGGTGTCGCCGAGGCGCACCCGGACGTCGCTGATGAACCAGGCCGGGATGATCGCGGCGTTGGCGTCCCGGAAGAAGCCCGTGTCCATCGGGTGCTGCATGACCACCTGCACCCGGATGACGTCCCCGCGCTGGATGCGCTCGGGCAGGACGATCTTGGTCTTGCCGGTCTCTGGCATGTCAGCCGCACCCGTTGAGTGTGGTTTCGACCTTGAGGTAATCCGCCCACAGCTCGCCGCCGCTGGTCTCGGCGATGGCACGGATCCAGCTGGTCCGCTTCATCTTGATCCGGGTCTGGATCGTCACCGGCCCGATCGCGGGACTCAGGTGGAAGGCGGTGACCAGCGGGTCGGGATTGTGGTCCACGATGAGGAAGATGCTCTTCACGTACTGGTCCGCTCCCATGGGGAGGTCGGACTCGATGATGACCGGCACGTAGCGCCCATCTTCGGCCATCGTGGGCATGTCGAGAGTCACGTGTCCCCGCTGCACCGTCCGGCCCTGGAACCGCTCGGTGAAGATCCGCTGCACGATCTCGTTGGGGATCGGCGGATCGTCGGGGCCCGGCCGGCTCACCCGCATCGCGGCGGTCAGCCCCTGGCGGGCGCCCGCCAGCCCCTCGGTGGCGACGGCGAGGCCCACGATGCCGCAGGCCTGCAGGAAGGCGCGGCGCTCGATGGAATCGTTCACGGCCATGGTCGTTCCCTCATGAGGTTCGCCTCTCGACCTGAGACCGGTGAGAGACCCGTCAGGCACACCGGCGCAACCCGCCGGCTCAGCCGCCACTGGTCAGCGAGCCCACCAGGCGGGACGCGACGGCGGCGAAGTGCGCCACATCCCGGCGCGACCGCGCCACCAGCATGGCCCCCTCGAGTCCCGCCAGCAGCGCGGCGGCGGCGGCATCCGGGCGGCCATCGAAGCGGAACTCCTCCCGGGCCCGGCCATCCGCGAGGACCCGCGCGAGCCAGGCCTCCTGGTCGGCGAAGAAGCCGTTCACTTCGGTGCGGACCGCTTCCGGCAGGGTGCCCGCGTCGGACGCGAGCATGCCGTAGAGGCACATGTGGTCACCCTCGCGCAACGCATCCTGAAACTGCCGGATGTAGCACATCAGCCGCCGCGTTGGGTCTGGGAATTCGGCCTCGACCTGGGCCAGCCGCCCGGCAAAGGCGACCCGGTACCTGGCGGCCATCGCCCGGGTCAGCTCTGCCTTGCTGGGATAGTGGTAGTGAATGCTGGCCTTGCGGATGCTCAGCGCGTCGGCGATGTCGGCGTAGCTGAACGCCTCGTACCCCCGGGTCTGGACCAGACCCTCAGCGATGTCCAGGATGCGGTCCGCAGTGGGCGCGATGGATGTCATAGGCCCAATCTACTGGTAGGTAGGGCGCAGTCAACCCGGGTGCGCCCCCAGCCACCCCGGGATCAGACTGGACCGAGCGCCTTCCGCATCACCGCCGCGGACGCGGGGCAGATCGACGCAAACTCTGAGGTGCCGCGGATCGCCGCCGGTACCCCGTCGCGCTCCACCCGCGTGTACCCCCGCCGCGAGAAGAATCGCTCGGCCGTCGTGGTGAGGAGGTAGAGCGCCCCCAGGCCGTCGGCGGTGGCGATGCGTTCCACCTCCAGCACCAGCGCGGATCCCAGGCCGCTCTCCCTGCGATCCGCGCGTACCGCCAGCGAACGAAGCAGCCCCAGGTCACCATGCCGCTCCACGCCGACGATTCCCTCGAGCCCCGCACGGTCCCGGACGCCCAGGAACCGGATCGCGGAAGAGAGATCGGCGGTCGGAAGCCCGTTGGCGCCGAGGAGTGCCGTGACCTCCGGCATCTCGTCAGCGCCCAGCGGGGTGATCTTCACCGGTGCCCGCCGCAGCACTCGGGACCGCAGCCGCAGCCGGCCTGCGGCTTGGTCGCCCGGATGAAGGCGCCCATGACCTTGCCATCGAGCTGCGCCGCCACCGCGTCGGCGTCGAGGCCGGCATCGCCGAGAAAGTCCCGCGCCTCCGCCGCCGTGTAGACCCGGGTGGGCTCCACCGAGGCGGCGGTGAACCCGGCGCGCTCCAGCCGTGCCACGTAGTCCCGCTAATCCAGCGCCCCCGCCACGCACCCGGTCCACAGGGCCAGGCTGGCGCGGACCGGTTCCGGGATCTCGCCCCGGGTCACCACATCGGACACCGCGAACCGCCCGCCGGGCTTGAGGACGCGGTAGGCCTCCGCCAGCACCCGGTCCTTGTCCGCGGAGAGATTGATCACGCAGTTGGAGATGATCACGTCCACCGAGGCATCCGGCAGCGGGATCGCCTCGATCTGTCCCCGCAGGAACTCCACGTTGGTGACGCCGGCCCGGGCCTGGTTGGCGCGCGCCAGGGCGAGCATGTCGTCCGTCATGTCGAGGCCGTACGCCTTGCCGGTGGGCCCCACCCGCCGCGCGGAGAGCAGCACGTCGATTCCGCCGCCGGAGCCCAGGTCCAGGACCGTCTCCCCGGCCTTCAGCTCAGCCAGGGCCGTGGGGTTGCCGCAGCCGAGCGAGGCCAGGACCGCCTGCGCCGGCAGTCCGGCAGTCTCCTCGGCGGCGTAGAGGTCCCGGGTGATCGGATCGGGGGAGGCACAGCTGCTGCCGGTACCGCAGCAACCGGCCTTCTGGCCGATGGCGGCGTGGCGCGCGGCCTCGCCGTAGCGCTCGCGCACGATCTGGGTGATGTCCTGCATGGGAGTCTCCATCAAGAAAAGTTGATCAGTCTGGGAAAAAAATAGGTCAGCAACAGCGCGCCTTCACGCGCCGCACCGCCGCCGCGGGGCTCAGCGACTCGACCGCCTCCTCCAGTCCCTCCAGCGCCCCCGGGACGAGGGAGTAGTACGACCAGCGCGCCTCCCGCCGGTCCTGCACCAGGCCTGCCTCCTTGAGCACCTTGAGGTGGAAGGAAAGCCGGGACTGACCGGAATCCAGCGCAGCCGTCAGGTCACAGACACAGCGCTCCCCCTCCCGCAGCATGGCGACCAGGCAAAGTCGGGTCTCGTCGGAGAGAGCGTGGAAGACCCGCGCCAGGCGGGTCAGGTCGGTGGCCGTGCTCGTTGTCATGGCTCCAGTATATCAATGTTTCTTGATGCGTCAAGACCCACCGCGCCCCGCCCCCGCCCTTCCAGCTGCTCCATCCACCTGATCAACGCCTGCAACTGGGGAGAGAGTTCCCCGCCCGCGCGGGCATGATCGAGGACCACCCCCAGGTCCGCCCGGGTGTCGACATCGGGTAACTGCGGGAGGAGTGCCACGGCGCCAAGGGGACCCAGCGCGACCCGCAGCTGGGCGGCGGTCTCCGGTGTACTGTACTCGACTCCGGTCCACGCGGTGCTGGGCACCGGCAACCGGCCGCCAAAGCGATAATAGCCGCCATCCGTGGCGGGACCGAGCACGAAGGGCACCGCGTGGCGCAGGGCCCACCGGGCTTCCACCAGGTCGCCGGGCGAAAGGAGCGGACAGTCGGCCCCGATGAGGAGCGCGGCGGAGTGGGACACGAGCAGGTGGCGATACACCCGATCCTGCCGCTCACCAAGGCTCCCCTCCCCTTGCCACAGCCGCGGCAGCGCCTGCCACCGCGGGTCGTCCAGGGCCGCGGCCTCCGCCACGGCCCAGTACGGCGTCAGCCCCAGTCCCCGCGCGCCCTCCAGCACCGCCTCCGTGACCGCGAGCGCCAGGTGATAGAACTCCGCCGCCCGCTGCGCGCCGACGCCCGCCGCAAGGCGGGTCTTCCCCTGCGAATGTCCGGGGGTCCGCACGAAGGCCGCGACCGCGACACTCACCTCCCCCACAGCCAACTCCAGGCCTCGGGCAGGGCCTGCCGGACCGTGAGGACAATCCGGCGGACGGTGGTCCTGCCCCAACCGCCGTCGCGATAGGCCCGGGCGCTGGTTCCCAGCCGGCTCCCTACCGGCCGGAGCGGCATGCCGCGGCGGCGGGCGGTCCAGACGAGGAGGTGGTCCTCTCCATATGGAGCGCCCGGTGGGAATCCCCCGAGCGACTCGAACTCCCGCTTTCCCAGGGCCAGCCCCTGATCTCCGAACGGCATGCCCATCAGGCGGGACCGCATACGGGCACCCCACTCATTCAGCCGCATCAGGCGCGGACCATCCTCGAAAGCGAGATCGAAGTAGCAGAGCGCCGCCGGGTGGGCCTCGAGCGCCGCACACAGCCGGCGAACCGCATCTGGAGGCAGCGATGAATCGGCATGGAGGAACCAGAGCCAGCGGCCGAGTGCGAGAGCGGCCGCCCGGTTCTGCTGCGCCGCCCGTCCCGGGGGGCCGACGATCCAGCGCACCCCGGGGGGCACGCCATCCGGGGTTGGATCGGTCGCCGTGATGATGAGTTCGGTCCCCACGCCAAGCTGCGGCAGCAGGGATGGGAGCAGGCGAGTCCAGGCCCGATCCCCGGGGCCGACGGGGACGATGACGCTGAGCGAGATCTCCCCCTCCCCGTTCATCGGGACCGGGTGATCCCCGGCACACGCAACCCGCCGGTGGCCTCGGCATTTTGTGCCCACTGCCACCGGGTGGCACCGGGACCGATCCGATAACCGTATGCCAGCCCGCCACTTGGACACGCCGCGCCCGGGGCTTGAAGCTTGCGAGGCTGGCACCCGGCATTCACGCGGAGCATCCTGATGGCGCGTCGCATCTGTTCCCTTCTGCTGGCATTGACCCCGCTCTGCATCACCGGTTCGCTCGCCGCGCAGACCCTGCCCGCCCGCCCGATTCCCCTGGGGGAACCCGTGCGCGGTGGCAGCTGGAAAGATGGCGAACTGGTGCTCGGCCGAACCACGCTGCCCGGCGCCCGGCGGATGCTCGGCAGCGCCGACACCGCGAGCGACGCCACCCCGCGCCGGCTGCCCGAGGAACTGGCCTGGGAAATCGGCGGCGTGACCCTCAGGCCGCGCTGGACGTTCGATCCCGGGCAGGGGTACTTCCAGCTCTACTTCGATGACAACGAGCGCCTGATCTTCGCGCTGGATCGGACGGTCCGGCCCGACCTCCGGCGCACCGAACTGCTGAGCCAGTATCCCCGGGCACTGCGGGTGCAGCAGTCGGACAGCTATGACCAGTTCCAGGTGGATGTGCAGCCCTGCGTGACACTCACCGCCCTGGTAGACCGGCAGAAGGACCATGTGCTGCAGTTCGGCTACGCCTGGACCTGCCGCACCCGCTCCGTCGCGGAGCGCCCCGCTCCGTCAGGCCCCCCGGGTCGCTGAAGCCGCTCAGGGGACCGCCGCCCGGATGAACACCCGGGTCTCCTCCGGAGGCCGCAGGGCGTACGTCCGGGAATCGGCGACCTGCTGGATGAACGCCGTGTAGCCCACCCGGAGGTCCGGCACCCTCGCTCGCGCGATCACCCCCCGCAGGTCATCCCCCGCCACCAGCACCTGGGTCGCGACGCCCGAATACGGCGCGGCGTCGAGGTACGCCCCGGCCGATTCCACCGTGTCCACGGACCCACCCTCGATGAGGAAGAGCACGGCACCGACCGCTGGCCCGGGGCCGGCCAGCACGACCTCGATGGTGCCCGGTACCGGGTTCCCCGGATCATCGCCGCAGGAGAGCGCGCCGACCAGCGCCGCCGCCAGCCACCACCGTCGGACGGTCATCGGGACCCCGCTGTCCTGGAGCCGCTCACGAGCTGCATCCGGTACCACGCCAGGAAATCCCCCGCGTCGTAGCTGCCGTTGGCGTTGCCCAGCGAATCGAGGAAGGCCGCCTGCGCGACCGCAAGCGGGCGCCGCCGCACCAGGGCGTCGCTCGCCTCCGTGAGCGTCACGGTCACGCCGCCCGGCGTGATCCGGCGGAGGGAGAAGCCGATCGCGCCACCCGCCGCCAGCTGCCGGATGGTATCCAGGGCGAAGCCGGCGGAGAGCCCCTGGTTGTCGCGGGCGGCCGGGGTGGAGGTGTCGTTAAACCGGGAATTCCCGCTGCTGCCGGGCCACGGGTCGCCGGCGTCGCCCCGGTTCCGGCTGCCGGGTTGCCGCAACTGGTTGAGCCCGTCCGCCTGCACCAGGGCCACGCCATGGATCGGCCCGCTGTTCACCCGATTGTCCTGGAAGAAGCCGTGCGCCGCCACCTGGCCAGCATCGATGTGCCAGATGAGCATCCCGGGGCCCTTGGCGCAGGCACGGCCGTTGAACTGGCAGGCGGGATTCAACTGCGCGCTGTCGCTCCCGATGGCCTGGCGGTTCTCCAGCAGGAAATACTCGTCCGTGCCGGGTACCACGAGGCTCAGCACCGTGTCGGAGGTCGCCACGGGCGGGAGGACCACCGGGCCGGCGGCCGGAGCGGCGTCCACCGCCACCCACCCCAGCTCCGCGAGCGACCAGGCATCGAGTCCCGCCGGGCTGTAGGGCTGGGTATAGTTGCCGCTCCCCATGATGCTCCACTCGCCCAGCCCCTGGGTGACCGCCGGGCTCCGCAGGTTGGTGTCGTACAGGTCCGGCAAGCCGAAGGCGTGGCCGGTCTCGTGCGCCACCGTCCCGATCGGCATCAGCTGCCCGGCGGTGCAGGCCCCGGGCCCACCCACTGCGCTCTGCAGGGTGTAGTCGCGGATCCGGATGAAGCTGCCGGGGATCGGTGTCCCGGCCGCGTCGCGTACGGGGCTCGCGGTGAGGAAGCCGCCACCGCGCCAGAAGCCCACGTCGAAGCGGTGGGCCCAGAGGTTGGTCGTCCCGCAGGCGCCGTCAACCTCGGGCTGGAGAAAGGTCACGAAGTCCACCACGCCGTCGTCATCGCCCGAGTTGGGCAGGCCGTCGGCGCCATCGTTGTCGAAGCGGCCCCAATCCACCCCGCCGGTATCGGACCGCTCGAGGGCCTGCAGCAGCAGTTCGCCGAACGGCGCCGTTCCCCTGGGGCAGCTGTCCAGGACCCCGATGCCGTTGCAGCCGTCCTCGTAGTAGGTGTCACTGCTGTCGGCCGCGACCCAGCCGAACAGCACGCCGTCGATCGTGACCCGGCCGCGGGACACCTCGGTGTAGTAGCTGCGCACGCTGTAGGGGAGGGGCGCCGGATCGGCGGCGAAGAGCACCTGCTGGTAGGCCGGTGCCGGGAACGGGGGCGCCACATTCGCGAAGGCGATGGGAATGACCGGCACCAGGTACTGCCCGCCCACCCGGATCGACGAGCCGCCGCCGGGGGCGTTGAGCTGGGCGAGGCGCCCCCCGGCCAGCAGCGCGCGTCGCCGCTCCCGGACCCGGCCGGTTTCCCGCCGCCAGGCGCCGTGGGGACGGAAATCCAGCCCATCCACCTCGAACCGCCCCACCTCGGAACGGGGATACATCGGATCGGGATGGGCGGGCGCCAGCACGGCGAGGCTGAGCAGCAGGGGGACCAGGTGCGGGGCGAGCGGGCGACGCATGGGGGAAATGTAGCGGGGCTTCTCCCCGACCCCGATTGTTGCTTGTGCCTTGCCACCCAAACCGTTAGGTTGTAACGGCTTAGTATCAGGCACCAGATTCCACCAGCACGAGACGAGGCCCCGTGGAAACCCAGACGCTGCACAGCATCCAGCTCTTCGAGAAGTGCCGGCAGTTCACCAAGGCACGCGAGATCCAGGCTGCTGGATTGTACCCGTATTTCAAGCCGATCTCGGATTCCGAGGACACCTCGGTCATGATCGAGGGCCAGAAGCGGATCATGCTCGGCTCGAACAACTACCTGGGCCTGACGCACCATCCGAAGGTGCTGGAGGCGGCCGGCCGCGCCCTGCACCGCTACGGGTCCGGCTGCACCGGCAGCCGTTTCCTGAACGGCACCCTGGACCTGCACGGCCAATTGGAGGCCTCGCTGGCCGAGTTTCTCGGCAAGGAAGACTGCCTGGTCTTCTCCACCGGCTATCAGGCCAACCTGGGGCTGATCTCGGGCCTGATCGGCCGGGGCGATCTGGTCTACCTCGACAAGCTGGACCACGCCTCGATCGTTGACGGCGCCAAGATGTCCTACGGCGAGACGCTGCGCTTCACCCACGGCGACCTGACGGGCCTTGATCGGATGATCGAGCGGACCCGTGGCAGCAAGGGCGCCATGATCGTGGTGGACGGCGTCTATTCGATGGAAGGCGACATCGCCAACGTGCCGGAACTGGTGCGCATCGCGCGCAAGTACGGCATCGCATTGGCGCTCGACGACGCCCATTCGATCGGCGTCCTGGGCCCCAGGGGGGACGGGACGGCGGCGCATTTCGGGATGACCGACGACGTGGACCTCATCGCCGGCACCTTCTCGAAGTCGCTCGCCTCCATCGGCGGCTTCGTGGCCGGTTCGGAAAACGTCATCCACTTCCTGAAGCACCACTGCCGTCCGCTCATCTTCACCGCCTCACTGCCCCCGGCCAACACCGCGGGTGTCCTGGCCGCGCTGGAGGTGCTCAAGACCGAGCCGGAACGCCGCACCGCGCTGTGGGCCAACACCCACCGCCTCATCAACGGCATGCGCGGCCTGGGCTACGACATCGGCGAGACCGAGACCCCGATCATCCCGGTCCAGATCGGGCCCATGGAGACGACGTTCGTGTTCTGGCGCAAGCTGTTCGACGCCGGCGTCTTCACCAACCCGGTGATGCCGCCCGCCGTGCCGCCGTCCCAGTGCCGGCTGCGCACCAGCGTCATGGCCACGCACTCCTTTGAGCAGATCGACTTCTGCCTGGAGCAGTTCGCCCGTATCGGCAAGGACCTGGGGGTCATCTGACCGCTGCTGTGACCGTCCGCCCGGCGAGCGATCGCGCCGGGCTGGACCGCTTCATCAAGCTGCCCTACGAACTCCACGCGCGGGACCCGCTCTGGGTCCCGCCGTTGCGTATGGACGTGCGCAAGCTGCTGGACCGCGCCACCAACCCGTTCTTCGAGCATGCCGAGGCGGAGTACTTCCTCGCCACACGGGGCGGGGAGGTGGTCGGCCGGATCGCCGCGATCAGTAACCGGCTGCACAACGAGGTCCACGGGGACCGGGTCGGCTTCTTCGGCTTCTTCGAGTGCCGCTACGACCACGAGGCCGCGAATGCGCTGTTCGAGGCGGCCGCCGCCTGGCTCCGGACCCGGAACCATGACGTCATGCGGGGCCCCGCCTCCTTCTCCACCAACGACGAGTGCGGGCTGCTGGTCCGGGGGTACGACACCCCGCCCACCCTCATGATGCCCCACAATCCCCCCTACTACGAGCGCCTCGTGGACGCGGCGGGATTCAGGAAGGCGAAGGACCTGCTGGTCTACCGGGGCGGGTACGAATCCATCTACCTCCCGGTGCCCGAGCGGCTGGCCCGCGGGACCGAGATGCTGAGGAAGCGGCAGGGCGTCACCATCCGCCCTATGAACCTGCAGGACTTCCCCGGCGAGGTGGAGCGGATCAAGCGGCTCTACAACCGCTGCTGGGAGAAGAACTGGGGCTTCATCCCGATGACCGACCATGAGATCGACCACCTGGCCGAACAGTTCAAGCCGGTGGTCGTCGCGGACCTGGTCCCGTTCGCCGAGAAGGACGGCGAGCCGGTCGGCTTCGGGCTCTGCCTGCCGGACCTCAATACCGTGTTCCGCCGGCACCGGTCCGGTCGCCTCACCCCCGCCCTGCTGGCCGACCTGCTGCTCTCCCTCAAGTTCAAGCGGCTCCGCCGGCTCCGCATTCTGCTCCTGGGGATCGTGCCGGAGCTGCGGGGCAAGGGCATCGACGCGATGCTCTACCACTGGATCTGGACCCGGGCCAAGGACCACAACATCTGGTGGGGCGAGGCGGGCTGGATCCTGGAGGACAATCCGGCGATGAACGCCGGCCTCGAGAAGATGGAATTCGCCGTCTACAAGACCTATCGGCTCTACGACCGGGCGCTATGAAGGCGCTGGTCACCGGGGCGACGGGCTTCGTCGGGAGCCATCTCGCCGAGGCGCTCCGGGAACAGGGCGCCGAGGTCACCGCCCTCGTGCGCTCCCCGGCAAAGGCGGCGCACCTGGCCGCCCTTGGGGTGCGCACGGTCGCCGGGGACCTGCACCACCTGCCGGCGCTCGGCGAGGCCGTCCGCGGCCAGGACGTCATCTATCATGTCGCCGGCCTGGTTGCCGCGCGGGACGAGGCCGAGTTCCTCCATGGCAATCGCGAGGGAACCCGGAACCTGCTGGCCGCAATCGCCGGGCAGCGGGGGGAGCGCGCACCCCGGTTCGTGCTGGTCTCGAGCATGGCGGCCGGCGGTCCCGCCCCAAGGGGCCAGCCGCTCACCGGCGCCGAACCCGCCGCGCCGGTGACCGCCTACGGCCGCAGCAAGCTGGCGGGCGAGCAGGTGGTCCGCGAATCGGGGCTGCCCTGGACCATCGTCAGGCCGCCGATGGTCTATGGGCCGAGGGACACCGAGGTCCTCAAGGTATTTCGGATCGCCCGGCGGGGCCTCGCCCCGGTCTTCGGTGACGGCACCCAGGAGCTCTCGGCGATCTTCGGGCCCGACCTGGCCGGCGCGCTCATTGCGGCGGGCGCCAGCGACGCCACGGTGGGCCGGACCTACTACGCCTGCCACCCCGAGGTCTTCAGCAGCGCCGAGTTTGTGCGCGCGGTCGGCCGCGCGCTCGCGCCGGCTGGCGGTGGTGCGCCGACGCGGGTCCTCCGCCTCCCCGCAGCGCTGGCGCGCCTGGCCCTGACGGTCACCGGCACCGCCGCGCGGCTGGCCGGCCGGGCAACAATCCTGACCCCCGACAAGGCCAACGAGTTCTTCCAACCGGCATGGACCGGGGATCCCACTCCCCTGGAGCGCGCGACCGGGTGGCGGGCCACCCGGGACCTGCCGGCCGGCCTGGCGGAGACGGCTCGCTGGTACCGCGAACACGGCTGGTTGTGAGCGCCGGCGCACTCCGCCCCGCCGAACGGCTCGTTCTGGCCTATGTGGTGGTCACCACCATCCTGGCGCTCCTCCGCTGGCCCCGCGTGCCCGCCACGGCCTGGGTGCTCGGCGCGCACGCCCTGATCCTCCTCCTGCTGTGGCTGCTCCGCCGCGCCGACCCCGGCTCGCCGGGCCAGGCAGTGCGGGTGGTGGCGCCGCTGCTCTTGCTGGGTGCGTTCTACCCCGCCATCGACATCCTGAATAACTTTGGGGCCGTCGCGGTCCATGACGCCGCCATCCAGCACTGGGAACTGCGCCTCTTCGGGGGAGAGGTCAGCCGGACCTGGTGGCAGGCCGCGCCGAGCCGGTTCTGGTCCACGGCGCTGCACGCGGTCTACTTCGCGTACTACCCGATCGTGCTGGGCCCGCCGATCCTGTTCCTCGCACGGGGGCGGCGGGCGGCGGCGGAGCGCTCGGTGCTGTGGCTGATGGCCACCTTCCTGTCCTGCTATCTCGTCTTCCTCCTGTACCCCGTCGCGGGACCGTACTACGAGTATCCGCGGCCGGATGCGGCGTTCCTCGATAACTGGGCCGCGCGACTGGTCTACGCCACCCTGAGCAAGGGGAGCGCCTACGGGGCCGCGTTCCCCTCCTCCCATGTCGCGGCCACCCTGGTGGCCGCCGCGGCGGCGTGGTTCGGGTCCCGGAAACTCGGCGCGGTGCTCGCGGGCCCGGCGCTACTGCTCACGATCGGAGTGGTCTACTGCCAGATGCACTACGCCGTTGATGCGGTGGCGGGCGTCCTGGTGGCTGGGGTAGTGGTCCTGCTGGGATGGCGGAGGGAGCGGGACGCGGGGACCGCGGTGCCCCGGGGCTGATCCGCCCTCGGCACCGCGGCCCCAGCAGGTGCGGTGACTACTGAACCGTCAGCTTGGCCTTCATCCCGAACGGCACGTGCGGCGTGCAATGGTACTCGTAGGTACCCGCGGGAGCGCCGGTGAAGTTGATCTCGTAGCTCTCGCCGATGCCGACCTTCATCGGGCCGGTCAGCGGCCCCATGGTCTCGGCCATCGCCTTGTTGAGCACGTCGGCAGCGCCGGCGGGAATCAGGGCCGCGTCGAACGCCACGTTGTGCGGCGGGCCACTGCGCACAATGAACTTCACCACGTCGCCCGCCTTGATCGTCAGCTCGGCCGGGACGAAGCTCCCCACCTTGCCGTCGAAGTCCATCTGCACCTCATGGGTGGCACCGGTCACCGCCGGAGCCGCCGCCGGCGCCGCAGCCGCGGGCTGTTCCGCAGGCTGATCGCCACCCTTGCCGCCGCAGGCCGCCAGGGCCAGGGCGAGTCCCGCCACCATCATCGTCGCGCGCATCGAGCACTGCCTCCACAAACAGGAAAGGGAAACCGGGGACCTTGTGAAAAGGTTCACAAACATAGCGCATGGAACCTCAAAGAGGGAGAGGGGAGGTTCAGATTAGATTCCCTCCGTGCATCCTGCTCCCTCCTGCCGGACCCTCGGTCCCCAATGCCAGGAAATCCCCGTCACCCTCCGGGTGGGGATCCTGGACGTTGACAGCCAGGCCTCCTGCGACGCGGAGGCCACCTGGCTCTTCGGCCATACCGAACGGGTCACCTTCCGGGAGATGCGGACCCGGGACCGCGAGGTGCTGGTCGAATCCGTGCTGCATGTCCGCTGCCGCCACCTCCAGTCCACCGGGGAGGGGGCGGCCCGATGCCGGGCCCACGGGTTCGCCGGGCCCCTCCCGTCCCCCACCCGGGGTGCCAGGCAGCCCCGCCGACTGGGCGGCGACCGGTTCACCGTCGTGGAGAACCATGCACCGCGGGAGCTCACCCTGCCCTTCCCGCCCCGCTCCCTGCCGGTGATCGAAGCGGGCGGCTTGGACAGCGAGAATCCCTGCGCCATCGCACCCTGCGCCACGGCGGACCACAAGCGAGGCTCGGCCTGCTGCCGCGACCTGCAGATCGAGATCCTGTGCGCCGAGGGGGACACCCACTTCGAGGCGCTGGTCCGCTCCCGGCTGTCCCCCTACCTCTGCAAGGTCAGCCGGGAGCGGCCGGACGCCATCGAGGCGGAGCTGATTTCGGCCTGTGACTATCTGGACGACCCCCAGGAGAACTGCACCCTGCACGGCCGGCTCCGGCCCGACGGACGGCCGGCAAAACCCGACCTGTGCAGCGCCTGGCCGGACGACGGAAAAGGGCTGCACCCGGGATGCCTCTGGTATGCGCCACCAGCCAAGGGGCGGAAATCCGGCCAGTGACCCGGCGAGGGGGGACCGACAGTGTGCATGGCCGCCCGGGGCTGAACGTCGTAAGCTATTGTACGGATGCCATCTAGCCGGCCCCTCCAGATGATCGTTGTCTGAGCCCTCGAGGACGTCATGGGCGATGAGCTTGAAGAGCTATACCGCACCACCTACGCGACCGTGGTGCGCTTCCTGTACCGCAAGGTCTGGGATGCCGACCGGGCCCACGACTTGGCCCAGGAGGTCTTCATCCGGGCCATGGCCCATCGCCCGGAGAAGCCCCGGGCCTGGCTGTTTGCGGTGGCCGCGAATCTGGCCCGGGACGAGGCCCGTGCCGCCATCCGGCGGAAGCGGCACCTGACGCTGCTCAAGGATGACCCTGTCACCCTCCCCTCCAGCCAGCCGGCCGCCGACGAGATGGTGGAAGAAGACGAACGCCGCGCCCGGGTGGACGAGGCGCTGGGGACGCTCACCAAACGGGACCGCGAGGTCCTGCTGCTCTGGGACGCCGGGATGAGCTATCCCGAAATCGCCCAGCAGACCGGACTCGCCGTCGGTGCGGTTGGCACGACGCTGGCCCGTGCCCGCAAGCGACTCATTGACGCTCACGACCGGATGGAACATCGCAATGACCGTACGGCACATTCCTGACGAAGAGCTCCACGCCTACCTCGACCAGGCCCTCAGCCGGTCGCAGGCCGTGGAGATCGAGCGGCATCTGGCCCGCTGTCCGGCCTGCCAGGTGCTGCGGGACGACATCGCCCGGATGCGGGACCGGACCACTGAACTGCTGGCGGAACTCGGGCCGCCGGCAATCATCCCGCCCGCTTACGCGGTCCTCCAGGCCCGGGCGGCGGAACGGGCGCAGGGGCGGCAGCGCTGGCTGATCGCCGGGATGTGGGCCGCCAGCGTGGCGGGGGCGATCTTCCTCGGCTGGAGCCTCAAGCCGGGAGCGCGCCGCCCGGAGCCGTCCGCCATCGCCGCCGCGGCGCCGGCCCCACAGCCAGGCGATTCCGCCATCGTCACCGAGGCCGCGTCCCCGGAGCGCGTCCCAGCCCGCCCGTCCGCGCCGGTGGCCCGGGAGCCGGAGCGGCGGCTCATCCGTGTGCCGCAGGGCGCCGGCGGCCGGGAATCCCCGGTCCAGTTCGCCTCCCTGATCGAAACCGACCCCACTCCCGATTACCTCCCCCGCCAGCGGCAGGTCGTTGCCGGCGACGACGGAGAGGAGATTCCCTCCCTGCAGGCGCAGCCGGTCGGTGCCGAGCTTGGGCTGCAGGGGTTGTGGCGCACGGTCGTGCCGGACAGCGGCGGCGCGGCCCGTTCCGTGGATATCCCCCTGGTCCCGGGACTCCCGGTCATGCAGATGCGGGTGCAGCCGGGCGAGGGCGGCCCGGACGTCACCGCCGTGGACCAGATGCTCGAGTCGGGCGAGGTGGTGCGGACGCTCGCCGGCCCGACGGCTCGGGTCCAGGCCATCGTGGCGGCCGGTGAGGCACGCGATGCCGGGGCCTCCCCGCGTTCCGGGGAGTCGGACCGGGTGACCGTGACCATCCAGCAGGGTGATCGCATGGTGGCGGTGACCGGGCCCTCGCAGTCGCTCGGCTCGCTCCTCAGCCGGGTGAACGCGCGCCGGCGCTATTAGCGGGAGACAGGCGGCCGCCGCGAGCGGAACGACGACGGGCGGGCACCGGACCGGTGCCCGCCCTTCGTCGTTCCGGATCAGCCCGGCCGGTCAGTGGTGCCCGGCTTCCTTCTCCAGCGTGATCAGCGCCAGTCGGGGCGAGACCATCGGGAAGGTGCGGGCGAAGAAGCCGTAGCTCAGCAGGAAGAGGCCCAGGAAGCCGAGCGTGGGGCCCAGTTCCGCCACGCCGAAGACCGGGCCCGCTTCCTTGGTGACGGACGGCAGGACGAGCAGGTAGCGCTCAAGCCAGAGGGTGCAGAGGCTCACGGCGGTGAACAGGCCGAGGGTGACCGGGGTCTTCTTCGGCGCCACGCCAAGCAGCCCGATGAAGGGCACCACGAACATTCCCAGGAACACCAGCCGGCCGATCGGCCGCCACTCGCCCCACAGGCGGGCGAAGACGAAGCCGGTCTCCTCCGGCAGGTTGCCGTACCAGATCACCAGGAACTGGGACCACATCAGGTAGGTCCAGAACACGGTGAAGCCGAAGCAGAGCTTGCCGAGGTCGTGGCGCTGCCTGGGACTGATGAACTCGGCGATGCCCACCTCGTTCCGCCCGTAGAGCATCATGAGCGCCAGGAGGGTGTGGGCGCCAAGGAACGATCCCATGAAGTACCAGCCACCGAACAGGTTGGAGAACCAGTGCGGCTGCAGCGCCATGATGGTGTCGAACGCCACCATGGTGAAGACGATGGCGTAGGTAATAATGTAGACTGGCGCCAGGACGGCGATCCGCGCCTCGTGC
Organism: Gemmatimonadota bacterium; assembly: GCA_033763675.1. Classification (GTDB taxonomy): domain Bacteria; phylum Gemmatimonadota; class Gemmatimonadetes; order Gemmatimonadales; family GWC2-71-9; genus JADJOM01. Next base: position 17,965 of record JANRJZ010000124.1, read on the forward strand.
CGGGCGCGGCCGTCCGGGGTGGCGTCGAAGCCCTGGGTCCACCGCTCGTACAGCCCGCGCCGCTCCGAGGGAACCGCGCCCTTCACGTCGTGCATGTCGGGGATCAGGTCCGCCTTGACCAGCTGAAAGCCGAGGTAGTACAGCAGCGAGAGCCCCACCGCGAGCCGGCCGAACATGAACCCGTGGGAGAGCCAGATCTCCTTGCCATGCCCGAGTCCGTGCATGTCGGGGAAGATGTGGGGATAGCCGATCGTAAAGATGAGCAGGAATCCCACCACCGACACCGGCCAGAAGAAGAAGGGCGCGGCCTCGGCGAAGCGGATGATCACCCCGGACCACCTGGCCTTGGTCACCTTCTGCACCGCGACGAACGCGAAGCTGCCGCCGGTGAGGCCGGTGAAGTAGACCCAGTTGACATGGAACAGGTGCCAGGCGCGGTCGGCGTGCTCGCCCCGGGCAAAGTAGACGAAGAGCGCCGCGCCCACGAGGGCGAGGGCCGTGCCCAGGCCCACGAAGAGGTTGTAGCGGGCGGAAACCGACCGGGCGACGAGCTGGTCGCGCACCGACGTGGTGCCCATCAGTTGACTCCTCCCGCAGGCGCCGGGGCGGCGGCGGCGGCCGTCGCGTCGGCCTGCAGCTTTCGCACGTAGTTCACGATCTCCCAACGGTTGATGCCCCGCACCTGCGCGGCGTACCGGGGCATGACGCCGCGACCGTAGCGGATGATGCTGTAGAGGTACCCGTCGCTCCAGGCGATGGCGCGCGGGGTGGTGAGCGGCAGGGCCGCGACCCTGGCGCTGACGGGGCTGTCGGCGTTGCCGGTGTCCCCGTGGCAGACGGCGCAGAAGGTGTGGTAGAGCGTATCGCCCCGGGCGGAGGCGGGCTGTCCCGCCAGCGGATTGACCAGCTTGTCCGCCGTGGTCGTGTTCCCGACGCTCCACTCGGCGAACCAGTCGGCTTCCCCGCCCGTGATCGGCACCGTGCCGGGCACGGTGTTCCGGGGCACCGCGGCGGTCTCGTAGGGGTGCACCGCCGGGCTCTTGATCATGGCATCAAACCAGGGGACGACGTGCATGAGGTCGTCGGGGGAGGGCACGTCGTTGTAGTAGTAGTCGCAGCCGGTGGCGCCCAGCGCGAGGCAGAGGGCCACTGCGGTCTTCAGGTTACGCCGCATGGCGGACCTCCACGCTGCCCGCGTCCCGGAACATCCGCTCCACGCCGCCCACCTCGGCCGCCGGACAGGGAACGAAGATCCCGATCCGGTCGTCGCTGAACTTGGGGTCGTAGGCCAGGCCGGTGGTCGGCCGGCGGAGGGCGAGGATGATCACGCCCGCGACGGTGGAGAGCGAGCCCAGCAGCACCATGAGCTCGAACAGGAAGACCACGTAGGGCGGCACGGTGGCGATCGGCTTGCCGCCCACGAGCAGCGGCCAGTCGAGCGACATCCAGTAGGTCATCCCCAGGCCGGCGCAGACGCCGGTGATCCCGCCGATCAGGGTGAACAGGCGGACCGGTGAACTGGTGATGCCGAGGGCGTCCTCCAGCTCGTGGCTGGGGGCCGCCGAGTACACGGTGAAGTCCTGGCGGCCCTGGGCGCGGAGCGCCTGGATCGCGTCACAGGCCGCGTCGATGTGCTCGAAGCTCGCGAGCACGCCGGGTACGGACCGGGCCATCAGTGGCCTCCCTTGCGAAGCCGGGGCATCGGGATCTGCTCCTTGATCTCCTGGATCGCCACCACCGGGAAGGTGCGGGCAAAGAGGAGGAACCACATGCCGAACCAGCCGAACGAGCCGGCGAGGATGCCCCAGTCCGCCCAGGTCGGCCGCATCTGGCTCCAGGCATAGGGGAGGAAGTCGTTGGCCAGGCTGGAGGCGATGATGACGTACCGCTCGAACCACATGCCGATGTTGATGAAGATCGAGATGATGAAGAGGGCCGTCAGGTTGGTGCGCACCTTCTTGAACCAGAACAGCTGCGACACGAAGGCGTTGCAGATGATCATGGTCCAGCCGCCCCACCACATCGGGCCGAAGGCCCGGCGCCAGAAGGCGGTCTGCTCATAGGTGTTGTTGCTGTACCAGCCGATGAAGTACTCCATCGCGTAGGCATAGAACAGGATGGAGCCGGTGAGCAGGGTCAGCTTGGAGAGGTTGTCGAAGTGGTACTCGGTGATCATGTGCTCCAGCTTGAGCGCCTTCCGGAGCGGGATCATCAGGGTGAACACCATGCCGACGCCGGAGTAGATCGCGCCCGCCACGAAGTAGGGGGCGAAGATCGTCCCGTGCCAGCCGGGGACGATGGACATGGCGAAGTCCCAGGACACCACCGAGTGCACCGAGAGCACCAGCGGCGTGGCCAGCGCGGCCAGGTACAGGTAGGCCCGGCTGTAGTGCTGCCACTGGTGCTGGGTGCCCTTCCAGCCCAGGGAGAAGAACCCGTACACCTTGGACCGCCAGCCCTTCATCATGTCCCGGGCCGCCGCGATGTCGGGCACCAGCCCGACACACAGGAAGGTGGTGGAGACGGTGAGGTAGGTGGAGATCGCGAAGACGTCCCACACCAGCGGCGACTTGAAGTTGGGCCACAGCCAGCGCTGGTTGGGATAGGGAAGCAGCCAGTAGAAGAACCACTGGCGGCCAATGTGGATGATGGGGAACAGGCCCGCGGTCATCACCGCGAAGACCGTCATGGCCTCGGTGGCCCGGTACACCGCGGTCCGCCACGGGGAGCGGAACAGGAACAGGATGGCGGAGATGAGCGTGCCCGCGTGGCCGATGCCGACCCAGAACACGAAGGTGGTGATGTACACCGACCAGAACGCCGGCGGATTGTAGCCCGCCAGGCCCAGCCCGTCCTTGAGCAGGAAGACGAAGGTGATGACCCCGACGAGGAAGAGGCCCACCGCCCCGGCCAGCAGGAGGAAGTAGCCCTTGCCCGCCGTGCCCAGCGTGTTGACGACGTCCCGGGTGACCTCGTGGTGGGTCTGGGTCGGGTGGTTCGACTGGTGCGCGATCGCGGCCATCGTTACGCCTCCACCCGGTGCAGGACCTTCGCCAGGTAAGTCACCGCCGGGCGAACGTTCAGGTCCTCGAGAATGTGGTAGCCGCGGTGGTTGCCCTGGGCCTGGGTCACCCGGCTCGCCGGATCCTTCATGTTGCCGAAGACAATCGCGCCGGAGGGACAGGCCTGGGCGCAGGCGGTCACGACGTCACCGTCGAGCACCTCCCGGTCGCCGAGTTTCGCCTGGTGCTGGGCCGCCCGGATCCGCTGGACGCAGAAGGTGCACTTCTCCATCACGCCGCGGGCCCGCACCGTCACCTCGGGGTTGAGCTGCAGGTTGAGCGGCTCCGGGAAGGCGGTCTTGGTGTACGCGTACCAGTTGTAGTACCGCACCTTGTAGGGACAGTTGTTCGCGCAGTAGCGGGTGCCGACGCAGCGGTTGTAGACCTGCCCGTTGAGGCCGTCATGGGTGTGGTACGCCGCGTACACCGGGCACACCGGCTCGCAGGGGGCGTTGTCGCAGTGCTGGCACAGCATCGGCACCACCCGCGCCTCGAGCGGCTCGCCGTCCTCGCCGCCCTCCCAGTAGCGCTCGATGCGCATCCAGGTCATCTCGCGGCCGCGCAGGATGTCCGCCTCCCCGACGAAGGGGATGTTGTTCTCGGCGTAGCAGGCGGTAATGCAGGAGGAACAGCCGGTGCAGCGGGCCAGGTCGATGACCATGCCCCACATCGGGTGCTCGTTGGCGTACTCCCCGTGCCGCCGGGCTTCCCGCTGCGCGGCGTCGAAACCCTCGATGGCCTCGACCTCGCGCTCGGTGTTGACCTCGTGGTGCGCGTGCCCCTCGGCCGCCGCGGCCAGGGCCGGCGTCATCCCCTGCCGGGCCTGCTCGAAGGTCATCGCGTCGGCGATCCCGCGCCCCAACTGGCGGGTGGTCCCCTCGGTCTTGGCCACCGCCTTGTGGCGTCCGGTCTTGGTGAGGGTCACCCTGGTGGAGAGGTAAGGCAGGAAGCCCGGCCCGTCCTTGGCGCCGAGCAGGTCCAGGGGATTCACGCCCCGGCCGGTGGCCCAGTCGCCGTAGCTGGTGTGCCCCAGGCCGAGCGGTACCGCAGCCACCTCGGGGTGCAGGCCGGGGAAGATGTAGACCGGCGCCTCGACCGTGCCGTGGGGCGAGGTGAGCTGAACGATCTCCCCCTCGCGCACGTCGAGCCGCTTGGCCGTCTCCGGGTTGAGCTCCACCCAGGAGTGCCAGGTGATCCGGGTGACGGGGTCCGACAGCTCCAGCAGCCAGGGGCGGTTGGCGAACCGGCCATCGCCGTACACCGAGGCGGTGGGAAGGAGGTAGAAGGCCTCGGGGCTGGCGTCGCCGTCGAAGGCGGGGGCGGTATAGCCGGCGCCGGCGGCGGACGCCGCCAGCCGGACCGGCGCAGCCGGCGCCTCGCCGTACACCCCGCCGTTGGCCAGCGCCTGGCGCCAGGCCGCGTCGGTGCCCAGCTGCTTGAGCCACTGCGCCTTGAGGTGCGCCTCGTAGCTCGGGGCGTTGAAGGGGGCCAGCACGCCGCCCGCCTTCTGGGCCACCTTGAGCAGCAGGTCGCCGGTGGCCATCGTCTTGAAGACCGGCTCCATCACCGGCTGCATCAGCCCCTGCACCCCGCGCCGTGGACGGCTGTCGTCCCAGCGCTCGAGGGCGTGATGGTTCGGCAACAGCAGGTCGCAGAGCGCAGCGGTTTCGTCGAGATAGAGGGAGGTCGAGACCTTGAAGGCGGCCTTCTGGAACTTGGCCGCGAAGCCGGCGGTCTTCGGCAACGCGTAGGCGGGATTGGCCTCGTGGACGATCGCGACCTGGGCCTCGCCGCGATCGATCGCGTCCAGCAGGGAGAGCATGACCCCGTAGCCGTCGCCGGTGTCCAGGTCGGCGCCGAACCGCACCGTCTGGCCCACGTTCCCGGCCACGTAGTTGAGCAGGTTCACCGCCATCGCGGTCTGGATGGCGCCCCGATGCTGGCTGGAGGTGCCGCCCGCGAGCGCCAGGCCGGGGCTCGCGGAAGCGAACTCCCGGGCGATGCGACGGATGATCTCGGCGCCGACGCCGCTCTCCTGCTGGGCCCGCTCCGGGGTCCAGGGCCCGAGCACACCGCGGAGGGCGTTGGCGTCGGCGGGGTTCCCGGTCCGCTCCGCGAGGAGCACGTTCGCCATGGCAAGCGCAATCACCGCCTCGCTGCCGGGCCTGGGCGGATGCCACTCGTCGGCGTTCATGCCGGTGAGCGACATCCGGGGCGCGAACATGACATGCTTCGCCATGGCGCCATCCCGGAAGCCGTGACTCTGGGCAAAGCCTCGCTGGGTCTCGACCGGGGAGAGCCAGGAGCCGTCGAGGAAGTCCGCGCCGAACGAGAGGATGTACCGGGCCCGCGCGAGGTCGTAGTGCGGCACCTCGGGGGTGCCGAAGGTCAGCAGGTTGGCGGCCCGGAGCGGCTCGAAACTGAACGGGGCGTAGCGGGCGAACTTCCCGCCCTGGGCCTCGGTCCAGCCGCGGAACAGGTCGGTGAAGGTGCCGCGCCCCGCCCCGGAGATCACCGCAACCTTGCCACCCGACGCCAGCAGCTTCGCGGTCAGGGTGGCAATCGCCTCGTCCCAGGTGACGGCCTTGAAGCTGCCGTCCGCCTGCCGCGCCATCGGGCCCTGCAGCCGCCCGGGGTTGTACAGCCCCTGCAGCGCCGATTGGCCGTGGGCACAGAGCGCGCCCGCGTTGACGGGATGGGCGGGATTGCCCTCCAGCTTGATGGCGCGGCCCTCGCGCGTCTTCACATGCAGGCCGCAGCCCGCGGCGCACTCGGTGCAGGTGCTGGCGTACCAGGTGGGCACGCCAGGGACCTGGTCCTCGGACTGCACCATGTAAGGCACCAGCTTCTCCACCTGGGCGGTGGAGCAGCCGGAGACCACGGCGGCGCCGGCGCCGCCGATGCCGACCACCTTGAGGAAGCGCCTGCGGTCCAGACCTTCGCGAGCTGATTCGTTCGACATTGACGGAGCCTTTGGCCGTTTAGCCGTGAGCCGGACGCCGGGAGTCCCGCACCCGCCAGCCAGCCGCCTCGGGTCGTCCGGTGCCGGGAGTTTCCCGGTGCCGGAGCGGAGGCGTCGCTAGAAGTGGCATACGGTGCAGTCGCGATTCACCTGCCGCTGGTTATGGCAGGTGATGCAGAAGCCCATGTTGTTGATGTTGTTGACCTGGTAGACCTGGGGCCTGCGGCCGACGTCGCCGTGGCAGGTCTGACAGGCATTCGCGCCGAGCGCCTTGATGTGGCGCATATGCGGGAAGTGCACGTGGCGCGCCAGGGTGTGGACCCGGACCCATTCGATCGGCTGGTTGTTGTTGTAGGCCTCGCGGACCTTCTTGATCTCCACCTGATGGCTCGAGTCCGACCCACCGACGATGAGGTGGCAGCCCATGCAGGTGGTCATGCTGGGGATGCCCGGCTCGCTCGACTCGGCGACGGAATAGTGGCAGTACTGGCAGGGCGTCTTGTTCACCCCGACATGGATGTCGTGGCGGAAGAAGACCGGTTGGCGCGGCCCCCGGAGGGCTCCGCTGTCCGCGACCGAGAGCTTCCAGGCGGGAAGGGTGTCGGCGTTTGCCGGACCCTGCTGGGCCGCCGAGGTGCCCTGCCCCGCGGCGATGGCGGCGAGGGCCACAAGCAGCGATCCCGCTCCGAGAAGTGCCAGCTTTCGCATGTTCGCTCACCACCGCCAGCTGGGATGGGCCGGCGGGAATGGGGGTTCGGCAGGGTTGTGAATTCTTTCACGAAACGGCAACGCTATGAAGGGCCGGCGATTGCCGCGACAAGTATAGTCACGAGGTTGGAGTCGGCAAACCTCGAGAAATCAGTAATCCGACCGGCAAACTCGGTTTATCAACTGGCCAGCGATCGGCGGCCGGTGGCGGCGCCGGGCGTCTCGGCCACCACCCAGGCGAGCTTCCGCCGAACGAAACTCAGGAACGCATCCGCGGCCTTCTGGTCGCCGAGGTCGAGGGCACACCACCGCACCGGACCGGTGCGTTGGGCGCTCCGGATCGCGGCGGCGATGGCGGCCGGGAGTCGCGGCACGGCCAGCGCCTTGGGCTCCTCGGAATCGGCGATGGTAAAGGTGAGCGCCGGCCCACCCTGCATGACGTGGATCCAGCACAGCTTGCGGTGGCCCACCCCGTACTCCCAGGTCCAGTGCCAGGAGGTGCCCATGTATTTCACATGTTCCGCCACCCCGGGGAGCTTGAGCAGCCCTTCGCGGACCCGGCGGAAGCGGGCCGCGGCCGCGGGCGACAGGTCCTTGTAGGGGGCCGAGGGCTTCGGTTCCTGACGGGGGTTGGGGTACAGGTTGGTGGCCCAGTACGCGGCGGATCGCCCCACGGGTCAGGCTCCGGGATGAATTGGCGTGAGCGGGTGAGGGCGGAAGTTACACGGGGGGCGGGGCGCTTCCAAGCGCCCGGTCACGCCCCGGGATCCTCCCCGGCGCCGGGGCTGACTGGCGGTTCCCCGACGCCCTCCGCCTCCGGCGGGAGCGCCAGCCCGCGGCGGCCCAGGAACCGGACCACCTCGATACCCATGGCCCGCACCAGCGAGGCCTCGCGCGCGTCCAGTTCGGCGCGATAGAGGATTTCGCGCCAGGAGCGCAGCACATGGTCCGGCTGCCGGGTCTTGAAGAACTCGATGGCCCAGAGCGCCCGGCCCCAGTCGGCAAAGAGACGCTCCAGCAGCTCCATGGAGGCCGGTTCCGCCGGCTTCCGCGGCGGCTTGATCGGCCGGCGCTCCCCCCCGCGCGCCAGCCAGGTCTCGTAGCACATGATGGCCACGGCCTGCGCCAGGTTGAGCGACTTGTACTCCGGATTGGTGGGGATGGTGACCAGCGCGGAGCAGGCGTCAAGTTCCTCGTTGGTCAGGCCCTTGTCCTCCCGCCCCACGACGAATGCCACCGGCCCCGAGTCCGCCCGCGCGACCAGTTCCGCCGCGCCGGGCCCGGGGCGGTATACCGTGCGCTTGGCGGCCCGTTCGCGCGCGGTCAGGGCCAGGGTCCAGGTGCAGTCGGCGATCGCGTCGGCCAGGGTCTCATGCTGGGTGATCCGCTCGATCAGGTCCCCGGTGTTATGGGCAATCCCCTCGATGCGCCAGGCATCGAAGATCTCCGGCCGCACCAGGCGCAGCTGGCCCAGCCCGAAGTTCTTCGCGATGCGCACGGCACTGCCGATGTTGACGATATCCTGCGGCTGGACCAGGACCAGGATCGGGGCGGGATGCATGGGGCCGAAGCTATCGGAGGACCGGGGTCAGGTGTAGGGGAGGCCGGGCACGGCCGGCCGGGCCCCCCGGCTAGCCCGGGACAACCTGACCATCGCCTCCGCGAGGTCCCGCAGGGCGAAGGGCTTCGACAGGACCGGCCGGCCGGACTCCCGCAGGAAACGTGACGCCTCTGGCGAGAGCACGTCTCCCGTCATGAACACCAGCCGTTCCATGGCGGGGGAGCGGGTCGCTTGCAGGTGACGGAAGAACTCGTGGCCGCTCATCCCGGGCATGCGCAGGTCGCACAGCACCATGTCGAAGTGGTTCGCCTCCAGGAGCCGGATCGCCTCGGTCCCGGAATCCGCCAGGTCCACCGCCCAGCCGGTGCGGCCGAGGAACCGGGAGATGCTGCGGCGGAGGTCGGCCTCGTCGTCCACCACGAGGATGCGGCCCCGGGGGGGTGCGAGTGAGCCGGCCGGCGGCGCGAGCGGCCGGTCCGGATCGGCGGGGTGTGGCGGCTGCGCCTGGTGAAGCGGAAGCTCCACCACCAGTCTCGCCCCGCCGCCCGGGCGTACCGCGGCGGTGAGCTTGCCCCCGTGATCCGCGACGAGCCCGGCGCTCACCGAGAGCCCCAGCCCGGCACCCCTCCCTTCCGGTCGGGTCGTGTAAAACGGATCGAAGACGCGGTGCAGCGCCTCCGGCGGGATCCCCGGCCCGTCATCCTCCACAACAACCGTCCCGACCCCACCGGCCACGGTCACCCGGACCCAGATGTTCCCCTGCCCGCCATGGCCCAGGATGGCCTGCTCCGCGTTCGTCAGCAGGTTCATGATGACCTGCTGCAGGTTGCTGATGCTGCCCCACACCCATGCCGGACCGCCGGGCAGCTCCTCATGCGCCTCGATCTGCCGGCCGGGCAGGTGGCTTCCCCAGAGCCGCAGGGCCCCCCGCACGGCGTCCCGCAGGTCGACGACTGCCCGCTCCGACCCCTGCCCCCGGATATAGGTGAGCAGGTTGCGCACGATCTGCGCGGCCCGCTCGGCCTCCGCCTTGATGGCCTGCAAGGTCTCGAGCAGGGCCGGGTCCCTGGTCTCGGCCACGAGCAGTTCCATGTTGATCAGGATGCTCGCCAGCGGGTTGTTGACCTCGTGCGCCATCCCGCCCACCAGATGGCCGATGGCGGACATCTTCTCCGCCTGGATCAGCTGGGCCTGGATCCGGCGCTGGCCCGTCACGTCCCGGACGATGCCGAGCACTGCCGCGACTGCGCCCTCCTCGACCAGCGGGGAGATCGTCAGGGCAACCACGCTTCGTTCCCCCTCGGGGCCCCAGATCCCTGCCTCGAAGCTCCGGGACTCCCCCGCGAAGGCCCGGTCCAGCTCCTCCGCGACGACCCCGGGCACCTCGAAGGGCAGGACCGCCCCCCAGCGCTGGCCCACGGCGGTCCGGGCCGGGACGTGCCAGAGCCGTTCGGCCGACGCATTGAACGAAAGAATCACGCCGACACGATCCAGGGTGAAGATGGCGTCGGTGGCGGCCGAGAACAGGCGGCGATACCGCTCCTCGGAGGTGCGCAGGGCCTGGCTCGCGACCGCCGTCTGGTATCCCGTTCCGGCGTGGTCGGCGATCTGGGCCAGGCGTTCGACCTCTCCAATGGTGAAGGAGGCGCCGGATGGCCGGGAGAGCTGCAGCACCGCGATCACCCGGTTGTCGCTCCAGATCGGCACCGCCGCGAGGGCCACGGTGCCGGCGAGCGGCCGCAACGCCGGGTCGAGGCGCGGGTCTTCGGAGAGATTGGCGGATACGAAGACCGCCCCCTGCTCCTCGCGCATCCAGGCGTCCACCGTGCCGCCCAGCGCCACCGGCTGGGCCAGGCCGGCGGGGGGCGACCCGCGCTGGGCCAGCACCACGCGCCCGCCATCGGCGGCCAGCCCGCTCACCAGCGCCGCCGAGCCACCCACGCCCTGGAAGGCGGCGTCGGCGGCGAGCTCGAGCACGTCGACCGGGCGGCTCGTCTCCTCGGTCGCCTTGCGGGCCAGCTGCCGCAGCCATTCGGCGATGACCCGCTGGCGGCGCTCCTCTTCCAGGCTCTCCAGGTTTTCGAGGGTCACCCCGAGCTGCAGGGCCACGATTTCGAGGATGTGCACGTCCTCGCCCTGGAAGGCGTGGTCCCGGACCTCGTCCTCGATCGTGACCACCCCGCTGATGGTGCCGCGGGTGCGGAACGGCGCTGCCGCGAAACAGCGCGGCCGGGTGTCCACCGCGAGTCCGAGGGCGTGGATTTCGTCGAGCGCGCGTTCGGGGAAGAAGACAGTCCGCCCCGTGCGCCATACCTGCTCGACGATGCCCCGGCCCAGGGGACGCATTCCGCCGTCCTCCACCAGCTCCCCCCGGCGATCCACCGGGAACCGGATCTCCTGCCAGGCCTCGTCCACCTGGGCCACCCGTACGGTGCCGACTCCGAGGACCCGGCGCAGCATGTCGGCGGCCTGCAGCATGGCATCCGCCGGGTGCAGCGACCGGTGCAGGCTCACGGAGATCTCGGCCACCGAGCGAATCCGGTCGGCGTACTGGCTCGCCCGCGGGTTCGCCGCCGGCGCGGA
>JANRJZ010000125.1:0-21840 GCA_033763675.1 Gemmatimonadota bacterium
CGCATCGAGAGCGCCAGGATGGTCCAGGTCGGGTTCTTGTCGGCCTGGGAGACGAAGGACCCGCCGTCGGCCACAAAGAGATTCCTGACGTCCCAGGCCTGGCAGTTGGCGTTGAGCACCGAGGTCGTCGGGTCGCTCCCCATGCGCACGCAGCCCAGCTCGTGGATGATCGCGCCGCCGTTGGCGATGCCGTAGCCCTGTTCCTTCGTGGGCATCCCCGACCAGGTCTCGCCCCCCATCTCCGCGATCAGGGTGCGGAAGGTCTCCTGCATGTGCTTCACCTGGTTGAGCTCGTGGTCGGTCCACTTCCAGTGGAAGCGGAGCACCGGGATGCCCCACTGGTCCACCACGTCGCGGTCCAGCTCGCAGTAGCAATCTGCGTTGGGAATCTGCTCCCCCCGTCCGGAGAAGCCGATCGTGGCGCCGTAGTAGCGGCGGTAGTCCTCCTTGAGCTGGCGGCCGTACCCGCCGCCGCCGGGGTAGTTCTGGATGCCGCCCATGAACCCGTACGACGGCGCGCCCAGCCCGCCCCAGATCTCGATGTGATACCCGCGGGGGAAGTCGAGCTTCCGGTTGTCCAGCCACCAGGGCATGTACAGGTGCGCCCCGCCCACGCCATCCTCGTTGTGTACCACGTGGTCCACCATCCGCGGGATGAACCCCCCGACGTCGGTGCCGGTGGTGTCTGTGAGATACTTGCCTACCGTTCCGCTCGAATTGGCCAGGCCGTCCGGGAACCGCGCCGACTTCGAGTTGAGGAGAATCCGGGCCGACTCGCAGGCGCTGGCGGCGAGCACCACCACCCGCGCCTCCACCCGCCGCTCGGTGCGGGTGCGCTTGTCGATGTAGAGCACGCCGTCGGCGCGGCCCCTCGCATCGAGAGTGATCTCCCGGGCCATGGCGTCGGTGACCAGGGTCAGCCGCCCCGTCTCCAGCGCCGGCAGCACCAGCACGTTGGTGGAGGAGAAGTTGGCGTTCACCGCGCAGCCCCGGTTGCACTGGCCGCAGTAGTGGCAGGCCGCCCGGCCATTGTGGGGCCGGGTGAGGATCGAGAGGCGGGAGGGAATGCAGGTGACCTGGTGCCGGTCCGCCGCCTGCTTCACCAGCAGCTCCCAGCAGCGGGGCTTGGGCGGCGGGAGGAAGACGCCGTCGGGGTGATTCTCCAGCCCCTCGACGCTGCCGAAGATCCCGACCAGCCGGTCCACCTCGTCGTACCAGGGCTTGAGATCCTCGTAGCCGATGGGCCAGTCGTCGCCCAGGCCGTCGCGGGACTTGCCCTTGAAGTCGTGGGGCCCGAAGCGGAGCGAGATCCGGCCCCAGTGGTTGGTGCGTCCGCCGAGCATCCGGGCCCGCCACCAGTCGAAGCGGGTGCCCGGGGCGCGGGTGAAGGGCTCTCCCGGGACGTTCCACCCGCCGATGCAGGCGTCGAACTCGCCGAAGGGACGGTCCGGCGTGCTGGCACCGCGGCGCGGGGACTGATGCGCCCAAGTGAGCATCGCGGAGTCCGTGGTATTGTCCCACATGCCGCCGGCTTCGAGCAGCACGACCCGCGCGCCGGCCTGGGTGAGCATGTATGCCGCCATGCCGCCACCGGCGCCGGAGCCGATGATGCAGACGTCATAGGGTGCGGTCCGGGGTGCGAGACGGGGCATGGGCGGTCGAGGAAACGGGGAATGTGTGGGCGGGTCGCGTCCCCGCCCGTGCGGGCAACTGCAGGATAGGGGGGAACAGAGAATCTTCCCCCCGAAGCGCCCGGCGTCAACCGAGCCTGCTCGCTCGCTTAGACTTCACGCCAGCATGCCGACACCCGCCGCTTCCCTGCCCCCCTTCCACTACGCCGAGCGGCTGCCCGCGCCCGAGCTCCGGACGTGGGTTGGCTGCTACTGGGGGTTCGGCTGTGGGCCCGGGGGAGCTGCCCCGGTGATTCATCATGTGCCCCCGGACGGCTGCACCTCGCTCGCCGTCCTCCCCGGGTCGGGCGGCGGGCGGCAGGTGGTGCTGACGGGCCCGTGGGTGAAGGCGCTGGTGGTACCCGTCACGCCCGGGGCCTGGTACTGGGGCCTCCGGTTCCAGCCCTATGGTGCCGCCGCCGCGCTGGGGATGGATCCGGCGCTGCTGCGCGACCGGAGCCAGCCTGCCGCGCCGCTGCTCGGCGGCATCTGCGCGGAGTTGCTGGCGCTGGACCTGCCGGCCCAGGAGATCGACGCCCTGGTCCCGGCCCTCGACCGCATCCTGCTGGGGTGGGTGGGGTTCTGGGCCCGCCCCGATCCGCTGGTGCGCGCGGCGGTCACCGCCCTCCGCGCCACCGAGGGGGAGTTGGGCATCGCGCGGCTCGCGGCGGAGCTGGGCTGTTCGCCCCGGAACCTCCGGCGCCGGTTCCGCAGCGCCACGGGCCAGTCGCCCAAGGAGTTCGCTCGCATCGAGCGGCTGCTCCGGGCGGCGCGGGCGCTGCTGCCTGGCACCGCGCCCGGATGGGCAACGCTCGCCGCGGCATCGGGCTACGCCGATCAGTCGCACCTGGTCCACGAGTTCCGGGATCTCACCGGACTCACCCCCGAAGCGTTCCTCGAGCGGATGCGAGACACGACCCACGACCTGTGACTGCTGGCCGATTTCTTCAAGACGTCGAACCCGCGACAGGGTATCCTGATGGTCGACGTCTGCAGGTTTAGTCTGTAAACAGCTCACCACGGAAACGCGGAAGACACGGAATGAGCACGGAACACCTGGCTGTATTCCGTGCGTTCCGTGTTTCCGTGGTGAATTCCCGGAGAATGGGCATGATGAAGCCACTTGGTTCACGCAGCGTCTCGCTTCTTGCGCTGCTTGTTATCGCCGCGCCACTGGCCGGCCAGGCGCGGGTGGCGGCCACCGGCCCGGTCGCCCCATTCGGGATGCTGCTGGGACGCTGGGAGGGACCGGCCACCATCGACATGGGGCCGCGCGGCACGCTGCGCCTCACCCAGCGGGAGTGGGTGCACACCGCCTCCGGCGGGACGGTCATTGCAGTGACGGGGCAGGGGACCGATTCCGCGGGCCGGGTGGTCTTCGACGCCTTCGCGGTCATCTACCCCGGCCGCGACGGGAAGCCCGCCATCCGGGCGCACCGGATGGATGGCCAGTGGGTGGATCCGGTGGTCGTGCTGGGCGAGCACGGCTTCACCTGGAGCTTCCCCGATCCGCGGGCCGGGCAGGTGCGCTACACCGTTCGCCTGACGCCGGCGGGCGAATGGCACGAGATCGGCGAGCGCTCGGCCGACGGGCAGGCCTGGGTGCCGTTCATGGAGATGACGCTCAGGCGCATCGGGGACTGACCCCCGTCGAGACCCACCGCTCCCCCACCAGCCCGCCTTTCACTCGGGGCGTTGCCGCAACGCGCCGGTGACGCGTCGGCAACGCCCCCTCCCGATCATGTCCTCCCCTGAGGGTTCGTCACCGCTCACTGGAGGATTGCCCCATGAACATCGGCCCTCGCCTTCGCCCTCGCGTGTCGTTCCTTCCCACCATCATGGAAGCGCTGTCGCGGCCCCAGGCCGACCCCGCCGCCAAGGCGTTCGCCGCCGCCCTGGGTGCGCCGCTCGTCAAGGAACTGCAGGAGCGCTGGAAGCGCCTGCCGGGCGCGGAGCTCAACCGGCGGTTCTACCTCAGCCGGACCATGCGCCCCCCCGCCGGCGACCTGGCGACCCAGCTCAGCGCGCTCAGCCGGGCGTGGCAGGCCAGCCGGGAGCAGTTGATGGCGGCCCGGAAGCGGGTCATCAAGACCGAGGTGGATCGGGCCCTCACCGCGGGACTCGGCGCCTACACCCCGGGCCCCGCCATCCAGGCCGACAAGACCCTCGCCTATGAGGTCTGGCGGCGACTCTACGGCAAGCTGGTCGGCTGCCGTTGCGAGGAGGCCGGCGAGTCCCCACCGCCGGCGGCGCCCGCCCGGAAGTACGGGCTCAAGGTGACCCGGCTGAAGTGCCACGACCAGCGCGAGGCCGGGCACGACGAGATCTACCTTGTGGGGACCGCGGTGGACGGCAAGGGACAGCTGATCACGAGCATCAGCCCCAAGTACTCGATCGACGATGACGACGATGACGTCCTGTACCCCAACTACTGGGTCTATCCCATGCAGGACCCGGCCGGGTTCCTCGACGTCAGCCTCGCGATGTGGGAGGACGATGGTGGCTATGCGGACGCAGCCGCGAAGGTGAGCGCCATCGGCAAGGCGATCGCGAGTCTTCCCTCACCCTACACGGTGGCGGCCGGCGTGGCGATCACGATCATCGGCGAGATCCTGGGGCTGGCGAGCGCGCTCGACGAGGACGACCACTATGGCGACGCGTCCCGCAGCTGGCCCACCGCCACCAACCTGGAGGCTGGCGTCGGCGCCTACGTGCTGGGCTACTACGAGGTGGATTCCGGCTGGTTCGATGACGGGCACGATTTTGATGTCACCCTCAACCTGCTGAGCGCCTAGGGGCGATCCGCCGCGCCGCCGGCCGGCGGCGCGGCCTCACTCCTCCTTCCGGTACTGCCGCCGGAAGGAGGTGGGGAACGGCCCGGCGCTGATCTCCACAAAGACGACCATCCGGGTGGCGTCGAGCCCCACCCCGTAGGACTCCCGCACCTTGCCGCCGCCGTCCACCCGCCGCTCCACCACCAGCGCGTCTCCCTTCCAGCGAACGCTGGTCTCCACCGTGCCCAGCACGCTGTCCTCCGGCACGACCTCCACCGTCTTGCCGATGCGCCACGACTCTTCGACGCCGGCGGAATCCACGGTGGTGAAGGTCCTGGCCTGCGGGTCGATGCGCACCCGCGCCGGCGCCCGGTGGCCCAGGACGATGGTCTGCCGCATCCGCTCGATCTCCTTCGCCGACGGACTCCTGCGATACCGCGACCCCCCCGGCCCGCCGCCCCCCGGCATCTCGTTGCCCGGGCCTCCCGGCCCGGTGGCTCCCGGAGGGCCGCCGCCCGGGACCCGTCCGGCCGGGATCATCTCCGGCGGTTCCCGGGTCGGGCTCGGGGTGGGTCGCGTTTCGACACTGTCGGCCCGCGGGGGCATGAGCCGCCATGCTCCCTCCGGCCGGGGCTGCTGGGCCTCGAGCAGTGCCGGAGTAAGGATCAACAGGCACACCGTGGAGAGAATCGTTGCAGGTCGTGGGATGCGATGGTTCATGGCTCAGGCGCGGTCAGGAGGATGGTGCCGGTCGGATGACGGGAGTACGCCCCGGCCCCCGGTGCCGTTGGGAGGGACGACACCGAGGGACCGGGGTTGCACGTGGAGCGGCTCTGGCGTCCCGCTGGCCACCCCGGAAGTCCCGCTCGTCCCCCGCCACGTAGCGGGGGCCCCGTCCCCACCCCACATTCCGGCCATGGCTCGCCGCATCGGCTGGGCGACGGATCGTAGGATCCCGCCGGTCCCGCCCACGGTCCCGTTCGTCCCGGGCCGTTGCGGCGCGGGGCCGCCTGGTGGTTATCGTGGCGCCGTCCTCTTGCGGAGTCGTCCCTGATGCTGCCTTCGTCCCTTCGCCGCGGTCTCCTGTGTCTCGCCCTCTCGCTGGCGACCGCCTGTGGCGCCGCCCAGCCGCGCGAGGCCGCACCCGCGAGCGGCTGGCCCGCCTACGGCGGCGACCCCGGTGGCAGCCGCTACTCCCCGCTGGCGCAGATCCACCGGGGGAACGTCGCCACCCTGGCGCCGGCCTGGACCTACCGCACCGGCGACGCCACCCATGACGACGGCGCCGAGGGGCCGCAGGAGGGCTGCGGCCGCTGTCATTCGGAGCCGAGCAAGTTCGAGACGACGCCGATCCTGGCCGGCGGCCGGCTCTACCTGAGCACCCCCCTCAACCGGGTGATCGCCCTCGATCCCGAGAGCGGCCGCGAGCTGTGGCGCCACGATCCCCGGATTGACGTGGAGCAGGAGCGCGCGGAGGGGTTCATCAGTCGCGGGGTGGCGTACTGGGACGGTGGGGAGGGCGGGGCCTGCGCCTCGCGGATCTTCTTCGGGACGGTGGACGCGCGGCTGATCGCGCTGGACGCGGCGCGGGGCGGGGCCTGCCGCGACTTCGGGGACAGCGGCACCGTGCGACTCGACCGCGGCGTGGGGGAGGTGCAGGCCGGGCAGTACGGCATGACCTCCCCGCCCGCGGTGATCGGCGATGTCGTGGTGATTGGCAGCTCGATCGGGGACAACCGGCGGGTGGAGCTGGAGCGTGGCATCGTGCGCGGCTTCGAGGTGCGGAGCGGCCGGCAGCGGTGGAGCTTCGACCCCGTTCCCCGGGACCCGTCCGATCCCGAGTACCGGAACTGGGACAGCACCGCCGCCAGGATCACGGGCGGCGGCAACGCCTGGGCGCCGCTCTCCGTGGATGCCGAGCTCGGGCTGGTCTTCGTCCCGACCGGCTCCGCCGCCCCCGACTTCTTCGGCGGGCTGCGCCCCGGGGACAACCGCTACGCCAACTCCGTGGTGGCGCTCGAGGCCGCGACGGGCAAGGTCCGCTGGCACTTCCAGGTGGTGCATCATGACCTCTGGGACTACGACGTCGCCTCCCAGCCGTCGCTGGTGACCGTGCGGCGGGACGGGGAGCAGGTGCCCGCCGTCGCGGTTGCCACCAAGATGGGCCACCTCTTCCTGCTCGATCGCCGGACCGGCACGCCCCTCTTCCCGGTCGAGGAACGCCCCGTCCCCGCCAGCGATGTGCCCGGCGAGCGCGCCTCCGCCACCCAGCCGTTCCCGCTGCGCCCGGCGCCGCTGCATCCCTCCGGGCTGGTGCGCGACTCCGTGTGGGGCATGGACGACGGCGAACGGGACGCCTGCCTGGCGCTGTTCGACCGGATGCGGAGCGGACCGATCTTCACGCCGCCCAGTCTCGAAGGAACGATCAACTATCCCGGCTTCGCCGGCGGGATGAACTGGGGCGGTGTCGCCTGGGACCGGGAGCGGGAGCTGCTCATCACCAACTACATGCGGCTGCCGATGTGGGTGCGGCTCCGCCGCCGCGCCCCGGGCGAGGCACCGGACAACCATGAGGGAACGCCATACGAGATGAGCCGGGCCATGATGGCGAGCCCGCGTGGCCTCCCCTGCAGCGCGCCCCCCTGGGGGATGATCGCCGCCGTGAGCCTCCGCACCGGCGACCTGGTCTGGCAGCGCCCCCACGGCCGCCTCCCGTCCCTCCAGGACGCGCCGGCGTCCGCGCAGTGGGGCTCCCCCAATCTCGGCGGGCCAATCGTGACGGCAGGGGGGCTGGTGTTCATCGCGGCGGGGATGGAGAGCGAACTGCACGCCCTCGACGTGGAGACCGGCCGCGAACTCTGGCATGCCACCCTGCCCGCCGGAGGGAATGCCACGCCCATGACGTACGAGGTGAACGGCAGGCAGTACGTCGTGATCGCCGCCGGCGGCCATGGCCGGCTCGGCTCGGCGTTCGGGGACTATGTCGTGGCGTACGCGGTACGGCGGTAGGCAAACCTCAACCACGAAGGACACAAAGGGCACGAGGAAAGCGCAGAGCACCCTTCCTGTCCTTCGTGATCTTCGTGGTCAATACTTCACGGTGCCGTCCTTCCACCTATCCTCCGGCGCAGATCCGTTGCGCGTCGCGCAGGCCATCCTCCGCGGCGCGGGTCGGGATGAACTCATGCGCGATCCAGCCGCTGAAGCCGGTCGCGGCAATCGCGGTGGCAATTGCGCCGTAGTTCAGTTCCTGGGTGGGATCGAGCTCATGGCGGCCGGGGTTCCCCGCCGTGTGGTAGTGCCCGATCCAGTGGCCCTGGTCGCGGATGGTGCGGATCACGTCCCCCTCCATGATCTGCATGTGGTAGATGTCATACAGCAGCCGCACCCGCGGGCTGTTCACCGCGTGCATGAGGCGGAGCCCGAAGGTCATCCGGTCGCCCATGAAGTCGTGATGGTCCACCCGGCTGTTCAGCAGCTCCAGGCAGATCGTCACCCCCTCCGATTCGGCCAGTCCCTTCACCCGGTCGAGTCCCTCGACGCACGCCTCGAGCCCTGCCTCCTCGTCGCGGCCGTCCCGGTTGCCGATCATCGCGATCACGTTCGGTACGCCGAACTGGCGCGCGGTGGTGATGGCGCGTTCGAGCTCGCCGAGCAGCAGCGGGTGATGGGCCCGGTCGTTGAGGCCGGTCCGGATGAAGTCCCGCCGCTCGGTGGGAGTCCCCATCGAGCAGAGCAGCCCGTGGTCCCGCGCGATCGGCCACTGCTTCTCGGTGAGCAGGTCCACCGCGCCGAAGCCGAGCCGCTTGACCATGGGGAAGAACTCGGCGTCGGGCATGCTGCCGAAGGGCCAGCGACAGACGGATTGATTGAGGCGTGTGGGCGCGCGGGCGAGAAGGCGATCGGGCGATTCGGCGATTGGGCGATTGCCGGGGAGGCACATCCCCGCCGCGCCGAGGCTGGCCTGAAGGAAGTCGCGTCTGGTGCTCATTCCGGTCCTCCCACATTGATGCCCAGCGCCGCCAGCCGCGCGAGCAGGCCTTTCATTCCCATGAACTGATGTCCCTGCCAGCCGGCGGCCACCGCGCCCGCCGCGTTGGCCGCGTTGTCGTCCACCATGAGCAATCCTCCAGGTGGGAGCGCGAGCCGCGCCGCGACGCGCTGGTACGCGGCCAGCTCCGGCTTCCGCGCCCCCAGGTCGGCGGCGACGAAGAGCCGCTCACCGAAGAGGGGCGGCAGCTCCGGGACCAGCTCCGGCAGGGTCTCCCGCAGCAGGAAGCCGTTGTTGGTGAGCAGCGCCACCGGCAGCCGCGCGCCCAGCCGGCGTGCCAGCGCGAACATGGCGGGGTCTGGGTCCATCGCGGCCCGGCGCGCCGCCACCCACTGCTCCCGGGTGAGTGCCATCCCCATCCGCGCCCCGAACCCGGCCAGGTACGCCTCGGCGCTCAGCTCGCCGGCGTCCGCCTGGTCCTCGAACCCCGAACCCCAGATCGCCTCCCGAATCTCCGCCGCCTCCCTTCCAGAAAGCCGGGAGAGGTACTCGAGTCGCGCGTCGAGCCGGTAGCGGCAGAGCACGCCGTCCAGGTCGAAGACCACGGCACCGAGGCGGATTACTGGGCCCCCAGCAGGAACTCCTCGATCTTTCCGTCGGGAGTCCGGTACATGAGGGCGCGTACCGCGAGCCCCTCGAACCGGAAGAGCACCAGCGAGACCTCCATGCCGCCCCGCTCGCTCTGGCCGCGGAGCTCCACCGCCGCCGGTTCACCCAGCGGGCCAAGGCGGGTGGCGGCGTCCGCCACTTTCTCCGCGGAGAGGAAGTGGCTGTACTCCGCGGCGAGGGTGCTCCGGTCCACCGTCCCGGCCTGCAGGGCCCGGAACAGTGTCTTCGCGGCGGTGACGGCATCGGGGCCGCTGATGGTCGGTGGGATGAGCTCTTCATCCCCGGCACCCGAGTCCGGCGCCACCGCCAGGTCGGCGGGGGCGGGCCGCTCGAAGAAGTGCCGGAAGGCCGCGCGGGTGATGCCGCTGCTTGCGCCGCCATCCTCCGCGCTCGCCAGCACGATCACCGCGGAGCGACTGCCCGGCACCATGGTGTTGCCGGCGATGAAGCCACTGACCGCGCCCCCGTGGGAAAGCAGCAGCCAGCCGTTTTGCTGCCCGATGCTCAGCCCGCCGCTGTATCCGGCGCCCTTGCCGCTGGCGAGCCGCTGGGACGTGGTGAGGAATTTCCAGCTAGCCGGCTTGACCACCTTGCCGGTCATGAGGGCAAGGTCCCACCGGGCGAGGTCGCCGGCAGTGGAGTAGATGCCGCCCGCGGCACCGGTCCAGCCGCCACCCTCGGGCGTGGCGGGTTGCAGCGGGCCCAGGGCCCAGGTGTTGTAGCCGCGGGCGATGCCTGGCGCCGTCGGGTCGGGTTCGTACCGGGTGTGGCGCATGCCGAGGGGATGGAAGATGCGCCGCTCGAGGAACCGGCCGAACGGGACCCCGGACACCCGCTCCACGATCCGGCCCAGGATCAGGTAGCCGGTGTTGCTGTAGGACCACCGGGTGCGGGGCTCGAAGTCCAGCGGACCCGCGGCGTAGCGCCGGATGATGGTCTCCGTCGGGGTGGCCGCGGCCATGCGGCGGTCCACGAAGTCGAGCGGGTAGTAGTCGGGGTAGCCGGAGAGGTGTCCCACCAGGTCCCGCACGGTGATGTCGTTCGCGCGGGTCAGGGCGGGGTACCACTTCGCGACCTTGTCGTCCAGCGAGAGCTTCCCTTCCTCCTCGAGCAGCAGCGCAGCCACGGTGGCGAACTGCTTGGTCACCGAGCCGATGGCGAAGAGTGTGCTGTCCGTCGCCGGGCGGCCGGTGGCGAGGTCGGCGACGCCGTAGCCCCGGGCCAGCAGCAGCCGGCCGTCGTGCAGCACCGCCACCGAAAGCCCCGCCACGCGTCCCTCCCGCTGGTATCGCTCCGCCACCGAGTCCACCGTGGCCGCGAGCCATTCCGGCGTCGGCGTCGGGGCCTGCTGGGCCGCCATGGAGCTGGCGGGGAGGAGGCAGAGCAGGAGCAGGCCGAACAGAGCGCGGGGGGTCAGCATGCGGATTTCCTGGGCGAGTCCAGTTGGCGGGGTCGGATGCCGTGAACGTATCTCGCGGCGGCGGCCGGCGGTAGGGACAAACCGTCGTCCCACCGTCCCGCGCCCGGTTGCGGTGGGCACTCCGCGCGCTGCAGTTCGCTCTCGGGCGGCGGGCGCAATCTGTCCGACCGCTCACTGACGCGCGCTTCGCGCCCCCGCACCCGTGCGCGGAGTTACCTTGGCGTCGCCGAACCGCCGAACCGCCGAACCGCCGAACCGCCGAACCGCCGAACCGCCGAACCGCCGAACCGCCGAGCTACTCGACCTCCACCCACAGCCACATCACCGCTCCCGCCACCGCGAACCCTGCCGTGGTGACCAGCGCCGCCGGCCAGCCGAAGGCATCGACCGTGAGCGGCACCAGCAGCGCGCCGATGCCGCCCACCACGTTGCCCGCGGTGTTGAGCACGCCACAGGCACTCGCTGAGTCCCGGCCCGCGACGGCGACCGTCGCGGCCCAATAGACCGGATCGGTCGCCTGCTGGAAGCCGAGGCAGAGGGAGAGCAGCACGACGGCGGTGATCGGGGCGCGGGCGCTGGCCACGGCGAAGATCAGCCCGCCCGCCACCGCCAGGGCCACCAGCGCCGGCCAGCGGCAGCCGAAGGTGAGCCCCCGCCGCCGCGAGAGGCGGTCCGTGACGAAGCCGCCCACCAGCGCGCCGAAGGCGCCGACCATCCACGGCGCCGCGGCATACCAGCCGCCCTGGAGGAGGGTGAACTTCCGCTCCTCCACCAGGTAGATGACCAGCCAGTTGAAGAAGAAGTAGAACAGGTAGTTGCTGCAGAAGTAACTGAGCGTGAGGAGCAGCACATTCCGGTTCCGCAGCACCGCCCGCCATCCCCCCGGTGCCGCGAGGGCCAGTGCTCCGGGGTCACGGCCTCCTTCGATGTACGCCGCCTCCGCGGCATTCACCGAGCGGTGCTCGGCCGGCCGGTCCCGGTAATACCACCACCACAGGGCCGCGAAGCCGAACGCGAGCGGGGCCGTCAGCAGGAAGGAGTTCCGCCACCCCGAGGTCACCACCAGCCACCCGATGAGCGGCCCGGCGGCGGCCGACCCTACCGCGGCCCCCGCGTTGGTGATCGCGTTGGGCAGGCCCCACGCCGCGCTGGGGAACCAGAGCCGGATGGTGGCGCCGCCGATGATCGGAAAGAGCGGCGCCTGGACGGCGCCCATGAGGAACCGAAGTACCACCAGCAGCACCACCAGCGCCGCCGGGGGGAGGACGCCAGCGCCGGGCAGGAGTCCCGGGAGGAGATTGCACACCCCCCAGCCCACCACCAGCACGGTCAGGGCCCGGCGCGCACCATACCGGTCACCGAGGAGACCCCCCGGGAACTGGAAGACGGCATACCCCCAGGCGAAGGCGCCCAGCACGATGCCGAGCTGGACCCGGGAGAAGGCGAGATCGGTGGCGAGGGCCTCACCTGCCACCGACATGTTGATGCGCAGGACATAGGCGACGAAGCTCGCCACGCAGGCGAGGACCATCATGGCCCAGCGGATGCTGGAGCGCCGCGCGCCCGGCAGGGATGGCAGTTGGAGAACTCGGTGGTGAGGGGTACGGCAATGTACGGCGCGCCGCCCGGCGCGATAAGCCGGAGTTACCCCGGCGGATTCAGCGCCCGGACGACGCTTGCCGCCAGGTCATCAAGCCGCACCGGCTTCATCAGCACCTGGAGGATACCGGCGGTCTGGAGCTCCTGCTCCGGGAACTCATCTACATGTCCGGTGGTGAGCAACACCGGAATGCCCGGGCGGAGGCGCACCAGTTCGGTTGCGAGATCGACGCCGGACCGATCCGGCATCGTGTAGTCGGTCACCACCAGGTCGAAGCCGAACGGATCGGCCCGGAAGATGGCCAGGGCCTGGCCGCAGCTCGTGGCGATGGTCACCCGGTATCCGAGCCCTTCCAGCCGCCGCTGCCCCAGCCGGGCAAGGGGTTCCTCGTCGTCCACGAAGAGGATCCGTTCCCCCTTTCCCGGCTGCACCTCAGCTTCCGGTTGCACCGGCTCGGCGAGCACCGCCTCCACCGCCGGGAAGAAGCAGCGCACTTCGGTGCCCTCGTTCACCACGCTGGAGAGGCGCACCGCCCCCTGGTGGCTGTTCAGGATGCCGTGGACCATCGCCAGCCCGAGTCCGGTCCCGGTGCCGACGGGCTTGGTCGTGAAGAACGGATCGAACACCCGGCCGATCACCGCGGGGTCGATGCCGATCCCGGTGTCGCGCACCGTGAGCAGGGCGTACGGACCCTCGCGCAGGTCGGGGTTGGCCCGGGCCATGCTGTCCCGCACGTAGAGCGGCTCCACCGAGATGGTCAGCTGGCCACCCGAGGGCATCGCCTGGGCCGCATTGGTACACAGGTTCATCAGCACCTGGTGCACCGCGGTGGGATCAGCGAGTACGGGCGGGGCATTCGGGTCGAGCTGGACCCGGATGTCCACGGCGGAGGAAATGGACGGCCGCAGGAGGCCCAGCACCTCCTCCACCTGTCGCGTCAGGCGCACCGGCTGCCGGACCTGGTCGGACTGCCGGCTGAAGGTGAGGATCCGGTCCACCAGCTGGCGGCCCCGCTCGGCGTAGCTCAGCAGCTGGGCCAGGTCGGCTGCCTCCTGCTTGCCGGTGAGCGGCTGGGCCATCAGCTCCGCGTAGCCGATGATGCCGTTGAGGATGTTGCGGAAGTCATGCGCGACGCCGCTGGCCAGGGTGCCCAGGGCCTCGAGCTTCTGCGACTGGCGCAGCTGCTCCTCGAGCTCGCGCCGGCTCCGCTCCGCGGCCACCCGGGCGCTGATATCCACCACCGACGCCAGGACGAACATCCCCTCGTCGGTGATCACGGGCGTGAGGCCCACTTCGAGCGGCACCTCGGAGCCGTCCTTGCGGCGGCCGAACAACTCCCGCCCGGCGCCCATGGCCCGCACCTTCGGCCTGGCGGTGAACTCCCGGCGGTCCCGGGGGTGGGCGCCATGGAACCGCTCCGGCACCAGCAGCTCGACCGGCTTCCCCAGCAGCTCCTCGCGCTCATAGCCGAAGAGCCGCTCGATCTCGCGGTTCACGAGCACGATCTGGCCCTCGGCGTCCGCCATGAGGATGCCGCTGGGGGATGATTCCACGGCGGCGCGGAGCCGGAGGTCGGTGGTCCTCGAGGGACTGGAATTCATGACGTGCTCGTGTGACGGGGCCCGGGGGGGAGGCCGCGCTCGAAATTGAATGTCGGCAATTCGGAATAGATGTGCCAGTGACCGGTTCTCGCCCCGCTGGTCCGGGGCTCAGACCATGTATGAGCGGGGCGGGTTCGGGTCGGCGAGGATGGGCCGGCTGATGCTGAAGGGAGACAGGTCGGAGGGGGTGCGCCCCGCCGTCGCGAGTTCGCTCAGGATCCGGCCGATGACCGAGGCGAACTTGAACGCGTGCCCGGCCCCGATGGCAATGGCGATCTGCTCATGTCCCGGCACCAGGTCCAGCACGAAGTCCCGGTCGGGGGTCAGGGTGTAGAGGCAGGTCTTGACCTGCAGCACCGGACCGAGGGCGCGGGGGAGGTAGCGCTCGGTGAAGGCGTGCACCCGGGCGCTGTTTTCCGGGTCGGGGTCGAACGTCCTCGTCTCCGCGGTGGTCGGGTGGCCGCCGGCATCCTGTGCCACCTTGGTGGCGCGCTCCCCGAAGACCGGAAAGCCGTAATAGCAGGGATCGTCCATCCAGATCCACACCGGAAAGCGTCCCGGGGCAAACTCCGTGAGGTGCGGGGTCGCGTAGTAGGTCACCTGTTCCCGGGTGACCTCGAGCGGCAGGGTGCGACCCAGCAGGGCCAGGATGGTATTGCTCCACGGGCCCGCGGCGACCACCAGCCGGCGGCAGCGGTACGCGGCGTCCCCGGCCACCACCTCGACCTCGCCACCGACGCTGCGCACGGATGTGACCGGGCAGCGGTCCCGCAGGGTGGCGCCATGCTCGCGGGCCATCCGCTGGTGCGCCGCGTTGGCCACCGCGGCCATCGCGATGCCGCCATCCTCCTGGAAGATGCCGTGGCAGTCCTCGGTGAGCCGGAACTGGGGGAAGCGGCGCATGATCTCCGCCGCATCGAGGTGCTCGAACGGCACCCGCTCCGCCGTGAGGCTGGCGATGTAGGGATCGAGCGGGATGCGGCTGTCCCGCGGCGCCACGTCGAGCCCGCCGCACTTGAGCACGCACGGCTCGCGCGCCTCCGCCTCCAGCATGGCCCACGATTCATAGGCGCGCCGGGCCAGCCGGACGTAGCCGGGGGTGTGATACGAGAGGCGGATGATGCGGGAGTGATCCTGGGACTCGCCCCGGACGTGTCCCAATTCGAACTGTTCCAGACCGAGCACGTCGCGGCCGGCGACGCGGGCGAGCCAGTAGGCGGCGGCGCTGCCGAGGCCGCCGAGGCCGAGCGTGATGTACTCAAAGTCGGTGCGCATGGACGGCGCAAGCTGACAGGGAGCGCCGGGCCGCGCCAGTGGCGCGTCGCGGGGTCTTGACGCGGCGCCCAATTGGCGGAACTATAGTCCACATTGTGAAACAGCATTCCACGGTTTCGCGCGGGGCCGTGCCCGGCGGAACCCAGTCGGTCACCCGCGCCTTCGCCATCCTCAAGGTCTTCAGCGACGCGCGGCGGGAGTGGACCCTCGCCGACCTCGCGCGGACCATCGAGCTCACCAAGCCCACCGCCCTCCGCCTGCTTGGCGTGCTGGAGCGGGAGGGGATGGTGCAGCGGGGCCGTCCCGGGGGGAGTTATCGGCTGGGGCCACGCGCCATCGAGCTCGGGGCGCTGGCTCAGCGCTCCATCGACTTCCAGGCCAGCGCCCGGCCGGAACTGGAGCGCCTCGCCTGGATGACCGGCGAGACCACCACGCTCGAGATGCTGGCCGGGACGGAGATCCTGGTGCTCGACTTCGTGCGCGGGCGCCGGCCGGGCAGCTGGGGGGAGTACGTCGGGGCGCGCTGGCCGGCGCACGCGGCGGCCACCGGCAAGGTCCTCCTGGCGGCGGCGCGGCGGGAGCGCTCCGAGGGGTGGGAACAGTTCCTCTCCGCCACCCGGGGACGGCTGGCCCGGTTTACCCCGCGGACCATCACGACCATGACCCGCCTGGGCGAGGAACTGACCCAGGCGCAGCGGCGGGGGTACGCCACCGCCATCGAGGAGCTGGAGCCGGGGTACGTCGCGATCGGCGTGCCGGTGGAGAATCACGCGGGGCGCTCCGTCGCGGCCCTCTGCATCGGCGGACAATCGAGCCGGCTCACGCGGGACCGGCGCGCGGTGCTGCTCCGCGCCCTGCAGGAATCGGCCCGGCGGATCTCGGCCCAGCTCGGCGCGAACGGCGCGACGCGGCCGGCGGTCGCCGCGGGCCGGGGGTGAGGCTCCGGGCCGCCGGCTTCAGGCTCCTCGCGGTCGGCGCCCTGCTGCTGGCCCCGGCCCTGGAGGCGCAGGCCCGCGGGCACCTGCTGATCGTGGGCGGCGGGAGCCAGCCGGACGCGCTGGTCACCCGGTTCGTGGAGCTGGCGGGCGGGCCGGGTCGGGCCCGGATCGCGGTGGTGCCGATGGCGAGCTCGGAGCCGGAGGCAACCGGCGAGGAGAAGGCGGTCCAGCTCCGGGAGTTCGGGGCCGAGGCGGTGGTGCTCAACCTGAGCCGCGCGGAAGCGGAGGACAGCGGCTCCGTCGCGCACCTTGCGGGTGTCACCGGGATCTGGTTCACCGGCGGCGATCAGGTGCCGCTGGCCCGCGCGCTCCAGGACACGCCGGTGCTGCGAGCCATGTGGCGGCGGTACCGGGAGGGCGCGGTGGTGGGCGGGACCTCCGCCGGCGCGGCGATCATGGGCGATTCCATGCTCACCGGCAACCAGCGGCGCCCCGACAGCCTCGGCTACTACGGGGACGAGTTCCCCGAAATTGCCCCGGGTGTCATCGAAGTGGTGCCGGGCCTGGGGTTCCTGCCCGGGACCATCGTGGACCAGCATTTCGTCCGCCGGGAACGTCACAACCGGCTGCTGGCGGTCATTCTCGAGCGGCCCACGCTCCTCGGGGCGGGCATCGACGAAGGCACGGCGCTCGAGGTCGGCCCCGATGGCCGCTGGCGGGTCCTGGGGCGGGGCGCGGTGGTGGTATACGACGCACGGCGGGCGGGGCGGGCCGCGCCTGCGGGCCCGCTCGGCGCCACCGATCTCAGGCTGCACCTGCTGCCCCCGGGCAGCCGCTATGACCCCGTCACGGGCCGGGCTACCCTCCCTCCCGCGCCGGCAACCGCAGGATCCAGGAGTCCCTGATTCCCTCATGGAGGTGCTTGGTATGCAGTCCTGGAGACGTTGGACACACGCCCTGCTGGGTGGCCTGCTGTTCGCCGTGCTCGGGTGGGCACCGGCGACGGCGCAGTCCATCCGCGGCACGGTGACGGACTCCACCGATCAGCGCCCGCTCGAGGGCGCCATCGTGTCGGTCATCGGCACCAGCAAGCGGGCCACCACCGGGGCCAACGGCGAGTATGCCCTGAGCGACGTGGCGCCCGGCACCATCGCGGTGCGGGTGCAGATGATCGGGTACGCGCCTGGCGTGAAGCGCGTGGCCCTCGCGGCCGGCGATGAAGTGACCCTCGACTTCGCGCTCTCCCTCCGGCCCATCGAGCTGGAGGAGCTGGTGGCGATCGGGTATGGGACCGTGCAGCGCGACAACCTCTCCACCGCGGTCAGCACCGTGAGCGCCGAGGACATCAGCGGCCAGGCCAACGCCAGCGCGGATGCCGCGCTGCAGGGGCGTGCCCCCGGGGTGCAGGTCATCCAGAATGCCGGCAACCCCGGGAACGCCATCAGCGTCCGGGTGCGGGGCTCGGCCTCCATTGATGCCAGCAACCAGCCGCTGTACGTCGTGGACGGTGTGCCGATGCTGTCGGAGGACTTCTCCCAGCTGGGTCTGGGTGGCCAGGGCATCCGGGCGGTCACCGGGCTGAGCCCGGAGGACATCGCTTCCATCGACGTCCTCAAGGACGCGGCGGCAGCCTCGATCTATGGCTCCCGCGGATCCAACGGGGTGGTGCTGATCACCACGAAGCGGGGCCAGGAGGGGAAGGGGACGGTCAGCTTCAACAGCTACGTGGGCACCCAGTCCATCTCCAAGAAGCTCAACCTGCTCAACGGGCCGGAGTACCTGGAGTACATGCGGGAGGCGGCCGCGAACGACGGCTACGACCCGGATGACTGGTTCCCCACGTCCGGCATCGATACCGACTGGCAGGACGCCGTGACCCGGACCGCCCCGATCACCAGCATGGAGCTGGCGGCCTCGGGCGGCACCGAGCGGATCCGGTACCGGGTCTCCGGCTCCTGGTTCGACCAGGAGGGAATCGTGCTGGCCTCCGGCTACCGCCGGATCGGCGGCCGGGTGAACCTCGACTTCCAGGCCACGCCGCGGCTCTTCATGTCCGCCGGGCTGGGCATCTCCGGGGAGCTCAACGACCGGATCGAGGCAGACGACAACCTCGAGGGGATCGTGGGCAACGCCATAGCCGCCGAGCCCTACGTGCCGGTGCGGCAGCCGGACGGGAGCTTTACCCCGAGCAGCGTGCCGCTCACCTACCCGAACGCGGTGCACCTGGCCAAGGAGAACACCACTACGGCGCGGACCAATACCACCCTGGCGAACGTGGAGGCCCGGTACAACTTCGGCAACGGGATCCAGGTCACCGGCCGGGTGGGGGTGGACCAGTACAACCTGACGGAGGAGCAGTACCAGTCGCCGCTGGTGCCCAACACCTCCGGGTCCCGTCTTGGCGGCGTGGCCAAGCGCGGCTACTCCAACGCCCAGCGCTACGTCTTCGATGCCTTCGCCAACTACGACCGCAGCTTCGGGGAGCGGCACCAGCTGGCCCTGACGGCCGGCACCAGCCTGGAGCAGAGCCGGTCCGACAACAACTTCATCA
Organism: Gemmatimonadota bacterium; assembly: GCA_033763675.1. Lineage (GTDB taxonomy): Bacteria > Gemmatimonadota > Gemmatimonadetes > Gemmatimonadales > GWC2-71-9 > JADJOM01. The sequence goes on from JANRJZ010000125.1 coordinate 18,490, forward strand.
CCGGCGAGATTCTCACCGACGCCAAGCTCGACCAGGTGAACAACACGACCAATGTCACGGTGTTCTCGGGCACCTATGCGGAGAACGGCCTGGTGTCGCTCTTCGGGCGGGCCAACTACACCCTGGACGAGAAGTACCTGTTCGGCCTGTCCTTCCGCCGGGATGGCGCCTCGGTGTTCGGCCCCCGGAACCGCTACGGCTTCTTCCCCGGGGCGTCGCTCGCCTGGGTGGCCAGCCGCGAGGGGTTCCTGGCGGACAACAAGACCATCAGCCAGCTCAAGTTCCGCACCAGCCTGGGCCGCACCGGCAACCAGGCGATCGGCAACTATCCCTACCAGAGCACGTTCTGCACCTCCAACTACGGCGACGAGGCCGGCTACTATCCGTGCCGCCTGGGCAACCCCGAGCTCAGCTGGGAGAAGACCACCCAGGTGGACCTCGGCTTCGACCTGGAGCTGTGGGACGGGCGGGCCGGGCTCTCCTTTGACTGGTACCACAAGAAGACGACCGACCTGCTGCTGAGCCGCCCGGTGCCGGGCAGCACCGGCTTCACGTTCTTCACCGACAACATCGGCGGCATCACCAACAAGGGCGTGGAGCTGCTGCTGACGCTGGTGCCGGTCCAGCCCTCCCGGGCCGACGGCTTCCGGGCGGTCACCACGCTCAACCTCTCGTTCAACCGGAACAAGGTGACCGAGCTCTACGGTAACCAGCCGTTCTCCACCGGGTACTACGACTTCAACCGCGTCGCGGTCGGCCACGAGCTGGGCGAGTTCCATGCCTACAAGTTCCTGGGCGTGGACCCCGCCACCGGAGACGCCCAGTACGAGGACCGGAACAACGACGGCTTCATCACCACCGAGGACAAGACCTTCGTGGGCAGCCCCTGGCCGGATTACACCGGCGGCCTCACCACGACCTTCACCTGGAAGCGATTCGACCTGACCGGCTTCTTCCAGTTCAGCCAGGGCAACAAGGTGTTCAACGCCATGCGGCAGTTCGCGGACGATGGCGGCTACAACTACGACAACAAGTTCCGTGAAGTCCTCACCCGCTGGCAGAACCCGGGCGATCGGACCAACCAGCCCCGTGCCAGCTTCGACGACCTCTCCAATGCCCGGTTCGAGTCGGACCGCTGGATCGAAGACGCTTCCTACATCCGGCTGCAGGACCTGACGCTGGGCTACCAGCTCCCGGAGCACGTCGCCGGCTCGCTCGGCCTGGCCAACGCCCGGGTCTACGTGCGGGGGCAGAACGTCTTCACCTCCACCGACTACTCGGGATTCAACCCCGAAGTGAACAGCAACGGCTCCACCTCGAGCGCCTCCGTCGCCACGGACTTCTATGCCTATCCGGTGGCGCGCACCTGGTCGTTCGGCCTGCAGGCGGGGTGGTAACCATGCCGACCATGACCTTCCAGCTTCCGAAAGGCGCCCGCATGTTCTCGCGCACCCTCCTGGTGCTGGCCGCGACCCTGTCGCTCGGCGCCTGCAACCTGCTCGATACCAGTCCGCCGGACGAGCTCACGGACGACAAGACCATCCAGAACCCCGCGGGCGCACGGGCGGCGCTGGCCGGTGCGTACAACGCGCTGCAGAGCGGGTACTACTACGGCGGCACCCTGACCCACTTCGGCGATCTCTACGCCGACAACGCCAAGCACGTCGGGACGTTCACCTCCTACCAGGAGGCGGACCAGAACGACTTCTTCGCCAACAACTCCGACGTCACCGGCATGTGGAACGCCATCTACGAGGGGATCAAGCGGGTCAATACCATCATCGCCAAGGTGCCCAACGTCACCGGCTTCGCCCCGGGGGAGCAGGAGCAGATCATGGGCGAGGCGTACTTCCTCCGGGCGCTGCACTACCACAACCTGGTGAAGTACTACGCGGGTGTCCCGCTGCGGCTGGAACCGCTCAGCGATCCGGACCAGGCGAACGACATCACCCGGGCCACCGCGGCGGAGGTGTACACCCAGATCCTCGCCGACCTGGCCCAGGCCGAGGCGCTGATGACCAACAGCACGGACCCGGACAACCACGCCACCCTCGGCGCCGCCAAGGCGCTGACCGCCCGGGTGCAGCTGTACCAGGGCAACTTCGCGCTGGCGCTCGCCAAGGCGCAGGAAGTGGAGGGGCTGGGCTACACCCTGGCGCCAAGCTACTCCGACCTCTGGAGCAGCGATGCGGTGGATACCCCGGAGGACATCTTCAAGCTGACGTTCACCCTGACGCAGGCCAACCTGCACGGCCACTACTGGCTCTCCGACCAGCTCTCCGGGGATGCCGGCCGCTTCGAGATCGGGCCCACGCAGGCGGTGATCGACGCCTATGACACCCTCTCCACCGACGCCCGGCTGGCCTGGAACATCCAGCCCGATCCCAATGGCAACGGCTACATCGAGGCCACCCAGGGCGGCGGCTCCTACGGCAGCAAGTTTCCCACGGCCAACGGCGCGGAGGACTTCCACGTCATCCGGTTCGCGGAAGTCGTGCTGATCAAGGCGGAGGCGTTTGCGCAGGCGGGCCAGCTCGACAGCGCGGTGTCCAACTACAACCAGATCCTGGCGCGGGCCGGCCTGGATACCGACACCGTCGGGGTGGACATCAACACCCAGCAGGAGATTCTCGACCGCATCGACGTCCAGCGGCAGCTCGAGTTCTTCGCCGAAGGGGACCGCTTCCCCGACCTCGCGCGGAGCGGCCGGGCCGTCGCGGTCCTCGGTATTCCGGCCAACCGGGTGCTGTTCCCGATCCCGCAGGCGGAGATCGATGTGGCGCCCAACGTGACCCAGAATCCGGGGTACTAGCAGGACGGCAGGACGGCAGGACGGCAGGACGGCAAGACGGCACGACGGCACGACGGCACGACGGCAAAGGGTGGGCTCCCGCTGGGGGCCCGCCCTTTGTTCATTCCGCCCTACCGCCCTACCGCCCTACCGCCCTACCGCCCTACCGCCCTACCGCCCCTACTGCTCCGCCATCGCCACCAGCGCCGGATCCCACAGCGCCGCGATCCCCTGGGCGATTGTCCCCGGTTCGGCGCCGGCCAGGTTGGCCAGCACCGCGACCGTGAACCGGTCATCGGGGTAGCGCACGATCGCGGTCTGGAATCCCTGCCACGAGCCGCCATGCGCCATGATCGCGTGGCCATTGGCCGTCCCCACCCGCCAGCCGAAGCCATAGGGGTGGGTGCTGCCATCGGCCAGGCGCACCGGCGTCCGGATCGCGGCCAGGCTTTCCCTGGAGAGCAGGGTGGTGCCGTACAGCGCCGCGTCCCACCGGGCCAGGTCCCGCACCGTCAGGTACAGGGAACCGTCCGCGGTGGTGTTCACCACCGGCGAGACCC
>JANRJZ010000126.1:0-29471 GCA_033763675.1 Gemmatimonadota bacterium
ATGCCCGGTCCCGGGCCTACCGCTGGGGCGAGGACGGCATCGCCGGCATCTCCGACGACAAGCAGCGCCTGTGCTTCGCCCTCGCCCTGTGGAACGGCAAGGATGCCATCCTCAAGGAACGGCTCTTCGGGCTGACCAACAGCGAGGGCAACCACGGGGAGGACGTGAAGGAGTACTACCACTACCTCGACGCCGTGCCGAGTCACGCCTGGAACCGGATGCAGTACAAGTACCCGCAGGCGGCCTTCCCCTACGCCGACCTGGTGGGGGAGAACCGCCGGCGCGGCATCGGGGCGCCGGAGTATGAACTGGTCGACACCGGGGTGTTCGCCGAGCACCGGTCCTTCGATGTCGTCATCGAGTATGCCAAGGCGGGGCCCGAGGATATTCTCTGCCGTATCCGGGTCATCAACCGTGGCCCGGACCCTGCCACCGTGCACCTCCTGCCGCAGGTCTGGTTCCGCAACACCTGGTCCTGGGACTCCCGGGCCCCGCGCCCCCGGCTCGCGGAGGCCGGTCCCGGCCGCGTCGCCTGCGCCCATCCGGCGCTCGGTGAACTGACCTGGACGGTGGAGGGCGCACCGGACACCTGGTTCACCGAGAATGAGACCAACCTCCCGCGGCTGCACCAGGTGCCCGGTGGGGGCTACTACAAGGACGCCTTCCATGACGCCCTGGTCGCCGGCAACACCGCGGCGGTGAACCCCGCCCGCGTGGGCACCAAGGCGGCGGCGGTTCGGCGGCTCATCCTGGCCCCCGGCGCCGAGGAGGTGGTGCGGGTCCGCCTCCAGCGCACACCGTCCGCCGATCCGTTCGCGGGATTCGACGCCGTCATGGCCACCCGGCAGCAGGAGGCCGATGCCTTCTACGGCGCGTTGCAGCAGGACCTCGCCGACCCCGATGCTCGCTTGGTCCAGCGCCAGGCCTTCGCCGGCATGCTCTGGAGCAAGCAGTTCTTCCACTTTGATGTCCCCGCCTGGCTGGCGGGGGACCCGGCTCAGCCGCCGCCGCCGGCGGAGCGCCGCAAGGGCCGGAACCACGAGTGGGCCCACCTCAACAACGCCGACATCCTTTCCATGCCCGATACCTGGGAGTACCCCTGGTATGCGGCGTGGGACCTGGCGTTCCATTGCATCCCGCTGGCGCTCGTGGATCCCGAGTTCGCGAAGGGGCAGCTGGTTCTGCTCACCCGCGAATGGTACATGCACCCCAACGGCCAGCTGCCGGCCTATGAATGGGCCTTCGGCGACGTGAACCCGCCGGTCCACGCCAGGGCGGCGTGGCGGGTGTTACAGATCGATAGCCGGCGGCGGGGTGATGCGGGGGACCACGCGTTGCTCGAGCGGGTGTTCCACAAGCTGATGCTCAACTTCACCTGGTGGGTCAACCGCAAGGACGCCAACGGGCGGAACGTCTTCCAGGGCGGCTTCCTGGGCCTCGATAACATCGGCGTCTTCGACCGGAGCGCGCCGTTGCCCACCGGGGGGCACATCAACCAGGCCGACGGCACGGCCTGGATGGCGATGTACAGCCTGAACCTGATGCGGATCGCGCTGGAGCTCGCGCTGCACAACAAGGTGTACGAGGACGTGGCCACCAAGTTCTTCGAGCACTTCCTGCACATTGCCCACGCCATGACGGACCTGGGTGGCGACGGGGTCGGGCTGTGGGATGAGCAGGACCAGTTCTTCTACGACGTGCTGAGCACCCCGGACGGCCACACCACGCCCCTCAAGGTCCGCTCGATGGTCGGCCTGATCCCGCTGTTCGCCGTCGAGGTGATCGACCAGGAGATGCTGGATCGCCTCCCCGAGTTCGCGGCGCGCCTCAAGTGGTACCTGGAGTACCGCCCCGAACTCGCGGCGCTGGTTTCCCGCTGGGAGCAGCCGGGGCAGGGGGAACGCCGGCTCTTGTCGCTGCTCCGCGGCCACCGGATGCAGGCCCTGCTGCAGCGGATGCTGGACGAAGGAGAGTTCCTCTCGCCGTTCGGCATCCGCGCCCTGTCCCGGAAGCACGAGGCGGAACCCTACGTCTTCGACGTCATGGGGCACGCCCACACGGTGCGCTACCAGCCGGCGGAGTCGGATTCCGGCCTGTTCGGCGGGAACTCCAACTGGCGCGGGCCGATCTGGTTCCCGGTGAACTACCTGCTGGTGGAGTCGCTGCAGCGCTTCCACCACTACTACAGCGACAGCCTCACGGTGGAATGCCCGACGGGCTCCGGGCGGCGCCTGACCCTGAGCGAAGTGGCCGATGAGATCTCCCTCCGGTTGTGCCGGATCTTCCTCCGGGGTCCCGACGGGACCCGCCCGGTCTTCGGCGGCGAGCGGCTGTTCCAGGAGGACCCGCACTTCCGCGACCTGGTTCCCTTCCATGAGTACTTCCACGGCGACAACGGGCGAGGCGTGGGGGCGTCGCACCAGACCGGCTGGACGGGATTGGTGGCCAAGCTGCTGCAGCCCCGGCGTTGTCACCTGAGCGGCAAGATGCTGGATATCACCACCCGGCAGCACCAGCGCGCCGCCCGCAACCTTCTCAGTGGAGCACCGACGCCGTGACCGCGACCCGACTCCCCCCCCTCGCGGCGGAATGGCTGGAGACGGATGGCCTGGGTGGTTTCACCAGCGGACTGGTCGGCGGCTGGCGCAGCCGGCGGTACCATGGGCTCCTCGTGCCCGCCATTCGGCCCCCCTCGGCGCGGGCCGTGCTCGTGGCGGCAGTCGAGGCGACGCTCGACCTGCCGACCGGCCCCGTGGCCCTCACCACCCACCGCTATGCTCCCGACACCTGGCATCCGGATGGTCGGGAGCGGCTGGCGGCCTTCGAGGCGCTCCCCTGGCCGACCTGGACCTGGGAGCTTCCGGGGGGAGGCTCCGTCACCCACGAGCTGTTCCTGCCGCACGAGCAGTCCGCGGTGGTGCTGCGCTGGACCGCCCGCGGCCTCCCCGAGGGGACGAACCTGCGGGTGCGCCCGCTGCTGGCCCTGCGGGACAGCCATGCGCTCCGGCGTGTCCGCCCCGGCCTCGAGGAGCAGGTCGAGGGATGGGGCGACCGCCACCGCTGGCGCCCCGATCCCGCGCTCCCCGCCATCCGGAGCCTGGCCAATGGACGCTACGAGCACCGTCCCGACTGGTACCGCAACTTCCTGCTCGAGGAAGAACGCGCCCGTGGATTTGACCATGTCGAGGATCTCTGGTCCCCCGGGGAATTCCACTTCGCGGTGACGGAGGGGGCGGCGTGCTGGGTGCTGCAGGCCGAGGGGCTGGCCGAAGGGGGCCGGGACATCGGTGCGGGGAGCGCCCGGGAGGTCGTGGACCGGCTGGCCCAGGCCGAGCTCCGGCGCCGGGCGGCCTTTCCCACCGCGCTGCACCGGGCGGCGGACCAGTATCTGGTGCGCCGCGGGGCCGGCAAGACCATCATTGCGGGATATCCCTGGTTCACCGATTGGGGCCGGGACACGTTCATCGCGCTTCGCGGCCTCTGCCTGGCCGCCGGCCGCCTCCAGGACGCGGGGCTGATCCTGCAGGAGTGGGCCGGGGCTGTCTCCGAGGGAATGCTGCCCAACCGCTTCGTGGAGGCCGGGGACGCCCCGGAGTTCAACGCGGTGGATGCGTCACTCTGGTATGTGATCGCCGTGCACGAGTACCTCGAGGCCTGCGCGGGGAGCGGACACCCCGTACCGCTCGAGGCCCAGCAGCGCCTGCATGCGGCGGTGGACGCGATCCTGCGAGGCTACAGCGCCGGCACCCGGTTCGGCATCGGGATGGATGATGACGGGCTGCTTCGTGCGGGCCAGCCGGGCGTCCAGCTCACCTGGATGGACGCCCGGGTGGGCGAGTGGGTCGTCACCCCACGCATCGGCAAGCCGGTGGAGATCCAGGCGCTCTGGCTCAACGCGTTGCGCATCGGCGGGCTCCGGTGTGCCCACTGGGCCGCGATACACCTCCGCGCGATCACCAGCTTTCACGAGCGATTCTGGAACGAGACCGGAGGCTGGCTCTGGGACGTCGTCGATGTGGACCACGCCCCGGGGACCGTGGATCAGCGGTTCCGGCCCAACCAGATCTTCGCCGTGGGCGGGCTGCCATTTGCCCTGCTCGAGGGCGCGGCGGCGCGCAGCGTCGTGGACGCCTTCGAGCGGCGGCTGTGGACGCCGGCGGGGCCCCGCAGCCTCGCGCCGGATGAGCCGGGCTATGTGGGGCGCTACGAGGGGGGCCCGGTGGAGCGGGATGGCGCCTACCACCAGGGGACGGTCTGGCCCTGGCTCGCCGGGCCGTTCATTGAGGCCTGGGTCCGGGTCCGGGGGAACAGCGCCACGGCGCGGCGTGAGGCCCGGGCCCGCTTCCTGGAGCCGCTGCTCTCGCTGGGCCAGCTGCCGGACTCCGGCCAGCTGCCCGAGATCGCCGATGCCGACGCGCCGCACCTGCCCCGCGGCTGCCCCTTCCAGGCCTGGTCGGTGGGGGAGGCGCTCCGGCTCGAGTGCCAGGTGCTGGCGGACCCCGCCGCACCGCCGGTGACCCGGCGCCGCACCCGGGCGATGGCATGAGCACCGGCACCCCGAGCCCGCGGGCGCGACACCACCTGACCGAGTACGCGGCGGAAGCGTTCGGCCTGGGCCTGTTCATGCTCTCGGCGTGCGGCTTCGCGGTGCTCCTCTACCACCCGGCGTCCCCGGCCTCCGGGTGGCCAGTGCCGCCCTTCTGGCGGGGGGCCCTGATGGGGCTGGCGATGGGCCTCACCGCAGTGCTCAACATCTACTCCCCCTGGGGCCGCCGCTCCGGCGCTCACCTCAATCCCGCCGTCACCCTCGCCTTCTGGCGGCTGGGCAAGGTTCGGGGGGCCGATGTCCCGGGGTATATCGTGGCCCAGCTGGCCGGCGGCCTCGCCGGAGTGGCGGTGGCGCTCCTCCTCCTCGGGCAGCGGGTGGCCGACCCGGCCGTGAATTACGTGGTGACGGTGCCCGGGCCCTGGGGGCTCGGCGCGGCCCTCGCGGCGGAGCTGGCGCTGTCGTTCACGCTGCTGTTCCTGGTGTTGTGGATCTCGAGCAGCGCCCGGTGGGCGCGGTATACCGGCGTGGTCGCCGGGCTGCTGGTGGCGCTGTTCATCACGTTTGAAGCCCCGGTGTCGGGGATGAGCATCAATCCCGCGCGGACCATCGCTTCCGCCGCCTGGTCCCCGGGGAGGGAGCCGCTCTGGCCCTACTTCGTGGCGCCGATCACCGGAATGGCGGTCGCGGCCTGGTGCTTCACCCGCCTCGCGGCCCGGCGCGCCGCCTTCTGCGCCAAGCTGGACCATGACCCCCGCTACCGCTGCATCTTCTGCGGCGCGGGCAGTCACTGACCCGGGAACTCCCCCGCGCCTCCAGGCATTGTCACGCCGAGCACCGCGCACGGGGCGCGGCGCCGGACATCACTTCTGGAGGCTGGCATGCGGGGGATCCTCAAGGCTTTCACCGTTCTTCTCGCGCTCGTGACCGTGACCACCGCGGCGGCAGCGCCCATCAAGACCTTCACCAGCACGCCGTTCGCCGGCGCCAAGGCGAACACCGGCAACGTCACCGCGACGGTGGATGCCGGCAAGATCACGCTCAAGCTCTCGGCCGACTTCAAGGTGCCGGACACCCCGGCGCCGCACTGGCAGGTCGTCGACTCGAAGGGCAACACCTACCTGCTGCAGCGGCTGGTGATCAAGGGCGACAAGTACAACCAGGAGATCGTCCTCCCGGCGTACGTGAAGGATGTGGCCAAGGTGCAGATCTGGTGCGCCTGGGCCGAGGCGCTGCTCGGCGAGAGCAGCTTCACCACCGTCGTCAAGTAACCCGCGTCGAAGGCCGCCGATCGGATCTCCCGGTCGGCGGCCGTCGCATTCCCAGGAACGGACCCGATCATGAACCCGCGCATCCTGCTCGCCGCCGGCCTGGCGCTCGCCACCCTGGGCGCGCCCGCGGCGGCCCAGATCACCACCCGGCCGACGCTCACCCTTGAAGGCGCGCGCAACGTGCTCGCCGCCGCCACCGCCTTCGCCCGGACCCGCGCCGGCACCGGCGTCATCGCCGTCGTGGACGAAGGCGGCAACCTCATGGCCCTCGAACGACTCGACGGCACCTTCGCCGCGGGCGCCCAGGTGTCCATCGGGAAGGCCCGGACCGCCGTCATGTTCCGCAAGCCGACCCGGTTCTTCGAGGAGCTGATCCGCAGCGGCCGCACCCCGATGATCGCCCTCGCGGATTTCACCCCCCTCATCGGCGGCGTTCCGATCCTGGTGGACGGGCAGATCGTCGGCGGCGTGGGGGTGAGCGGCGCCGCCAGCGCGGCCGAGGATGAGGAGGTGGCCCTCGCGGGCGCGGCCGCGGTGATCGGCCAGGAGCGCGCCGCGAAGACGTCCGCGCCGGAGGTGCACTACTTCACGCGGGATGAGGTAAGCCAGGCTTTCGCCAAGGGCGGCGTCCTGGTGGATGGGGTGGGGCGCAACTACATGATCCACGCCAGCCGGCGGGAGCGCGGCGGGCAGGCGGAGGTGCATGCCCTCGACACCGACGTGATCTACGTCCAGGACGGTTCCGCCACCTTCGTGACCGGCGGCACCCTCGCCAACCCCCGTACCCTCGAAGCCAATGAAGTCCGCGGGGACTCGATCATCGGCGGCGTGACCCGCCGGCTGGTCCGGGGCGACGTGATCACCGTCCCGAACGGGACCCCGCACTGGTTCCGCGAAGTCCGCGGACCCTTCACCTACTACGTGGTCAAGGTCAAGTGAGGCGCCCCATGACAGCGCTCCGTGCTTCCGTGTTTCTTGCGGCGCTCGCGGCCCTGGGCTCGCCGCTCGCGGCCCAGGTGACGCCCGATGCCCCCACCGGGCTCCCGTCCGCGATCATCGATCTGCGCACCGCCGCCGGCGTGGAGCTGGTCGGTGGGGCCTGGCGGGTGCGGGTCGCCCGCCTCGTGGAAGTCGATCATCGGGCGCCTGGCGCCGACCTGCGCGCCTCCGGGGCCCCCATCCGTACCCTCGATCTCGAGCCCCGTGCCGGGCAGCCGGGCTTCGACGATTCCGCCTGGGAGACGGTCCCGGCCGAGAGTCTCGAGGCCCGCCGGGGCCATGGCCGGGTGTCGTTCGTCTGGTACCGGCTCCCGGTGACGATCCCCGGCCGGGTCGGCGGGCTCGATCCCACCGGCATGACCGTGGTCCTCGAGCTGGTGGCCGATGACTACGCCGAGGTGTGGGTCAACGGCGTGCAGCCGGCCGTGCTGGGGCAGGTCGGGGGCGCGGTGATCCGCGGGTTCAATGCCCCGAATCGCGTGGTGCTCACCCGCGATGCGCGGCCCGGACAACGGTTTGATCTTGCCGTCCTGGTCGCCAACGGGCCGCTCTCCAGCCCGCCGGCCAACTTCATCTGGGTGCGGTCCGCGACGCTCGACTTCCACCGGCCGGACCAGGCGGAGGTGGCGCATGCCACGACGGGCACCGTGACCCGGCTCGCCCCCGAGCTGGACCGGATCGTCCCGGCCGGCGCAAAGGTCGAGCACCTCGCCGGTGGCTTCATCTTCACCGAGGGTCCGGTCTGGGTGCCGGAGGGCGGGTACCTGCTGTTCAGCGATCCCAACGCCAACACGATCTATCGCTGGACCCGGGACGGTGAAGTCTCGATCTACCGGACCAAGAGCGGCTACGCCGGCGCGGACATCGGCCGCTACCGCCAGCCCGGCTCCAATGGCCTGGCCCTCGACCGCGAGGGACGAGTGACCATCGACCAGCACGGCAACCGCCGGGTGATCCGGGTCGAGCGGACCGGCGCCGTCACCGTGCTCGCGGATCGCTACCGGGGCGGGCGGCTCAACAGCCCCAACGACCTGGTTTATGCCTCTGACGGCCGGCTGTACCTGACCGATCCCCCCTTCGGCCTGCCCCGGGTGTTCGACGATCCGGCCCGGGAGCAGCCGGGCAGTGGGGTCTACCTGCTCCGCGACGGGGTGCTTTCCCTCGTGGCGTCCGACCTCCGCGGTCCCAACGGCATCGCGCTGTCGCCGGACGAGAAGACACTGTACGTCAGCAACTGGGATCCGGCCCACAAGGTCATCATGGCCTACGACGTCCGTCCTGATGGCACGGTGCAGAACGGCCGGGTGTTCTTCGACATCACCCGTTCCGAGCCGGGCGACGACTGCTGGGACGGCGTCAAGGTGGATCGCGACGGGAACGTGTACGCCGCCGGTCCGAGCGGGATCTACGTCCTGAGTCCCGCGGGACGGCACCTCGGCACCATCACTCCGCCGGAGCATGTGGCGAACATGGCCTGGGGCGACTCGGACTACCGGACCCTGTACATCACGGCATCTACCGGACTCTACCGGATCCGGCTGGGCGTCACCGGCCACGTCCCCTTCGGGCGGCCCGAGACCGCCACTCGCTGAGTGCAGCTGGCCCAGCCCCCGGCGCCGCCGTCCTCCGGACGGCGGCGCCGCTGGCATTTCGCTCGCGGGAACCTCCGCGCCCGGGCGGCGTTCTCATGGCCAGAGAGGAGCCACCCATGCTGACGACGTCACCCGATACGCTGCTGGATCACCCGGCCCTGGCCGGCCACACCGTGTACCTGCGCCGCGGAGGCGACTGGGAACGCTGGATCGTCCGGCGGGAGGGCGGGCTCGAGCCGCGCCCCGCGGCGCGGCCCCAGGCCCTCGGCTGGCGCACGCCGGAGGGGCGGTAACCATGGAGCATTTCGACGTCATCATCATCGGGTCCGGAGCGGGCGGCGGCACCCTGGCCTGGAAGCTGGCGCCGAGCGGCCGACGCATCCTCCTGCTCGAGCGGGGCGACTACGTCCCGCGCGAGCCGGCCAACTGGAATACCCGCGCCGTCAACGCCGAGGGGCGCTACAACACCCGCGAACAGTGGCTGGATGGGGCGGGGAAGCCGCTGCATCCACATACCAACTACTGGGTGGGCGGGAACACCAAGTTCTATGGCGCGGCGCTCTTCCGCCTCCGGCGGGAGGACTTCGGGGAACTGCGTCACCACGGCGGGATCTCGCCGGCCTGGCCGGTGGGATACGATGCCTTCGAACCGTACTACACCCAGGCCGAGCACCTCTATCGGGTCCACGGCGAGCGCGGCGTTGATCCGACCGAGCCCTGGAGCTCGGCGCCGTACCGGCATCCGGCGGTCAGCCATGAGCCCCGGATCCAGCAGTTGCATGACGACCTGGAGCGGCGTGGCCTCAAGCCCTTCCATGTCCCGCTCGGCGTTCACTTGGACGAATCCGACCGGCGCCGCAGCCCGTGCATCCGTTGTGCCACGTGCGATGGCCACCCCTGCCTGGTCAACGCGAAGTCCGACGCCCAGGTCACCTGCGTGGATCCGGCGCTCGCCGCCCATCCCAATCTTACGCTCCGTACCGGCGCCAAAGTCCTGCGCCTCGAAACCGGGCCCTCCGGCCGGGAGGTGACCCGGGTGCATGTGGAGCGCGACGGTATCCCCGAGACCTACTCCGCCGGCATCGTGGTGGTCGCCTGTGGCGCCATCAACTCGGCCGCCCTCCTGCTGCGCTCCGCCGGGGACCGCCACCCCCAGGGGCTGGCCAATGGGTCGGGCGTCGTGGGACGGCACTACATGGGACACGTGAATGCCGTCCTGATGGCGATCTCGACCACGCCGAACCCGACCGTCTTCCAGAAGACCCTGGCGCTGAACGACTTCTACTTCGGCAGCCCGGAGTGGCAGTACCCGATGGGACACATCTCGTTCGTCGGCAAGCTGGACGCCGATACCCTCGCCGCGGGGGCACCTCCGATCGTCCCGGGGATGACCCTGGACCTGATGGCGCGGCACTCGCTCGACTTCTGGCTGACCTCGGAGGACCTCCCCGATCCGGAGAACCGCGTGGAGCTGGACCGCAACGGCCGGATCGTGCTGCGGTACAAGCCCAACAACCTCGAGGCGCATGAGCGGCTCACCACCCGCCTGCGGCAGCTGATGCGGGACGTGGGGATGAGCCACATCGTGCCGCGCCAGCTGTTCGTGGGCCAGCGGATCCCGCTCGCCGGGGTGGCGCACCAGAACGGCACCATCCGGTTCGGCACCGACCCCGCGACCTCGGCGCTGGACATCCACTGCCGCGCGCACGAGGTCGACAACCTGTACGTGGTCGATGGGAGCTTCTTCCCCTCGAGCGCGGCCGTGAATCCAGCGCTCACCATCATGGCCAATGCGTTGCGGGTCGGGGACCACCTGCTGGAGCGCCTCGCATGACGCGACTGCTGCGCTTCGCGAGCCGGCTGTATCACCTGGCCCTGCCACTCAGTCACCTACTCTATGTCCTGTGCGCGCTGGCGCCGACCGGCGCCGCGGCGGCCCAGGCCAGGCCGTGGAACGGCCCCGGGGTGGGGCTCGACACCCTGCAGCCGGTCCAGGCGGTGCTCCGCGTGGGGATGACCGTGGCGGACATGGACCGCTCCCTCGCGTTCTATACCGGCGTGCTCCAGTTCGAGGTCGTCGCCGATACCGAGGTCGTCGGGCCCGAGTGGGAGGCCCGGACCGGGGTCTTTGGCGTACGGCTGCGCCTGGTGCGGCTGCGCCTCGGCACCGAGGAGCTGGCGCTCACCGAGTTCCTCGCCGCCTCGTACCCGGGCCGGCCGCTGCCGGTAGACGGACGCAGCAACGACCGCTGGTTCCAGCACGTCGCGATCATCACCAGTGACATGGACTCGGCCTACCGGCGCCTGCGCGGGTACCGGGTGCGCTCCGCCTCCACGGGGCCGCAGCTCCTCCCACCGACCATCCCGGCGGCCGCGGGCATCCGGGCCTTCTACTTCCGGGACCCCGACGGCCACGCGCTCGAGATCCTGCAGTTCCCGCCGGACAAGGGCGACCCGCGCTGGCAGGCCACGGGGGCCTTGTTCCTGGGGATCGATCATACGGCCATCGTCGTCAGCGACACCGAACGGAGCCTGGCGTTCTACCGGGACCGGTTGGGACTCCGGGTCGCCGGAGGAAGCGAGAACTTCGGGACCGAACAGGCCCACCTCAACAACGTCGAGGGTGCCCACCTCCGCATCACCGCCCTCCGGGCGGCGAACGGACCCGGGATCGAGTTCCTGGAGTATTTGCAGCCTCGCGATGGCCGGCCCTATCCCGCCGACGCCCGGCCCACCGACCTGGTCCACTGGGAAACCACCCTGGTGGTGCCATCTCCGGCCGCGGTGGCCGCGCGGCTGGCCGCCCAGGGGTACCGGCTGATTTCCCGGAACTCCCCCGCGCCCGCCGGCGTTCTTCTCCGTGACCCCGATGGCCACGCCATCGCCCTCGTCGCTCCCTGACCGGAGGTTCCATGGCCACCACCTTTCGCCTCTGCGCCGCCGCGGATGCCGACGCCGCCGCCGGCAGCATCGGAGCCTGGCTCTCGGCCGATCAGCCCGGCATCGCGACCGGCGGCCTGCAGGAGGGCCTGCGCCGCTTCCTCGCCGACAGCCGCCAGGGCCACCTGTGGATCATCGAGCAGCGCGGTCTTCCCGCCGGCTACACGATCCTCACGGTCCGCGACCACGGCCTGCACGGCGAGCCGCGCGCCTACGTGACGGCTCTCTACCTGGCCGCCGAGTACCGGGGGCAGGGGATCGGGCGCCGCACGGAACGGTTCCTGGCCGAAGTCGGAAGCTGGCTCCGGATCCCGGTGCATAGCTTCAATACCGCCGATGAGCAGAAGCATGCGTCGGCCCTCATCCGCACGCCGACGCCGGCGTCCGCCCCGAACGTTTCTCCTGACCACCGAGCCGTCGCATGACCACCATGACCCGCCCCGACGCCAATCCCTCCGCTGCCACCGCGCCCGCCACGATGAAGGCGCTCGCGGTCCGACCGGGCATCCCGGACAGCGTGCACCTGCGGGACGTGCCGCGGCCGGATCTCGCGCAGGTGCCCGGCGGGCGTGGAGTACTGGTCCGGGTGCTGCAGGTGGGGGTGGACGGCACCGACAAGGAGATCAACGCCGCCGAGTACGGCATGTCTCCCCCTGGCGACGACTACCTGATCATCGGACACGAGAGCTTCGGCCGGGTGGAGGCCGTCGGCCCGGCCGTGACGGAGCTGGTGCCCGGGGACTACGTGGTGGCCACGGTTCGGCGCCCCGGTTCCAGCCTGTACGATGTCATCGGCACCAATGACATGACCACTGATGACACCTATTTCGAGCGGGGCATCAACCTGCGGCATGGCTACCTGGCCGAGTACTACGTCGACGATGCGGAGTTCCTGATCAAGATTCCGGCAGGGCTCAAGGACGTCGGCGTGCTGCTCGAGCCGCTGACCGTGGTGGAAAAGGGAATCACCCAGGCATGGGAGATCCAGCGCCGGCTCCGGGTCTGGCGGCCGCGGCGCGCGGCCGTCATGGGCGCCGGCACGATCGGCCTGCTCGCGGCGATGGTGCTCCGGCTCCGGGGCCTGGACGTGACCGTGTTCGGCCTGCGGGAGAAGCCCTATCGCAACGCGGAGCTGCTCGAGGCCCTCGGCGCCCGGTACATCTCCACCGCAGCGCATCCGATCCTCGCGGCGCGGGAGCAGTTCGGGCCCTGGGACCTCATCTTCGAGGCCACCGGCCACTCGGGGGTGGTGTTCGAGAGCATGCAGGCCCTGGCCAAGAACGGCGTCCTGGTCCTGTCCAGCGTCACCGGCGGCGACCGGCGGGTGGAGGTGCCCGCAGACCGGATCAACCTCGAATTCGTCCTGGGGAACCGGGTGATGGTCGGAACGGTGAACGCGAACCGGGAATACTTCGAGCTGGGGGTGAAGGACCTGGCCCAGTGTGGCGCCCAGTTCGCCGGCTGGCTGGAGCGGCTCCTGACCCACCCGATCCGTGGGCTGGAGCGGTATGAAGAACTCTTCCGGACGCTCACCACCGCCCGGGACGCGATCAAAGTGTACTGCATCCTGGACACCTGACCGTCGCGCCATTGACAATGGAAGTCGGCCCCGGCCAATTTATCCCGGCTCGCGGGCGTAATTCAGTTGGTAGAATGCCAGCTTCCCAAGCTGGACGTCGCCGGTTCGAGTCCGGTCGCCCGCTCTGAGCCCGCCTGGCCCTTGGGCCATGGCGGGCCTGTCTTTTGCGATAAACCCCTGCGGAGGTCATTTCCGGCCCCAAAACGTCGCTGGGGTGGACGGCACCGCGTACCGACCATTCACTTGGAGACTGGCATGAAGACAATCCTCCGTGTGGCGATGTCCCTGGGAGCGCTGGCCCTGCTGCAGGCCGCGCCGGCTGTCGCCCAGGCCATCCCGCAGGGTGCGACCAAGGAAATGGTCGCCAAGGGCAACGAGATCTTCCACAAGCAGGGGCTGTGCTACGCCTGCCATGGACAGGACGGGAAGGGGTTGGTGGGCCCCAACCTCACCGACGACGTCTGGCTGCACAGCAAGGGCACCTACGAGGAACTGGTCAAGCTGATCACGCTCGGAGTGACCAAGGAACAGTCGAAGTCCGGTGTTCCCATGCCCGCCAAGGGGGGATCGAGCATCAGCGAGGACGACGTCAAGGCCGTGGCCGCCTACGTCTATTCGCTCAGCCACAAGTAGCCCGCGCCCCGGAACCGCCCCCAGCACGCAGGTCCGACGCCGGCCCGCCTCGCGAGCCGGCGTCTTTTTCTCGCACTACGCCGATGGTCCCCCCGTTCCGGGGCCATGTCTGATCTCGCGACATGGCAGTATATCATTGTCCCATAATGATATACGAACATTGGACGCAGTTGGCACGTCGGTTGCCTTGCTTTCGGCGTATCTGCCGGGCCGCCCTCTCGCGGCCCCTCTTTGACGGAGCGGAATCGTCATGTCGAACAAGGGCTTCACCCTCATCGAGCTGCTCATCGTGGTGGTGATCATCGGCATCCTCGCCGCGATCGCCATCCCGAAGTTCGCCAACACCAAGGAGAAGGCCATCCTCTCCAGCATGAAGTCCGACCTGCGCAACCTCGTGACGGGGCAGGAGGCCTTCTACTTCGACAACAGCGATTACGCCGGGAGCACCACCGCCGGCGCGCAGGTGAACGCCCTCGGTGGGGCGGGGAAGGTCACCTTCCTGCCTTCGACCGGGAACGTGCTGGTGCTGACCTACGTCTCCAACACCGGCTACAAGGCGGTCATGACCAATCCTGTGCTGGTGAGCGGCCTGCTCAACTGCGGCGTGTACGTCGGCCCGGTCGCCAACGCACCGAACGCCGCCGTGACCCAGGAGGGCGCGCCGGCCTGCTGGTAAGTTCCCCCGCCACGCGGGCTGGGGGCAGGGTCCCGAACCGGGATCCTGCCCCCGCGCCGTTCCCCCCCCCGCGCTCCCCCTCTATCTTCCCCCCCGCCATGCTCAAGGTCACCCGCATCCACCCGGAATCCCTCGGGGCCGAACTCGGCCTCCGCCCAGGGACCGAGCTGCTCACGGTCAACGGCCGGGAGCTGGATGACTTCCTTGACTGGGAGTTTCTCACCGCCGACGAGGAGTTCCTGCTCCACATCCGGCAGCCGGACGGCGAGGAAATCGAGTACGACGTGGAGCGCCCCGAGGGGCTGCCCATGGGGGTGGCGGTGGAGTCGCCCCGGATCCGGCGCTGCGCCAACCGGTGCGATTTCTGCTTTGTGGACGGCCTGCCGGAAGGGCTGCGCGAGACCCTGTACATCCGGGACGACGATTACCGGCTGTCCTTCAAGTACGGCAACTTCGCCACCCTGACGAACCTGAAGCCGCGGGATGTCGAGCGAATCCTCGAGTACCGGCTGTCCCCGCTCTACGTCTCGGTCCACGCCACCGACCCCGTCGCCCGGCGCTTCCTGCTCCGGAATCCCCTGGCGCCCGATATCCTCGCGCAGCTCCGGCTGTTCGCGGCCCACGGGCTCGAGTTCCATACCCAGGTGGTGATGTCGCCGGGCGTGAACGACGGGCCCGTCCTTGAGCAGACGCTGTCCGACCTCTGGGCCTTCGGTCCGGCCGTCCTCAGCGTGTCGGTGGTGCCCGTCGGTCTCACGACCTTCAGCAAGCACCACCTGGTCCGCGAGCCCACCCGGGATGAGTGCCGGGCCGCGCTGCACCAGCTGGAGCGGTGGGCCGGCCGGGCCCGGGCGGAGCGGGGCATCAGCTGGGCCCTTGGGGCGGACGAGCTGTACCTCCGAGCCGATCTGGAGCTTCCGCCGGCCGACTGGTACGACGGGTTCGAGCAGGTGGAGAACGGGGTCGGCTCCGTCCGCTTCCTGCAGCAGCGGATCGCGGCGGAGGCCGCCGGCCTGGCGGACTGGCGCGGGCGGCGCATCGGCGTGCTCACCGGCGCCTCGATGGCCACGCTCATGCCCCGGGTCCTGGCGCCGCTCACCCAGGCCACCGGTGCCCAGTTCGATCTGCTCCCCCTCACCAATGCGCTGTTCGGCGCCACCGTCACCTGCGCCGGCCTGCTGCCCGGGCGGGCGTTCCGGGAGGCCCTCGCGGGGCGGCCCGATCTCGATCTGGCCCTGATCCCGGCGGAAGCGCTCAGCGAGGACCAGGTCTTCGTGGATGATGTGACCCTTGCCGAACTGGCGGGCGGCACCCGCGTGCCCGTCCGCCCCTCCTATTGTTTCACCGACGCCCTCGACACCCCGCTGGTCCCGTGAGCAAACCCACTGTTGCGATCATCGGCCGACCCAACGTCGGCAAGTCAACCCTTTTCAATCGCCTGCTCGGCGGCCGGGACGCGATCGTCTCCGACCGACCCGGCACTACCAGGGACCGCCACTTCGGTGACGGCGAATGGGCGGGCCGGCACTTCTGGCTGGTGGACACCGGCGGCCTCATGCCCGGCTCGTCCGACTCCATGGATATCGCGGTGCGGGAGCAGGTCGAGCAGGCGGTGGAGGAGGCGGACCTCATCGTCTTCGTCGTCGACGGCAAGGAGGGGATCAACCCCGTGGACCGGGAGATCGCCAGCCAGCTCCGGCGCGCCCGCCGGCCGGTGCTGCTGGCGGTGAACAAGCTGGACGACCTCCCCAATACCACGGCCCAGTTCGGGTTCTACGAACTCGGCCTCGGGGAACCGCACCCTCTCTCGGCTGCGGTGGGAAAGGCCAGCGGTGACCTGCTCGACGCCATGGTCGCCGCGATGCCGCCCAAGGGGGCGGGGGAGGATGCGGATGCGGTCCAGGTGGCGGTGGTCGGGCGCCCCAACGCCGGCAAGTCTTCCCTCATCAACCGGATCCTCGGGGAGCAGCGGCTGGTGGTCTCCCCGGAGCCGGGTACGACCCGGGACGCGATCGACACCCCATTGCGGTATCACGGCAAGACGCTTAACTTCATTGATACTGCGGGCTTACGGCGCAGAGCTAAAGTAGAAGATGACATCGAGTTCTACTCCACGCTCCGGACCCACCGCGCGATCGAGCGGGCCGATGTCTGCGTGCTGGTGGTGGATGCGAAGGATGGACTGCACGCGCAGGAGTTGCGCATTGCCACCGAGGCGTGGGATCGCGGCGCCGGCCTGATCATCGCCGTGAACAAGTGGGACCTGGTCCCGGAGAAGGACCCTAACACAGCCAAGCGGGGCCAGGACCTGCTGGAGGAGAAGGCCCCGTTCCTCCGCTACGTCCCGTTTCTCTACATCTCGGCGCTGTCGGGGCAGCGGGTCAGCAAGCTGCCGGACCTGATTCTCGAGGTGGCGGCGGCGCGGGAACAGCGGGTGGCGACGGCGGAGGTCAACCGGGTGCTGCAGGAGCTGCTGCAGCGCAACGCGCCGCCGCAGGCCCCCGGGGAGGAAGTGAAGCTGCTGTACGCCTCGCAGATCGGGGAACGGCCGCCGACGATCGCGATCGTCTGCAACCGCCCCGATGACGTTCCCGAGGCGTACCAGCGGTACCTGCACCATGGCTTCCGCGCCGCCTTCGGCTTCACCGGCGCGCCGCTCCGGATCAAGTTCTCCGGACGTGGGGCCAGCAAGCATGATCGCCGGGATGACGGGCGCCGGGTGCGGGGGGCCTGAAGCACCAGGGCACCGTGACCGGCGCGATCGCCACTACTTCAAGGGTGCCATGATCGAACCCCTGCTCTGGCTGGCCGCCTCCTACCTGCTGGGATCCATTCCCACCAGCTATCTCGCCGGGCGGTGGTTCCGGGGCATCGACCTGCGCGAGCACGGCAGCCGGAATCTCGGCGCGACCAATCTCTACCGCATCATGGGGTGGCGCTTCGCCGTGCCGGTGGGGCTGTTCGACGTACTGAAGGGAGCGGTGCCGGTCCTCCTGTTTGCACCCCAGGTGCCCGCGGTGCCGCACTTCCCAACCCTTTGCGGGGTCGCGGCGATGGTGGGACACACCCTGTCGCCGTTTGTCGGTTTCAAGGGCGGGAAGGGCGTCGCCACGGCAGCCGGCATGCTGCTCGGATTGGCGCCGGGAGCGGTGGGAGTGGCCGCGCTGGTCTGGGCGGTGCTGGTGCGCCTGACCGGGTATGTGTCGGTCGGCTCGATCGCCAGCGCCGTGGCCTTTCCGGCCGCCGATTTCCTCCTTTACCCGGCGCGGCGCACCCTGCCGGACGTCGGGTTCGACCTCCTGATCGCCGCGTTCATCGTCTGGAAGCATCGGGCGAACATCCAGCGCCTGCTGAGCGGCACCGAGAATCGCTTCGGGAAGCGCGCCGCCGCGCCCCCGTCGGCTCCGGCGGCCCATTGACCCGGGTCACGGTGCTGGGCGCCGGGAGCTGGGGCACGACGCTCGCCGACCTCCTCGCCCGGAAGGGCCATGAGGTCCGGCTCTGGGCCTACGAGGCCGAGGTGGCCGAGGCCATCAACGCCCGGCACGAGAACCCGCTGTTCCTCCCGGGCTGCGGCCTGGCCCCGACGCTGCGTGCGGAGACCGATCCCCTGGTGGCTACCCAGGGGGCGGAGGTGCTGGTGACCGTGGCCCCGAGTCACGTGCTCCGGCGGGTGGTGGTGGCGGCGCGGCCGGCCCTGGCGGCGCGGGCTATCGTGGTCAGCGCCACCAAGGGCATCGAGCCCGAGAGCCTGGCGCTCATGTCCCAGGTGCTGGAATCGACCCTCCCGGGCCACCCGGTCTGCGCGCTCTCGGGGCCGAGCTTCGCGCTTGAGGTGTACCAGGGCCAGCCAACCGCCGTCGTCGCGGCGTCGGCGGAGCAGGCTGCCGCGAGGGCCGCCCAGGAAATCTTCGCGACGCCGCGCTTCCGGGTCTACACCCACGCCGACGTAACCGGGGTGGAGCTGGCGGGCGCGCTCAAGAACGTGATCGCGATCGCCGCGGGGATCCTCGATGGGCTGGGCCTGGGGAACAACCCCCGCGCCGCCCTGATCACCCGGGGCCTGGCCGAGATGACGCGGCTCGGCGTCGCGATGGGCGCCGATCCGCTCACCTTTGCCGGCCTCGCCGGGATGGGCGACCTCATCCTCACGGCCACCGGGGCGCTCAGCCGGAACCGCGCGCTCGGAATGGCGCTGGCCCATGGGGAGACGCTCGCCCAGTATCGCGCCGCCCACCGGAGTATCGCCGAGGGGGCCACCACGGCGCAGGGCGCCCTGGCGCTGGCGGCGCGGCACGGCGTGGAACTCCCCATCTGCGCCCAGGTGGCGGAGATCCTGTTCGACGGCAAGCCCGCCCGGCAGGCCGTCGGGGACCTGATGGAGCGCACCCTCAAGTCGGAACAGTGGCGGTGACCATGGCACGTCCGGTCCAGGAGTTCTTCAGCATCGGGGAGGTCTGCGCCCTCACCGACCTGAAGCCGCATGTGCTGCGGTACTGGGAGAGCCAGTTCCGATTCCTCAACCCGGCCAAGAACCGCTCCGGCAACCGGGTGTACAAAAGTCGCGAGGTCGAGCTCATCATGCTCGTCAAGCACCTCCTGTACACGGAGAAGTACACCATCGAGGGGGCCCGCCAGCGGATCGAACACTACCGCCGCACCGGAGAACTGCGCGGCGCCGCCCGCGCCGCAATGGAGCGGGAGACCCTGCGGGAACTCCGCGAGGCGGTGGAGGAGATCGGGGATATTCTGGACGGGAAGGTCCCGCCGCCCCGGCGCGAGCCGCTGGAGGAATAGCCGGGGCTCCCTGCTATCTTGCTACCCTCATGGACATTCTGGTTTCCAACGACGACGGGATCCTGGCTCCTGGCCTGGCCCTGCTGGCCGACGTCTGCCAGTCGGTCGGCCGGGTGACCGTGATCGCTCCCGACCGGGAGCAGAGCGGCACCTCCCACAGCCTGACGATGCACCGGCCCCTCCGGCCGGCGCGACGCCCCGACGGCTCCTTCCAGGTGGACGGCACCCCGACCGACTGCGTGCTGCTGGCGCTGGGCACGCTGATGCCGGACCGGCCCTCGTTCGTGTTCTCCGGCGTGAATCACGGCCCGAACATGGGCGAGGACGTGCTCTACAGCGGCACGGTGGCCGCCGCGATGGAGGGTGTGACCCTCGGCGTCCCGAGTGTGGCCATCTCCTTTGCCGGCCCGGCCAGCGACCTCGAGACGCTGAACAGTTACCGCGACCTGCTGACCCGGCTGGTGCACCGCATCGTCAAGGTCGGGGAGTTCCCCCCCGAAACGCTGCTGAACGTGAATCTGCCTCCCTGCGGCGCCGCCGCGGTGAAGGGGATCAAGGTCACCAGCCTCGGCAGCCGCTACTTCAGCGAGTCGCTCACCCGGATGAAGGACCCCTGGGGCCGGGAGATCTACTGGATCGGGGGCGGGTCGATCCACTGGACCGGTGGCGCCGAGACCGATCATTTCGCCGTCGCCGAGGGGTACATCTCGATCACGCCGCTGCACATGGACCTGACCAACTACAACCTCCTCGAGACGGTGCGCGGATGGTCGTTGGAGGGGTAGCCGAGCGGGATGGCTTCGGCGGGTACCGCTCCCAGCTGGTCGGGGAGCTCTCGGCCAAGGGAATCAAGGACCTGGCCGTGCTGCGGGCCATCTCCCAGGTTCCGCGACACATGTTCGTACCGGAAGCCGTCCGCCACCGGGCCTATGAGGACTCGGCGCTGCCCATCGGTGGGGGCCAGACCATTTCCCAACCCTGGGTTCAGGCGCGGTCGCTGGAGCTGGCGCGATTGACCGGACGGGAGCGGGTCCTGGAGGTCGGCACCGGCTCCGGCTACCAGACGGCGCTGCTGTCCCATTGCGCCGAACAGGTCTTCAGTATCGAACGCCTCCCGGCCCTCGCGCAGCGCGCCAGGGAGGTGCTCGCCCTGCTGGGGACGCGCAACACTTCGATCATGGTCGGCGACGGGACCCTGGGGTGGCGTCCCTACGCACCCTACGACGCCATCATCGTCTCGGCGGCCACTCCCGAAGTGCCGCAACCGCTGGTGGAGCAGTTGGC
Source organism: Gemmatimonadota bacterium (assembly GCA_033763675.1). GTDB lineage: Bacteria > Gemmatimonadota > Gemmatimonadetes > Gemmatimonadales > GWC2-71-9 > JADJOM01. The sequence goes on from JANRJZ010000126.1 coordinate 20,318, forward strand.
TCCGGGCGGGCGCCTGATCGTCCCGCTCGGGGACCGGGCCCAGCAGGTCCTCGCCGTCTGCAGCAAGGGCCCGGACGGGCACGTGAGTTGCCAGACGGTGAGCGATGTCCGTTTCGTCCCCCTGATCGGCCAGTTCGGCTTCCCTGGCGAAGCCGGCTGACCGGAGAACCCATGGAACTGCTCAAGACCTTCATCGACCTGTTTCTGCATCTCGACAAGCACCTGAGCGAGCTGATCGCGGCCTACGGCACCTGGACCTACGCGATCCTCTTCCTGATCGTCTTCTGCGAGACCGGACTGGTGGTCACCCCCTTCCTGCCGGGAGACTCCCTGCTGTTTGCCGCAGGGACCTTCGCGGCGCTGGGCGCGATGGACCCGTGGATCCTGTTCGGGCTGCTCACCGCCGCGGCGATCCTCGGCGACACGCTGAACTACTGGATCGGGAAGCGGATCGGGCCCGCCGCCTTTTCCGGCCGGTTCCGGCTCCTCAACCAGACCCACCTCCGGAAGACCGAGGCGTTCTACGAGAAGCACGGCGGCAAGACGATCATCATGGCCCGCTTTGTCCCGATCATCCGAACATTCGCCCCCTTCGTGGCGGGGGTGGGGACCATGGAGTACGGCCGGTTCCTGATGTTCAACGTGATCGGGGGGGTGCTCTGGGTGGGGCTGTTCGTCTTTGGCGGCTACCTGTTCGGGAACATCCCGGTGGTGCGCGAGAACTTCACCCTCGTGATCCTCGCCATCATCGTCCTCTCGGTTCTGCCGATCCTGTACGAATGGCTGAAGGGGCGGCGGGAGGGCGGGGGGCCGTGACCCGGCGCTGGCTCGTCTCCGGGCGGGTGCAAGGGGTCGGGTTCCGGTACTTTGTGCTCCGGGAAGCAGCGGGGCGGGGCCTGCGCGGGTGGACCAGGAATCTCCCGGACGGGCAGGTGGAGGTTGTGGCGGCAGGTGATGCTGCGAGCCTCGACGGGCTCCGGAGCGCTCTCCAGCGCGGACCGCGGCACGCCGAGGTGATGGGGGTGGAAGAGACCCAGATTTCGGACGAACTGGGCGACCTCAAGTCCTTTGACATCAGATAGATAGCGAACTCAGTCCAACCGAATTCACGGACCCGACTCATGCTCGGCCTGACCGAACAACTGCGGCAGACTCTGCGGGCGATCCCGGACTACCCCAAGCCGGGAATCGTGTTTCAGGATATCACCCCGGTGCTGCAGGATGGCCCCCTCTTCCGGCAGGTCCGCGAAGCCCTGGCGGCGCCCTTTCGCACGGCGGGGGTGACCCATGTCGTCGGGATCGAGGCCCGGGGGTTCATCCTGGCCGCACCGGTCGCGGTGACCTTGGGGGCAGGGTTCATTCCCCTCAGGAAGCCTGGAAAGCTGCCCTGGAAGACCATCCGCCACGAGTACGCGCTGGAGTACGGCACCGATTCGCTGGAGGCGCACCAGGACGCCTGTCCTCCCGGTGCCCGCGTGCTGGTGGTGGATGACGTCCTGGCCACCGGGGGGACGGCCGAGGCGGCCGGGGCGCTGGTGCGCGAGCTGGGCGGGGAGGTCGTGGGATGGTCATTTCTCCTCGCGATCGGCGCCCTCCAGGGGGTGAGCCGACTGAAGGGCGCCCCCTCGCACATCGTGCACGGGCTCTGAAGCCTCGTTGACGAACCAGCGCCAAACCTTGTATTATCACAGGCTTTGCCCCCGTAGCTCAGCTGGATAGAGCAGCGGTTTCCTAAACCGTTGGTCGGACGTTCGAATCGTCTCGGGGGCACCTCATTCTGGGCGCGCCGCACCGGGGCGCCCGCGCTCCGAACCGCACACGGACACACGATGGCCGCCACCGCCGAAGCCCCGATCAAGACCGCCCCCGTCACCCCGGCCGCCCGCCAGTCGGCTGCCGGCTGGTTCGCCGTCCCGACCAACCGCTACCTCGCCTTGGGGGCCGCCGCAGTCCTGGTCGTGATCGTGGCCTGGTTCCTGGTCCTTGCCGGCCGACGGAAAGAGGAGTTTGCCGGTCGCGCGCTGGAGCAAGCCAGGGCCATGGCCGAGTCCGGCAACCTCCCGTTGGCGGCCAGCGAGATGCAGAAGGTGATCACCACCTACGGGGGCACCCGTGCGGGGCAGGAGGCGGTCCTCATGCTCAACCAGGTGAGGCTGGTGAACGGCCAGTATGAGCTCGCCGCCGTGAGCCTGCAGGACTTCCTGAAGGCGGGCCCGGCGGCCGAGTTCCGCGCCCCGGCGCAGGGGCTCCTCGGGCGGGCGCTGGAGAACGCCAAGCGACCGGCCGATGCCGCGCAGGCCTACGCCGCCGGGGTGGAGGTGGCGGAGGTGGACTACCTGCGCACCGAGCTCCTGCTGGATGCCGGGCGCGCCTACAACCTCGCCGGCGACCGGGACAAGGCGGTTGCGGCCTACCGCCGGATCATCAAGGACTACCCGGATACCCCGAGCCGCACCGAGGCCGAAATCCGGCTGGCCGAACTGACGGGTGGGCAGCTCTAGGGCCGAGGCGCCTCGAGTATCGGGAGAGCGCATTCCGACCAGGTAGGGGGCTGGCAGGGTGAGCTGGTCTGGGGGTGATCCACCGGTCACCCCCCGTTTCTTGGGTTCACAGCTATGTCGTATAATATGTATTATGTTAAGTAAGCCAGTGGACAACTGGGGATAACTCCTTCCCTGGCTGATTCCATGATCGCAAGTGATATCGGGATAACGCTTTATGGAGTAGGCAGGAACCGTTACAGCACCCCGGTGAAGATCAGCCGACCCTCGCCCGCAAGCCAAACCGAGCGCGCCATTCCGCCCGACACTGTCGCCGTGATGCTGAGTGACCGTCCGCTCCGGATGACGATCTCGACCGGTGACTTGGCCTTCCCCGCCTGCATCAGAGCCACCGCCACCGCGACCGCCCCGGTCCCGCAGGCCAGCGTTTCGGCCTCCACCCCCCGCTCATAGGTCCGGACGCACCACCCGTTCCCGCCTGGTGCCGGGGCCACGAAGTTCACGTTGGCACCCGCCGGGCCCAGCAGTGAATGCGACCGGAGGACCCGGCCACGGTCCATCAGGTCCGGGCGCTCCAGGTCGGCCACCTCCACGATCAGGTGCGGGACCCCGACCGTGGCGAGGCTGCCCGGTGCTTCTCCCGGGCCAGGTTCGAGGCCGACCGGGGGTGACGGAAGCCCGAAATCCGGCAGGTTGAGCTCGGCCCATTCCCCCGGCCCCTCCCGCAGCCGCGCCGGGAATGTCCCCGCCCTGGTGACCAGGCGCATCCCGGCGGCGGGTGCCATCTCGAGGTAGGCGGCCAGCCGGGTACTGCAGAGGGCAGCATTGCCGCACATGTCCGCCCGGGATCCGTCGCAGTTCCAGAAGTCCATCCGGACCTGGGCATCCCCGACGGGAGTCAGCAGGACCAGGCCGTCGGCCCCAATGCCGAGGCGGCGGTCGCACAGTTCCTGGACCCGGGCCGCGGTCAGCGGCTCCGGGCGGGTGTATCGCCCGTCGAGCATGACAAAGTCGTTGCCCGACCCCGACATCTTGTGGAAGACGGTGCCGTCCATGCGCTCAGATCCTGCCCAGGAGGCCCTGGAGCCGCAGCCACCAGACCATCCAGATGGCTTCCCGTACGATCCGCTTGCTCATCTTGCTGTGCCCCTCGACCCGGTCATGGAAGATGATGGGGATCTCCTTGAGCCGGAAACCCTTCTTCCAGGCCCGGAAGCTCATCTCGATCTGGAACGCGTAACCATTCGACTTGATCTTGGAGAAGTCGATCGCGGCCAGCACCTCCCGGCGGAAACACTTGAATCCTCCGGTCGAGTCGCTGAGCGGCAGGCCGGTGATCCAGCGGGCGTACAGGTTGGCACCCAGGGACAGGAGCAGCCGGGAGATGGGCCAGTTGATGACGTTGACCCCCGTGGCGTAGCGCGAGCCCAGCACCAGGTCGGCGTCCTCGATGGCGACGAGGAACCGCGGCAGGAAGGCGGGATCGTGGGAGAAATCCGCATCCATCTCGAACATCACCTGGTACCCCTGCTCCAGCCCCCATCGGAAGCCCGCCAGGTAGGCGCGGCCCAGGCCCTCCTTGGCCTGCCGGTGCAGCACATGCACCCGGGTCTTGGTCTGTGCCATCCGGTCGGCCAGATCCCCGGTGCCGTCGGGCGAGTTGTCGTCCACCACCAGCACCTCGAGCCGGGGATCCTGCTTGAGGATCTCGGGCACGATCTGGGGCAGGTTCTCAGCCTCGTTGTAGGTCGGTACGATGACCAGGATGCGCTCAAGCACCCGCTGACCTCCGGGCCAGGACCAGGGGTACCAGCGCGAGCGCCGCGGCCGCCACCAGCCCGAGCAGCGACAACACCTTCCCCAGGGCGTAGCGGGAGGAATCGAATCGGAGGCTCACCTCGCGAGCGCCGGCGGGGAGCACCAGGCTGAGCAGGCTGTGATTGCCCCGCAGGACCAGGGCGGGCTGCCCATCAACCTCCGCCTGCCAGTCGGGATACCAGTTCTCGGAGACGACCAGGTAGGTCTGCGCCGGATTGGCGCCCGCGAGGGAGATGCGCATCGCCCCCGGCCGCCACTCGGTCACTGTGGCCGATACGGCGGATTCCGGCAGGGAATCCGGCAGCGGGGCCGGACTTACCGATGCGGTATCGGCGTAGAGGACGACCCGGTCGGCCGGAAACCGCGGGTTGGTGACCGTCGGAACCACCTGGCCCTCCGGGACCTTGACCGCTGCCGCGACCACCCGGGCATAGGCCGGGAGGGTGTCCCGCTCGAAGAGCACGGCCTGCGTGCCGAAGGTTGACGTAATCGGACCCATGACCTTGTGGAAGCCGGGAACCTGCTGATCCTGCTGCAGGACCAGGAACCGCACCGCGAGGAGGTCCATCAGGACGGGGGAGCCAAGGTTGCGCCAGCCGGCGGCCTTGTCGCCCAGCTCCTGGTAGTACCGGAGTTCGTTGCCGTGGTAGCCGAGGACGCTTGGGATCCGGTAGGCCATGAGGGTCGACTGGGGATACGAGTCCTGGCCGTCGAGCAGCCGGAACGGCGGCTGCTCCTGCCGGAGGCGGGCCGTGATCTCGTCATCCCGGAAGAGCTCGGACGCCCGCGGCGAGAAAGTGTAGAAATGGCGATCCACCAGCCAAAGGTCCGCGGCGGTGAGCAGCACCAGGGCGCCCGCCGCGGCCGCGCCGCGGAGCCGTCCGCGAGCCACTGCCCAGAGCGCGGCCGCGGCCGCAAGGACGACGCCGAGCAGCCTCAGTGACCCCAGGCGCAGGGCCGGCGCGTTGGCTTGCGCCGCCGCCATCCGCTGTTCCAGGGCCAGCCCCTCGGCCACCACCTGCAGGATTCCGCTCAGTCCGAGCAGCGCAAAGACTCCGAACCCGCCCAGCACCAGCAGCACTCGTCGCGGTTCCACGCGGAGCGCCAGGAGGCGGTCGAGCCCCACTCCCGCGAGGAGGGCCACCGGGAAGGCCACCAGGAAGAAGACCATTCCCACCGCCCGCATCTTCTTGAGCATCGGCACAAACTCGAAGAACGGCCGGTAGAACGGGGTGTGCCCGGCAAAGGCGATGAACTGAAAGACCACCGCGCCCACGAGCAGGGCCAGGACCAGCCGACGCCGCTCCCGATCCCCCCAGGCAAAGCAGGCGAGCGCGACCGGAATGAGCCCGAGGTACTCGGTGTGGAACTTGATCGGATTCCCGCCCCAGTAGCGCTCGAGCACGCCGTTGAACTCCGGCAGGAGCCAGGTGAAGATCTCCGACGGCGGCATGGCGTAGCTGTTCACCCACTCCCACCCGGTGTTGGGGCCGCCGGCGGCGCGCGGGGAGTACTTGATGTAGTCGAGGAACGGCAGCACCTGGAGGGCGGTGATCGCGATCCCGACGACCACGGCGAGCGCCGCCAGCCCGATGGCGCGCCACGGCCTCGTGGCCGCGGGCCGCTCGGGGTCCCAGAAGGCCAGGTACAGGGTCCAGAGCCCGAGCGCCATCATGAGGAAGTAGCACATCTGGTAGTGGCCGAGGATGAGCAGCGCCACCACCAGGCTGAAGGCACCGAAGGCCCACGCCTGCGCCCCGCGGATGGCGCGGAGCAGGACCCAGAAGGCCAGCGGCGTCAGCGCGGAGACGAAGAGCTTGCCGTCATGCCCCGGGCTCATCTGTGACGCAACGATCCCGGAGAGCTCGTACGCCACCCCGGCCGTGACGGCCGCCGTCCAGCTCAATCCCAGCGCCCGGGCAAACCCGTAGGTGAGCCATCCGGCCAGCACGAAGTGGACGGCCATGCCCCAGGTGATGGCCAGGTCCACCGGCATGATCCAGCGGAGCCAGGCGGTGGGGTAGAAGATGTCGCCGTGCATCGCCGCGATATACGGCAGGCCACCGTACAGGTAGGGATTCCACTGGGGGATGGCGCCGGTGGCCTTGAACTCCTCGGCCCCGAAGAGGCGGAAGGAGTATCCCGCGATGAACATGTCCGAGCGCATGCCGCCGAAGAGGATCTGGCCGGTCAAGAGCGGCCAGAGCAGCGTGAGCGCCGCGAGGATGCAGACCAGCGCCGCCAGGGTGCGGGGCCAGCGGGGCTCCCAGGGCAAGGTTTCAGACGACACGAGGTTTCCCGGAACGGAAGAGAAGGAAGGGCACCGCGGCGCCCACTTCGGTGATGGTCAACAGGACCCGGGAGGCGATGGCCAGCCCGCTCGCCGGCCCGAGACCGATGGTTCCCTGCAGCATCGCGATCATGACCCCCTCCCGGACGAGCAGCCCGCCCGGGGCGAGGAGCGCCACCAGCCCCGCGACATACGATGCCGCGAAGCCCCCGATCGCCGCAGCCGGACTCAGCGCCCCGACCGGCAACGTCCCGGCGGCGAGCAACCAGAGCGCCGCCCCGTAGCCGATCCAGGCCAGGGTGTTCGCCGCCACGCCGATCAGGACCGGCCGCACGCCGGGGCCCCGGCTGGCGTCCCCGACACCCACCAGCGCCAGGAGTCTTCTCGTGACCGGCGGATAGGCCAGGGCGGCCACCCCGAGCGCTGCCGCTCCCCCAATCACAAGGATGTACCCCAGGGCACCGGGGTGACTGGCTTCCAGGGCGGCCCCGCCGAAACCGGCGGCCACCGCCGCGCCGGTCCCGACCGCGAGCGCCTGCAGGATGACGGCGGACGCCGTGGCCGCCCAGGCCGCGACCCCGGCCTCCCGGGCCATGAGCGCCATGCCGGCGATCGCCCAGACCTTTCCCGGTACGTACTTCCCCAGGCTCGAGACGCTCCAGATTCGCGCCGCCTCGGGATACGCCAAGCGCTGGCCCCAGCCGCCGAGCATCCGCCGCCACGCCTCGATGAGCATGGCGTACATGCCCCACACGAGGAGCGCCGACGCCAGCACCGGCAGGGGCCGGAACTCCCAGGCGATCGGCTGGGCCTGGAGCTGGTCCCAGTTGCGGACGAAGCTCCGGACCACGAGCACCAGGATCGTGATCCCGATCGCCCAGCGCAGCGCGCGGATCAGTCGCTCACCCATGGCACGCCTGCCGGTACCACGACTCGCAGGCCTCGGCTACCCGGGCCGGGCTCAGCCGCTCGCGCCAGCGCCCACCTTCAGCCGACGCTGCAGTCCGGGCCCCGGCGTCCGCCAGCAGTTCCCGGGCGGCCCCAGCGATTGCCTCCGGCGTCGGGGGGACCCGTCGCCCGGCTCCCGAGGCGGGCACCACATCCAGCACCCCTCCCCCATCCAGGCACGCCACCACCGGAGCGCCGGCCATGAACGCCTCGGCGGCGGCAAGGCCGAACCCCTCGCCGCTGGCAGGGAAGAGCGCCAGGTCGGCGCGCTGCAGCAGCGCCACGACTTCGCCCGGTGGGACGGCGCCGAGGAAGCGTACTCGTCCTTCGACACCCAGGTCCCGGGCCAGGGCCTCGAGCCCTTCACGCTCCGGACCCGCCCCGACGATCGCGAGTGGTGGCAGGTCGGGGGCGAGCGAGAGGGCGCGGAGCGCCAGGTCGATTCGTTTCTGCCGAGTCAGTCGCGCCACCGCCACCATCCCACCGCCGCCTGTCCCCGCCGCTTCGTAGCGGCCGACCTCCACCGGCATCGGCTGGATGCAGGATGGGGGAACGGCGCGTCCCGTCGCCCGGGTCACCTGGTCGGCGGCATGGGCCGACACCGCCGTCACCACCTGGGCCCGCCGGAGGAGCGGCCGTGCCAGCCGGCGGGCCAGCGCCGACCGCTGCAGCAACCCCGCGTCCGTCCCGTGCAGGGTGATCACCAGCGGCGCCCCGGGCGGTGCGGCGAGGCCCGCCGGCACCCACCAATGGGCGTGCACGACGTCGGCACCTTCCGCCAGCGCGGCGCGCGCGGCGCGCCGCAGGGCTCGGATCAGGGACCAGGCCCGCCAGGCGCCGGCCGGCGTCCGCGCGGCGTCCGCCATGGTGCCGCGGTACGCCAGCGTTTCCTGTGCGGCGGCGGCGTAGCGCACTCGCTGGACTGGGATCCCGTCCAGCACCGGGTCCCCCACCTGCCCCTGGTCACTGGGCGCAATGACGCGCACGGCATGCCCGCGTTCCCGGAGCCCGCCGGCGAGCGTGGCCAGAAAGCTGCCGGAGACATCACCCGCGAATCGCGGATAGTTGTGGGTCAGGAAGACGACGCGCACCTGTTCACAATCAGCGAATCCAGGTCACGTAGCCTGACTGGTTGGTCACGATGGCGCGGCTGCCCGAGGGCAGGAAGGCTACATTCCGGGGCACCCCTCCGACGGTGAGCACCGTGTCGACCTGCCGCGTGGCCCGGTTCACGATCGTGACGGTCCCACTCCGCGCACCGGCCACGTAGATCTTCTGCCCATCCGGGCTCAATCCAAGCCCATACGCATCCATCGCCACCGTGGTGATCCGGGTGCGGGTGGCCAGGTTCCAGATATCGAGGCCGAGCGTTTCGTTCGCGATGTAGAGCTCGTTGGATGCCTGATGCACCGCCATGCGCTGCGGCACCCCTCCGGTATTCATGACGCCGACCACCTGGCGGGTCGCGGTGTTGAACGCGGTCACGGTGCCGGCCAGCAGCGAGCTCACCAGCAGCAGGTTTCCCCGGCCGAAGGCGAGGCCGTTGTTGGCCGGATCCAGGGTGACGGAGTCGGTGAAGCGGTTGGTGGCGGTGCTC
>JANRJZ010000127.1:0-8870 GCA_033763675.1 Gemmatimonadota bacterium
GGAACGGTGCGGTCGCGGCGCGGCCGGTCGTCACCAAGGAACAGCGGGCAGGCGGCAGCTGAGTTCTCCCGTTCCACGCACGAAACACTGAAACGGGTGCAGGCCGCGGGGCGTAGCGTCAATGCGCCCCCGGCCGTTCGCCGTTCACGAGGTGGCCCATGCTCACCGCGCCAGTGTCGCCGGCCGAGTCCCACCGGCGCAATGTGCAACTGCAGGCCGCCCTCATCCTGGGCGGCTGGACCGCGTTCGGGCTGTTCTCGTTCAGCCAGGTGCTGCTGTACAACGCGGTGTCGGGGGCGGCGCCGCTGCCGTGGCGGCCGCTGCTGCTGGTGTCGCTCACCAGCGCGTGGACCTGGGCGGCGCTGACGCCCCTGGCGCTCTGGGTGGCGCAGCGGATCCGCTTCCGGCCCAACCAGCGGGCCAAGAGCCTGTTGCTGCACGGGCTGGCCGGGCTCTGCTTCGTGCTGCTGTCCACCGTGGTGGACCGCGCCGTGGGGCTGCTCATCAGCGATTCGCCGCTCCGGCCCTTTCTCACCAGCCTGCTCTATCGCTTCGACAGCCGGCTGCTGGCCTATCTCTGCATCGTCACGGTGTCGCAGGCAGCGCGCTATGCGCTGCTGTTCCGGGAGCGGGAACTGCGCAGCGCGGAGCTGGAGGCGCAGCTGGCGCGGGCCGAGCTGCAGCTGCTCAAGATGCAGCTCCAGCCCCATTTCCTCTTCAATGCGCTCAACACGATTGCCGAGATGGCGCACGATGACCCCAACAGCGCCGACCGGCTGATCGCGCGGCTGGGCCACCTGCTCAGGCTGTCGCTGGAGCAGGCGGGGCACCAGGTGGTCCCCTTCCGCCAGGAGCTGCAGATCCTCGAGGCGTATCTCGAGATCGAGCAGGCGCGGTTCCAGGACCGGCTGGAGGTGCGGATGGAGATCCCGCCGAGCGTGCTCGACGCCGGGGTGCCGGCGCTGCTGCTGCAGCCGGTGGTGGAGAACGCCATCCGTCACGGCACCAGTGTCCGGACCGGACGGGGCCGGATCGAGATCCGCGCCTCACAACGGGATGACCGCCTGGTGCTCGAGGTGCGGGACGGCGGCCCCGGCTTCCCTCCCGCCGCCCTCGTGCGCGAGGGGCTCGGCCTGCGCAATACCCGGGAAAGGCTGCGGCAGCTCTACGGGATGGAGCAGTCGTTCGTGCTGGGGAACCGGACGGAGGGCGGGGCGGTGGTGACAATCAGCCTGCCGTTCCTGCCGTGCGGGGAAGTGCACACGCCGCTCCACCTCCGGCTCACGCCGCACGCGGTGCCGGCGTGATCGTGCGGACCCTCGTGGCGGACGACGAGCCGCTGGCGCGGCGGCGGCTGGCGCGGCTGCTGGAGCGGGAGCCGGGGGCGGAGCTGGTGGCCTCCTGCGGTTCCGGTCCGGAGGCGGTGGAGGCGGTGCAGCGCCTCTCGCCCGACCTGCTGTTCCTGGACGTGCAGATGCCGGGGCTCGACGGGTTCGGGGTGCTGGAGGCGCTGGGGGAGGATGCGCCGCCGGCGGTGATCTTTGTGACCGCGTTCGACGCCTACGCCATCCAGGCCTTCGAGGCCAGCGCGCTGGACTACCTGCTCAAGCCCTTTGACGCCGACCGGCTGCACCGCGCCTTCCAGCGGGCGGAGACCCGGCTGCGGCACAAGGACACGGAGGGGACGCCGGCGCAGCTCACCCAGCTCATCGAGGGGCTCAACCGCCAGCGCACCAGCGCCGAGCGGCTGGCCATCCGGGCGGATGGGCGGGTGTACTTCGTGCGGGTGCCGGAGATTGACTGGATCGAGACCGCCAGCAACTACGTGCGGCTGCACGTGGGGAAGACGGAGCACCTGATGCGGGAGTCGCTGGCCAACCTGGAGACTCGGCTCGATCCGGCGCGGTTCCTCCGGATTCACCGGACCACGATCGTGAATGTGGAGCGGTTGCGGGAGCTGCAACCGTGGTTCTCGGGTGAGTTCGTGGCGATCCTGCAGGACGGCACCCGGCTCAAGGTGAGCCGCGGCTACCGGGACCGAGTGGCGAAGTGGTTGGGGGGGTCGTAGGGGCGGAGCTTCGCTCCGCCCGCCCCTCGCGGCCGACGCGAGCTGTCGCTATCGGAGTGCAGTTCTTCGCGCCCTTGCGTCTTGGCGGTTATGGCTGTTCGCCGTGGATCAAACCACAATGACGCAAAGATGCCAAGGGGTATTCACCGCCAAGACCGCGAAGACCGCCAAGGACAGCGTGTTGTTCTTGGCGATCTTTGCGCCTTTGCGGTTTCAGCAGTTTGGAGGATTGAACCAACCGTTGGCCGCCAGCAGGTCAAGCGACTCGCGACCCTCGTTGCGTACTCAGGTGCACCTTGACTCCCGCTCGCGCCAGCATCTCGACCAGGGCGTCGATGCTGAACCGGTGGAGGCGGCCACGAACCAGGTCGCTGATCCGGGGCTGGGTGACTCCCAGGAGCTTCGCGGCCTGGGCCTGGGTGAGTTTCCGGCGTCCGATCAGCTTCTCGATCGCCAGCATGAGTTCTGCTCGCAGCCGCAGATGCTCGGCCTCCACCGGGGAGAAGCCGAGATCGCGGAACACATTGCCGGAACTCTTCGTGATCCTGATCGCCATCGCTGCCTCCTAGTCTTCCGTATGCGGCCGACCCAGGTCCCTGAGCCGCGCGCAGGGGCTTGAGGCACATGACTCGGAATATATCTGTTTGGATATGAGATGCCAAAGGCGCGCCCTTTGCGCCTTTGCGGTTTCAACAGTTTGGAGGATTGAACCGCCAAGACGCAAAGATGCCAAGGAGGCGGTTGAACGTGAGCGGCAATTCCTTCCCGCCGCCTGATGCAGGCTCTACTCACATTCCGCCGCGATCACCTCCGCCGGCGCCGCCAGTTCTACCACCGTGGCGCCGTCCGCGGCCGGGGCATCGAGAGCCACCGTGACCAGCTCCGTCGCGCCGTCCGATCCGGGGCGTCCGGAGCGTACCCTCCCGATCCGCCGCTGGTCGGCGGCGCGGTAGGCGCAGAGCGGCGAGCCGGCGCGCTTGGGCCCATCGCCAGCGGCCACGGTGGGGACATGGGTGCGGGGGGCCCGCGCCGGGACCGCCGCGGGCAGCTCCGCCGCCACCACCGCCTGTGCCACCCGCACCAGCGAATCCGCCTGCCGGGCCAGCGCCGCCTGCCGCTCCCGCTCCTTCTCCTTCCCCACCTCCCGAACCACCTGCGCTGCCACCGACATCGCAATGGACAGGCCGAGCATCACAAACACCTGCTTGCGGGTGAGCCCCATCGTTGCATCCTCGCTGGCATGAGCTGAGTCGCAGGAAGCTACTTGCCCCGCCGGGCGGGACAAGGCACTTTCACGCGCACAACCACCTGACCGCCTGACTCCCCGAGGCCCATATGCCCCGCCCCTCCCGCCGCGACTTCGTCGGATCCCTCGCCGCCACCGCCGGTCTCTTCCATATAGTGCCGCGCCACGTGCTGGGCCGCGGCTACCGCGCCCCGAGCGACACCCTCAACGTGGCGTGCATCGGAGTCGGCGGCATGGGCCGGAACGACGTGCGCGGGATGGAAGGGGAGAACCTGGTGGCGCTATGTGACGTGGACTGGAACGCCGCCGAGGACGCCTTCCGGAGCTACCCCAAGGCGCGGCGCTACCGTGACTACCGGGAGATGCTGGACAAGGAAGCGAAGAATATCGACGCGGTGACGGTCTCGACCCCCGACCACAGCCATGCCGCCGCGACGCTGCTGGCGCTCCGCGCCGGAAAGCACGTCTACTGCCAGAAGCCGCTGGCGCGCACCCTGGGAGAGGTCCGCGCCGTGATGGCGGAGGCGGCCAGGCGCCCGAAGCAGTGTACCCAGATGGGGAACCAGGGCCACACCACCGAGGGCACCCGCCAGTTGCGTGAATGGGTCGAGGCCGACGTCATCGGTCCGGTGCAGGAGGTGCACTACTGGACCAACCGGCCCATCTGGGGGCAGGGCATCGACCGCCCCACCCAGGCGCACAACGTCCCCCCCTTCCTCGACTGGAATCTCTGGCTCGGCCCCGCACCGGAGCGGCCCTACAACCCGGCCTACGCGCCGTTCTCCTGGCGCGGCTGGTGGGACTTCGGCACCGGGGCGCTGGGGGACATGGCCTGCCACGGGATGGACGCGGCGTTCTGGGCGCTCGATCTCCGCTACCCCACCCGGGTCGAGCCGGAGACCTCGAAGCTCTACGCCGAGACGGCGCCGAAGACCTCGCGGGTGACGTATCGCTTCCCCGCCCGCGGCGGTCGCGGCCCGGTGACGGTGTACTGGCGTGACGGCGGTCTCTGGCCCCCGCGGCCGGCCGGCCTGCCTGACACGGTCAACTGGCCGCCGGAGGAGATCGGCGGGCAGATGTGGGTGGGCACCAAGGGGGCGCTGCTGGCCGGGATGTACGGCGACAACCCGCGCCTCCTGGACCCCGCGCGCGACGCCGAGCTCAAGGCCAATCTGCCGGCGGTCAAGTACGAGCGGTCTCCCGGCGTCTGCGCCGAGTGGATCCGCGCCATGAAGGGCGGGGCGCCGAATCTCTCCACCTTCCAGGGCCATGCGGGGCCGCTCACCGAGATGGTGCTGTTCGGCTGCCTGGCGGTGCGGGCGGGCCGCCCGCTCGAGGTGGATCCCGAGAAGGGGGAAGTCACGAACATCAACATCGCCCGTGAGTGGACCCGCCCCGAGTATCGCAAGGGATGGACGCTCTAGAGGAGAGGTGGCAGTAAGGGCGGGCCTTGTGCCCGCCCGCATGGCCAGGGGTGGACGCTCTGGCTCGTTGGATGGAATCCGGGGTGACCGGTGATGCCGGTCACTTCCTCCCGGGGGTTCGCCGGGTAGATTGACCCGCAGCAGTAAGGCTCGGCGAAAGGCCGGGTCGCCAGGCGGGGGAGGGAATAGCCTTCTCAGTCGCAGGCGCGAATCACGCTTCAGGCGTGGCTCGCGCCTGTTCGTTTTCTGTACCGGCGCCCACGTGAACCAGGAGAGCTGTGATGACCGATACCCGGACCCTTCCCGCCGCGGCCGTCCCGGACCTCTCACTCCGGATCGCGGTGGTCTCCCGCCGTGCCCGCTTTGCGGCGCTGCTGAGCCGGATCACCGGCCTGTCGGTGGAAGCGGCGTGGAGTGCCTTCCGTCCCCTCCCCGGACCTGATGGGCCGTGGGGTGTTCCGCAGGCCGCGCCGCAGGGCGGGCGCTGACGGCAATTCGCCGGCAGGCACTCTCGCCGGCGGTGCAGGAATAGATGCAGCAGCGTACCTCATGCACCAGCAACCAGGAGTATCGTACATGATCACCCGTGCCACCATTCTGGGTCTCGGCAGCCTCGTGGCCCTGTCCCTTGCGGCGCCCACCAACTGGAAGGCGACGCTCAAGGCGACCGACAACTCGCAGGTCGCCGGCACCGCGACCGTCGAGGCCGTCGGCACCGATTCCACCCGTGCCACCGTCAAGGTGACCGGTGCCAAGGCCGGCAGTGAGCTGGCCTGGCACATTCACACCGGGGCCTGCGGCGCCCAGGGTGAAATCGTGGGCCCCCCCGCCGCCTACACGAGCATCAAGGTCGGCCCCGACGGCAACGCCACGGGCAACGCGGTACTGCCCTCCGCACCGCCGACGACCGGTGAGTACGCCGTGACGGTCCACGCGTCCACCACGGACATGAAGCCAGTGGCCTGCGGAGCGCTGACGCCTGATACCAGCATGCCGAAGCCGATGGAAATGGACAGCATGAAGACCATGCACCAGGCGGACAGCACCAAGACTCGTCCGTAGTAGAACTCCGCATTCGCGTGAAATGGGGCGGTGGCGCGTTCGGCGCTGCCGCCCTCTCGCGTCGGCGCGTGGCCGCACAGGATCGGTGAGCCCGCCGCGCGGCGCACGTGCCGCCGCTCGCTGGCGGCAACGCCTCACGGCACGCCCCGTCGTCCTGCTGTCCTGCTGTCCTGCCGTCCTGCCGTCGTCCCGTCGGTTCGTCGTTAGGCGAAGAGAGCGGAGACCGACGCCAATGTCTGGCGCCGATCCCCGACTCGCTGTGGAGGGAGGAGACTGCGGGGTCCGTCACCCGGAATAGTGAGGAAGGGCGTCCGGGTGACCTGTCCCGGGGGCCGAAGCCGCGCCGGGCAGTCGTGAGCCACCGGGTCGTGTTCCACCAGTGGCCCGCAGATCAGCGGTCGCGGTGCGCCACCGCGGCGTCAGCGGGTGGGGTGGTCGCTGTGCTCCCACTCGTCCACCAGCTTCTCCACCGCGTCGCGCGCCATGCCGTAGCGCTTCTGCAGGGTGCCGACCAGCTGGTCGCGCTTGCCGGCGATGACGTCGAGGTCGTCATCGGTGAGCTTGCCCCACTTCTCGCGCACCTTGCCCTTGATCACGTTTCACTCGCCCTTGAGCTGTGTGGTGTTCATGAGTCGGCTCCGGTTCAGGTGAGTTTCTTGCCGGCGACCAGTCCCAGCACCAGGGTCACCAGGAAGACGAGCAGGAACAGGTAGAACAGCACCTTCGCGATCCCCGCCGAGGTGGCGGCCACGCCGCCGAAGCCCAGGAAGGCGGCCACCAGTGAGAGGATCAGGAATGCCAGTGCCCAGCGCAGCATGGCGCGGCTCCGCGTGTGAGTGGGTGGCGGCGGGCCCGGGGCCCGGCCGGAAAACACAAAAGGCGCGCCGGATCACACCTGCTGATCCGTGTCGCGCCTTCGACTCGAGAGCCTCACGCTCTCCCGCCAAGGGTGGCCGCGAGGGCGGCCGTTGTCGTACAGGGGCAGTATAGAACGGCCCACGGGGTGCCGCAAGGGGCGTGAGTCACAATCGCGCAGTGTGACGCGCGTCACCCGCCCCGGCGGGTCAGACGTGCGCCAGCAGCAGCTCCAGCTTGTGGCGCAGGTCTCCCAGCGCCTTGGACTTGAACGCTCCCTTGGTCTCTTCCAGCACCCGGATGGCTTCCGCGACGGCCTCCTGCAGCTGCGACCCGCGCGGGCAGTTCATGAGCTGGCAGGGATGGGCCGACGGCGTCTGCTGGTTGAGCGCTCGGCCCAGCTGCTCCAGGTCGGTGAGGGTGCCCATGACATTCCGCAGGGTGAGCGCCAGGAAGACGTCCACCGGCGCCTGGCTTCCGCCAGCGCCCGCGTTGCCCACCTGCTGGAATTCCTCCCGCCAGCCGCGCAGCCGCTCCTCGGTGCGCTGCATGACCTGGTACGAGCGGAACCGGGTCACGGCGCGGCGCACCCGGTCGAGCAGGTCGGGAAACGGCACCGGCTTGGTGAGGTAGGCCGCCACCGGGAGTTCGATGCACGCCACCGCCGAGCGGACCGATGGGTAGCCGGTCAGGATGATGACCGGGAGGCCGCCGCTCTGGTCCGCGATCCGGCGCACCAGCTCCAGGTTGGCGTTGCCCGGCATCTCGAGGTCGGTGATGAGCAGGTCGAACGGCTGGGCGGCGACCGCGGCCAGCGCGGACTCGCCATCGTTCACCGTCTCGCAGCTGAACCCCTCGGCCCGCAGCAGGTCGGCGGTGGCCTCAAGGAAGGTGGGTTCATCATCGGCCAGCAGAATGCGTCCGGCGTCCGTCATGAGGCAACTCCCCGATCCTGGTCGTGCACCAGTGGCAGCCTGACAGTGAATAGTGACCCGCCCCCCTCGGCGTCCTGCACCGTGATGCTCCCCCCCGCCGCGGTCACGGTGCGCCGCACCAGCGCGAGCCCGAGCCCCATCCCCCCGGTGCGAATGCGCTTGTCCTTGGTGCTGAAGAACGGTTCGAAGATCCGTTCCCGGAGCTCCTCCGGGATGCCGGGGCCGCAGTCGCGCACCCTGAGCACTACGTCTCCCTCCTCCACCCCGGCGGTGATCGTCACGGTGGAGTCCGGGGGTGAGGCCTCGATGGCGTTCTGCACCAGGTTGTAGGCGACCTGGCGCAGCATCGAGGAGGGGAGCGGCACGACGGCGGGCAGCTGCTCGAAGCGCAGCTCCACCCTGACCCGCGTGCTGCGATTCACCTGCTCCATGAAGGCGACCGCGTCACCCAGCACGGTGCGGACCGAAGTCTCGCCGGTCCGGTCCGTCTCGGGGCGGTAGGTCTCGTAGAGCTGGCGGGTGACCGCCGCGATCCGGCTGATTTCCCGCTCAATGGCCCCGACGTAGCGGAAGTGCGGATGGTCGTCGGGAATGGCGCCCTTGATCAGCAGGAACGAATTCTGGATCCCGGCCAGGGGGTTGTTGATCTCGTGCGCCACCCGCGCGGCGACCCTTCCCATCGTGGTGAGGGTGTCCACCTCCTGGAGCGCCGCCTCGGCCCGCCGCCGGGCGGTGAGGTCGCGGGCCTCGAGCAGCAACTGGATGGGCTGACCTCGCCCCTGATCGATTGGCTTGATGCCGATCTCGAGGATCACGACCTGTCCCCCCGGTCCCTGCAGCGTCTCCTCGTACCGGGCCACTCCCCGCTCGCCCTGCGCCTCGATGATGGCCTCCCGCAGCCGGGGCACGGCGGACGGGTCGAGCGCCCACCACAGGACCTCCCAGGCCGGGCGGCCGCGGATCGCCGCGCCGTCGTCCGCGGCGGCGGCGTCCAGCGCGGCGCGATTCACTTCGATGACGCGGCCGGTGAGATCCAGAAGCATCTTGGGCTGAAAGCCGCTGTCGAACAGGATCCGGAAGCGGCGCTCGGTGGCCTCATGGGCGGCCTGCGCCTCGCGCGCCTCGGTGACGTCGGCGCTGATGCCGAGCACCCGCAGCGGGCGGCCGTCGGGGTCGCGGTCCGTCACCCGGCCCCGGTCCACGATGACATGCCAGCGCCCGGTCGAGCTCCGCACCCGGTACACGGCCTCGAAGTTGGGCGCCTCGCCGGCCAGGTGTCG
>JANRJZ010000128.1:0-48229 GCA_033763675.1 Gemmatimonadota bacterium
TGTAGGTCTTTGGCCTGATACTCGCCACGGTGGCGGGCATTTCAGCCGAAAGCAGCGAACTAACCGTTCGCCGCCATGACCACAGAGGCGCGACTTTTTGTTTTCCAGGAACAGTACCAACGTAGGAATGCACGGAGACCAGACAGTTCAATGACGGCCAAACCGCTTTCCCACATTCGCCTTACGAGGCGTGGCCTGACGGTCGCGCGAGCGGCTTTCAGTCGAGCCGCGCTAGGCGAACTGTGCCTGACCCCAAGGTCCGGTTGGGCGACCCGTGCATTCCGACTCCATCGGATGCCCGAGGTCGTGGGACAGGGGAGTGGGACTAGCGCCAGCTCCATTCGTTTGGTTCGGCGCGGTGCAGAAGTTCGAGATTCGCAGTACGGAAGTGACAACAGCGTGCAGGCGGGAGGGAACGACCCAGGGCCGTAAGGTCCGTGGTCGACACCCATATCGAGGGGATCTCTGATCGCCCCACCTGCGCATACGACGCCGGGTGGGGCGATCGGCGTTTCGGGACTCGCCCCGGCTCTTTGACAACCGATGGATGCATGTGTGACGCAGGAAACGCGGGCCCTCGGCGATGGCCGGCGGGCGGATGGCGTGCTCACGCGAGATCACGCGACTCCCGAGTGGGAGCGTCATTCGTTCGTCGCGCCATCGACCTTGGCCAGGCGTCAATTGTTGGAGCCGTAGCGCAATGGCCAGCGCGCCCGACTGTCTCTCGGGAGAGTGCGGGTTCGAGTCCCGTCGGCTTCGCTCGGCTCTTGTAGCTCACCGGTAGAGCGGCTGGCTGAAGCCCAGCGCGGTGCGGGTTCGATTCCCGCCGGAGCCATCATGCCGCCGTGGCGGAATGCATACGCGCGACGCTCAGAACGTCGTGGGCCACGTGCCCGTGAGGGTTCGAATCCCTCCGGCGGTATTCGTAGGGCAGGGTAGCTCAGCGGCCGAGCGGCGGGCCCATAACCCGCGTGACGCGAGTTCGACTCTCGCCCCTGCAATCATGCTCTCGTAGCTCAGCTGGCAGAGCACCCGCCTCGTAAGCGGGAGGGCGTCGGATCGAAACCGACCGGGAGCCCCAGTGTGGAGTGGTGGCCGAGCGGCAAGGCACCCGGGTGCTAACCGGGCGAGGCATCACCGATGCCCGCGGAGGTTCGATCCCTCCTCACTCCGTGATCCAGGTGCGTAGCTCAGCCGGCAGAGCGCGGGGATGTGGCCCCCGAGGAGGCGGTTCGAGTCCGCCCCACCTGACTGAGGAGCGGATCCGGCTGGATGAGGAAGCGGTCCCGAAAACCGTCGGACCATTTCGGTCTTGTGAGTTCGAGTCTCACCCGCTCCGCTTCCGCCTGTAGCTGAGTCGGTCCAAGCGCCCGCCTGATATGCGGGAGTTACGGAGGTTCGATTCCTCCCAGGCGGACCTAACCCAACACTCCTCGTAAGCATTGGCGCGTGATGCACTGGGCCCTTAACCCAGAGAGCGGAGTTCGACTCTCCGACGAGGGATCAATTGTCGAAAGGAGCGACAAATGCAGAAGTGTCGAGACGCCGATCGGTACGACGCCCTCTACCCACCTCGCTGCAACGGGGGTCGTGGCTGTGAGACCTGTCGCATCAGATATCAGAGCCGCCTGCGGGCGCTCGCGAGGCTTCGTGAACGGCGATCGGTCGAGCGCTAGTGGCGCACCGTCGATATCCACCAGTCCAACCGCACCCGTAACTCAGCCGGCCAGAGTCTCGCGCCGCCAGCGCGAAGGTCGCGGGTTCGAGTCCCGCCGGGTGCTCTATCGCTCCAGTGGCCGAGTGGCCCGAGGCACCAGCCTTCCAAGCTGGGAACAGGGGTTCGATTCCCCTCTGGGGCTCTGTGAGGCGGCTTCGCCTAGAGGCGATGGCATCGCGCCGTAAACGCGACGGCTTCGGCCCGCGGGGGTTCGAGTCCCTCAGCCGCCATGCATGGGTTCCGAAGCTCAGAGGGCACAGCGCCGAGCTCCAGACTCGGAGGCTGTGGGTTCGATCCCCACCGAGCCCGTCACTCCCGTACTGTGGGCTGGTAGCTCAACTGGCAGAGCACCCCTTTCGCACGGGGGAGACTCCGAGTTCGAATCTCGGCCGGTCCACCTTTTCAAGACCCCACAGAGTGCAGGCGCAAACGGCCGCGCACCGCCCTCGGACGGCGGGGGTTTCCGGTTCGAGTCCGGAGCACTCTACTTCCCACGCTTCATGTCTCGGTTCTCTTCACCCCAGCCCTGGAGGACCCGATGCAGATCTTCGGTACGCACGACGAGAACACCCGGGCCCAGCTCGCCAAGGTGGCGGAGAAGGCTCGGAAGGTGGCCCTGATGGCCGACGGCCACGTGGGCTATGTGATGCCGATCGGGGGTGTCGCGGCCTATGACAACGCTGTATCCGTGGTCGGGGTCGGCTTCGACATCGCCTGCGGCAACGCGGCGATCCGGACCGACCGAACCGTGGCCGACCTGGGCAACACCGGCGACCAGGTGGCGCGACGGCTCACCAACCTGGCCGACGAGATCGCCGACACCCTGAGCTTTGGTGTGGGCCGGAAGAACCGGGCCGACGATGCCCCGACCGACGACCCGCTGTTCGAGGACGCGGCCTGGGGCGCGGTTCCCGCCAAGCATCGTCAGGCGCTCCAGGTCAAGGCGCGCCAGCAGCTCGGCACGGTTGGCAGCGGCAACCACTACGTCGACGTCTTCGCTGATGAAGAGGGAGTCCTCTGGGTCGGAGTCCACTTCGGCAGCCGAGGCTTCGGCCACACCGTGGCGTCAAACTTCCTGGCACTCGGCCAGGGCGCCAAGTGGGGTGATCGGGTCCCCGAGACCGAGATCCTGCTGCCGCTGGATCAGCCGTTGGGTCACGACTACTGGGCGCTGATGAAACTGGCTGGTCGCTATGCCTACGCCGGCCGGGAGTGGGTGGCTCGGAAGGTGGTCTCGCTCCTCAACGCGGAGGAGCAGGAGCTGGTGCACAACCATCACAACTTCGCCTGGAAGGAGCAGCACGAGGGCGAGGAGCTGGTGGTCGTCCGGAAGGGAGCGACGCCTGCCTTTCCCGGGCAGCTTGGCTTCATCGGCGGCTCGATGGGCGACGACGCCGTGATCGTGCGGGGCACCAACTCCAGCGATCCCGCGGTGACCGAGGTTCAGCGGCAGGCGCTGTACTCTACGGTCCACGGTGCCGGTCGGGTGATGAGCCGGACCGCCGCGGCGGGAAAGCGGAACCGGAAGACCGGTAAGGTGCTCAGCGAAGGCCGGGTCACCTCCGAGATGATGCAGTCGTGGATCGACGAGAAGGGCGTGGTGCTCCGGGGTGGAGGACTCGATGAGAGCCCGCATGTCTACCGCCGGCTGCCGGATGTCCTGGCCGCGCAGGGCGCCACGATCGAAGTGCTGCACACGCTCCGGCCGCTCATCGTGGTCATGGCCGGCGCGAATGAGTTTGATCCGTACAAGGACTGAGGTGTAGTGGCGGAGCTCTGCTCCGCCCCTGCACCGAACCCGACGTCTCTCCCCATTGCGCAGCTCCGTGGTCCAACTGAACAGGGCGCCCGGCTTCGAACCGGGAGAGTGAGGGTTTGAATCCCTCCGGAGCTTTTCGTCCTCGTCGCCAAGCGGCAAGGCAGTGGCCTGCAAAGCCACCAGCGTCGGTTCGACCCCGACCGAGGACTCTGGGGTCCCGTTCTTCCGGGCCCACTCACACATGCATCCATCGGTTGCGACGTACCAGCCAATGGCCAATGGCCAACGGCCATTGGCTAGTCTGGACCCCAAGCAGAGGTGGTGCCCCATGCAGTGCCTGGTCTACAACACGACGGGAGAGCCGCTCGAGCTGGTGCCGGCGCTCATGGGTCTCGTGCTCCACCTGCGGGGCAAGGCCGAGATCCTGGAGACGGTGCCGGGACGGGTGGCGCGGAGCCCGCGGCTGATCTTTCCGCTGCCGGCGAGTGTCGTGCTGCGGAAGCATCGACGGATTCGCTCGCGGGTGGCCACGCTCACCAACGAGCACCTGTTCCTGCGGGACGGCCACCGCTGCGTGTATTGCGGTCGTCACCGGCGGGAACTGTCGAGCCGGGAGCAGCTCACTCGGGACCATCTTGTCCCGCGGTCGAAGGGCGGGGCGGACAAGTGGCTCAACGTGGTGACGGCTTGCAGCTCGTGCAATCACCGCAAGGACGACCGGTTGGCGGAGGAGCTCCTCCGGCGTCCCCAGTCGGCGCCCTGGATTCCGGCGCGTCAGGACCTCGTGCTCCGGCGACTGGCGCGGGCAGTGACGGTGGCATAGGCACGGCACGATCACTTCGGGAGCGAAAGGAGGCCCCCATGTCCAGTCAGTCTCGCGGCCCATGGGGGCCGCACAGATCCAGATGGAAGCGCTGTTCGTGACAGATGGCGAGGATGAGTAAGTGGGATAGGCCGGCCGGCGTGGGCTTGCGAGTGCGATGCTCACTCACGTGCGGCCGGGCAACGCGACAATTGAAGGACGGAGACCGTAGCTCAGTGGGTAGAGCAGCGGAATGACCTATGCCGATTACTCGCCCGGAGTCGGGCCGCAGGCAAAGGGTTATCGACTAATCCGACGGTCGCTGGTTCGAACCCAGCCGGTCTCCGATCAGCTACGTAGGGGCGATCCTCTGTGGTCGCCCAACGAGAAGGTGGGTCAGCCGAGGGTGCCCTTGCCACTCCTCGCCCGGTAACGGGCCGACGGTCGAGGGTTATCTGGTGAACGCGGGTTCGATTCCCGCCCCTCGCGCTGGTCCAGGGAATGCTGAGCGGGTCGCAGCAGTTCGGTTATCGCTCCAACACGACCCTGGAACATGCGAACCAGGGGCCGAACCGCATCGCTTTATCCGCTCAGCAGTTGAAAGGCGCACGGGTCGTAGAGACTGGGTTATCGCTTGAAACGCCAATCCCAGACTCGTCAGGTTTATCCGCGCGCCGATGCAGCATCGCCTCGAGGGAAGGTCATAGCAAAGGAGGACCGATATGGACTACACCAAGCACTTCGCCACCCGCCTGCTGCGTCTCCTGACGCCGCAGTCCGAGCCCATCCCCCACACGACCCAGGTCCCCAACTCGGCCGGAGGCTTCGCCTGGCCCGTTGACCAGTGGACTCGGCTCGATCGCTTCCTGATCCTGGGGAGCGAGGGCGGCACCTACTACATCGGTGAGCGGAAGCTTACGCAGGAGAATGCCCAGGTTGTGGTCGAGTGCCTGGCCGAGGACGGCCCGCGGGTCGTGCGTCGGATTCTCGAGATCAGCCTGGCCGGTCGCGCGCCGAAGAACGATCCGGCCCTCTTCGCCCTGGCAATTGCCGCGGGACTGGGCGACGCCGCGACGAAGGCCCTGGTGTGGGAGGCGCTGCCGCAGGTGGCACGGACGGGCACCCATCTCTTCCACTGGCTGCAGTACGTCAAGGCGTTCCGTGGCTGGGGCCGAGCTGTGCGTCGGGCGGTCGCGGGCTGGTACACGGCCAAGCCGGCCAAGGACCTGGTCTACCAGGTCCTCAAGTACCCGAGCCGGGACGGTTGGGCCCACCGTGACGCGCTGCGGCTGGCGCACCCGAAGGCGCCGACCGTGGCGCATGACCTGGTGTTCCGCTACGCCACCAAGGGTTGGCAGGGTGTCCTCACCCTTGCCGGCGTGGACGACATGGACGTGGTCCAGACCATCGAGGCGGTCGAGACCCTCAAGCACCAAGCGCCGGGCCTCGCAGCGCAGACCATCGTGCGGCACGGTATGACCCGGGAGATGGTGCCGACCGAACTGCTCGCCCACGCGGTGGTGTGGGAGGCGCTGCTGGAGCGGATGCCGCTCACCGCCCTGATCCGGAACCTCGGCGTCATGAGCAAGGTGGGGCTCCTGGTGCCGATGGCGAGCGCGGTCGGTACGGTCATCGCTCGGCTGGGTGACCGGGAGGCGCTGAAGGTGGCGCGGGTCCATCCGATCGCGCTGCTGGCGGCACTGAAGACCTACGCCCAGGGTCACGGCATGAAGGGGAAGAATGCCTGGCGGCCGGTGGCCCAGGTGGTGGACGCATTGGACCGAGCGTTCTATCTGGCGTTCGGGAACGCGCCCAGCACCGGCAAGCGGGTCATGCTGGCGCTCGACGTCTCCGGGTCGATGTCGGCCCGGGTGAACGGCATGGAGTATCTGGACTGCCGGGAGGCGTCCGCGGCGATGGCCCTGGTGACCGCGGCCAGCGAGCCGAACCACATGTTCACGGCCTTCACGGCCGGGAGCTACCCCTCCCGCTGGTCGCCACGGCTGGGGAGCGGGCTGTCGACGCTCGACATCTCGCCGCGTCAGCGGCTGGATGACGTGGTGAAGCGGATCAGCGGGCTGACGTTTGGCGGCACCGACTGCGCCCTGCCAATGATTGAAGCGCTGAAGCACCGCTGGCCCATCGACCTGTTCGTGGTCTACACGGACAGCGAGACCTGGGCGGGGCAGGTGCACCCGGCCCAGGCGCTCCGCCAGTACCGGGAGCGGATGGGCATCCCAGCCAAGCTGGTGGTGGTCGGGATGGCGTCGAACGGGTTCAGCATCGCGGACCCGACCGATGCCGGAATGCTGGACGTGGTCGGGTTCGACACGGCCACGCCGCAGGTGATCGTCGATTTCGGGGCTGGCGGTCAGGCCCGGTAAGCTGGGCCTGTCGCGCGCCACCCAGGACGCCATCTGGGCGCTGGACGAGGACTGGGACGGGGCGGGGCTGCCCTACAGTCGGCGGGGCGACCAGCTCCCCCTGCTGGGACGTATCGCGGAGCTGGCCCAGACCGTGGAGACCTTCGCCAGCGGCTTCGGGGTGGAGACCGCGTACGACGTGGCGCGGGGCCCGCACGGGCGGTGGTTCGACCCGGCGCTGGTAGGGGCGCTCGGCAGCTTCGTGGGGGGCCACGCCTTCTGGAGCACAGCCCAGACTCCACCGGGTCCCAGCCGCCGAGCCGCCGAGCCGCCGCCCCGGGGGTACCGTAACCCGGCCTACGCTGCTGCTTTATCCGCTCCTGATGCCCGTTGGTGTAACTGGCAACACGCCTGACTGTGGATCAGGAGAGTCCTGGTTCGAGCCCGGGAGGGGCAATGCGAAGGGCGACCGTCACTTAGTGGCGGTCGCCCTTTCCCTATTCTCCGGGGGTTCCTGAGGCATTACCGTTTGATTGACCCTAGCCCAATCATATGCCTTAAGGCCTGGTCTGCCGGCCCCCAGCCTGGGCAATATGATGCAACGAGGCTCCTCCAGATTGAGAACTGAGCGGCGACAGAGGGTAGACATCGCGTCCGCGTGCAGAGGTTTGGCACGCGAGCACGGAAACCCGCGGCTCGGGAATCGTCGCAATCCATTGGACGAGCTGCTCTTCGTCATCCTGTCCACGAGGACCCAGGACGCGACCTATCGTCGAACTTTTCGAGCTCTGAAGTCTGCCTACCCGCGATGGGCGTTGCTGCGACGGTCGGAACGGGCGAGGGTGGCTCAGATCCTCCAGCCCGGCGGGCTGGCCCAACTCAAGGCCCGTCAGATCGTCGCGATTCTGGAATCCATCACGCGTTCATTCGGTGCCCCAACCCTGGCTCCGTTGCGCCATCTTGATGACGAGGCGGCCGAACGATTCCTGACCGGCCTTCCCGGCGTCGGCAGGAAGGTTGCCAAGTGCGTACTCATGTACTCCCTCGATCGGCAGGTGCTGCCGGTCGACGTCCACGTGCACCGGCTGGCGAGCCGCCTCGGGCTGCGCGTGAAGCGGCGTCCAGACACCTCCCAGGATTTGATCGAGGATGCGATACCCCCTAAGTTGAGATACGGATTCCACGTGAACGCGGTCGCACACGGTCGCAGCGTGTGTCTACCGACTTCGCCCCGTTGTGATGAGTGCCGTATCTCCAGCTTCTGCCGCTATTACCGTCACCACGGAAAGCCGAATGCCGCGAGCGCCTGACCGTCGACGCCCGATCGCGATCGATTTCTTCGCAGGAGCCGGTGGCCTGGCCCTCGGATTCGAGCAGGCGGGTTTCGATGTGGTGGCTGCCGTGGAGCTCGATCCGATCCACGCTGCGGTGCATCAGCTCAACTTCCCCGAAACAGCGGTGATCTGCCGGGACATCCGCTCCCTCTCGGGTGCTGAGGTTCGCGAGCTCGCCGGAATCGGCCGCGCCGCCATCGATGTCGTAATCGGTGGCCCCCCCTGCCAAGGGTTCTCCCTGATCGGGCACCGGATCCTGGACGATCCCCGGAATTCCCTGGTCTTTCACTTCCTGCGTCTAGTGACCGAGCTAAAGCCCAGGGCGTTCGTGATGGAGAACGTCCCGGGCATGGCCTCGGGGGCCCACCACCAACTGCTCGACGAACTCATCGAACGCTTCCGTGAGGCGAAGTACCGGGTCAGGACTCCTATTGGGACGCTTAACGCCGCAGAATTCGGCGTGCCGCAGAACCGCCGCAGGCTCTTCCTGCTTGGGGCCAGGGAGGACATGAAGCTCCCGTCCTATCCCGAGCCGACCTCGCTCGGACCCAACGGTAACGGGCATTCCGCCCACGGGCTCCCCCTCTTCCGCGCAGAGGGGCTCGAGCGCGGCACGACCGTGGCGGAAGCGATCGGTGACCTGCCGGATATCGAAGAGTTCGACAGCCTCTGGACCACGGACCGCCTGGTGCATCGGCTGCGTGGGGGCTCCGGGTTTGCCCGCACGCTGCGTGGGGAATTGAAGGACCCGGGCGACTTCTCCTACCGGCGGAAAGGTGGCGAGGGAGAGCTGACGGGTTGCCTGCGCGCGGCCCACACGGCGGAGTCGCGGCGGAGGTTTGCCGCGACGCGTCCAGGGGAGACCGAGCCGATCAGTAGGTTCTTCCGGCTGCCTCCCGACGGCCTGTGCAATACACTCCGGGCGGGCACGGCAAGCGATCGGGGTGCCTTTACCTCTCCCCGGCCGATCCACCCCAGCCGGTCGCGCTGCATCTCCGTCCGCGAAGCCGCCAGGATCCACTCCTACCCGGATTGGTTCCGCTTCCATCGAACCATCTGGCATGGCTTCAGGCAGATCGGAAACTCGGTGCCGCCGTTGTTGGGGCGGGCTGTGGCGACGGGGATAATGAAGGCCCTCGGCCGGAAGCCCGTCCGGCCTCGACGGGTGCTTCAGTTGGGAGACGAGGCCCTGGCGCACTTCAACATGAAGGAAGCGGCCGATCATTTCAGGGTTGATCGCAAGGTGATCGCCCAACGCCGACGGCGGGTTGTCACGACAGAGATTGCGGTCCATGGCTAAGCGCTCCGCGGCATCGAGCGGGAGGAAGGACGCCCCCATCTACTCCGCGGTGATTGAAAAGGTCTTCCTGAAGAACGCTCGCGCCGGTGCCAAGGAAGTGCTGGTCACCAGGAAGCAGCTCGAGCAGGCCGCGGCCGCCCTCGAAGTCGACCCCAAGAACGTCGGCGACATCCTCTACTCCTTCCGCTACCGTCGACCCCTGCCGGACCGGATCAGGCAGAAGGCGCCCAAGGGGCATGTCTGGATCATCCGCGGCGGTGGTGCCGCCCAGTACCGGTTCTGTGCCGTGCCTGAGAGCTACGCCTTCATCCGACCCAACCCCGGCCTGATGGAGACTCGGGTTCCCGACTCCACACCGGGCATCATCGCCCGGTATGCTCTGGACGACGAGCAGGCGCTGCTCGCCAAGGTGCGCTACAATCGCCTGGTCGACATCTTCACCGGGGTGGCCTGTTATTCCCTGCAGAGCCACCTGCGGACGCAGGTCACCGGACTGGGGCAGATCGAGACCGACGAGGTGTACGTCGGGATCGACCGCCAGGGCGCGCACTACGTGATTCCGGTACAGGCCAAGGGGGGGAGCGACAAGCACAGCATCGTCCAGATCGAACAGGATTTCGCCATGGCGAAGGTGAAGTTCCCGGCGTCGATCTGCCGGCCGATCGCGGCCCAGTTCATCGGGGCCGACAAGATCGCCCTGTTCGCCTTCGGCCTCGGCAAGAACGGGGATGCACGGGTGCTGGGGGAGAAGCACTACGTGCTGGTGGACCCGCAAGCCATCACGGCTGAGGAGCTTGAGACGTACCGCAGGGAAGCGCTGCTGCCGGGGTAGTTGTCGGACATCATCCAGCCAACCAATAGGCCCTATGCCCGAAGCGTGGTCGGTTGCTGAAGTGGAAGCGACCGTCGCCGACTATCTGGCGATGCTCCGCAAGGAGATCGCGGGCATCCCCTGCAATAAGTCCGAGCATAGGCGGGCGCTCGCAGCACTGCTCCGGTCGCGCAGCAACTCCGCCATCGAGCGCAAGCACATGAACATCAGCGCGGTGCTGCTCGAGCTCGGCGTGCGCACCATCGAAGGCTATCAGCCCCTCGGCAACTACCAGGAGCTCTTGCGGGAAGTTGTTGCCGAGCGGGTTGCGGGGGATAGGGCGCTCCTCGCAGACCTCGCGGCCGAGATCGAAGCGCCGGTCGCCATCCCGGCTATCGAGGACATCCTCTCGGCGCTCGAGGATCCGCCGGAGCCTTCGGACCCTCGGGCGTACCCAAAGGGCCGGCCGATGCCCGAGCGCCGGGCTTCACTCCCGGTGGATTACCTGGCCCTAGAAGCTCGGAACCAGGCGCTCGGCGACGCCGGTGAGGAATTCGTCATGCGGTTCGAGGCTGCGCGGCTGGCAAGGGCAGGAAAGGCGGCGCTTGCCGACCGGATCGAGCGCGTCAGTCGTACCCAGGGCGCTTGGGTGGGTTTCGATATTCGCTCTTACGAACCTGATGGCTCGGATCGCTTTCTCGAGGTCAAGACTACTCGGTACATCAAGGAGACACCATTCTTCGTAACCCGGAATGAGGTTGCGGTCTCGTTGAAGGAGCCGGAACGGTATCACCTCTGTCGAGTGTTTCGGTTCCGGTCTGATCGCATGCCAGGGTTGTTCTCCCTACAAGGATCGCTCGAAACGACTTGCCGGCTTGACCCTGTCAGTTTCGTGGCGCGGGTGGGCTAGGTGGGTGGGGTCATGTCACGTGTGCTGGGCCCTAGCTCCGGCTGGGCTTGAAAACTGCCCCCCCGTCGCCAGCGCTTGCTCCCCCCATTGTGAGCCGAGCGCTAGAGCACGAGAATCATCCCCGCCCCCCGATGCGGCACCGCGCACTCCAGGTACTCGAGCCGGTCTACGAAGTGAAACCCGCTCACCAACGTCGGCGGCTCATCCCCCGTCACGGTCCATAGCCGTCCCTCTCGGGCTAATCTATCCAATGTGGCGGGCTCCCAGGTGGGCAGATATGTGACGTCTCCATCCAACATCGTGGGCTTAAAGCGGGCCAGAAAGGCCGCTTGCGTGAGCCAGATCTGGTCGGTGGTTGTCGCCAGATCCGGTACCGGCGTCGGCGCCAGCGTCAGGCGCCGATCCCGAACCACCCTCTGGCCGATCAGGTCTCTCCGGGCGGCGCGCCGCGCCTCGGCCTCCGTCGGCGCCTGCGCCAGCACGATACCCACCCGCTTGCCCTGATCGCGCACCTCGAAAGCAAAGTCTGTCATTGCGTCACCTGGCGATTACGTTGCGCCCGCTCCCGACGATCCCTTCGCGCCCTTCGTGTTCTTCGTGGTTGATCCTGCCGTGCCGGCTGCCACCCTCCACCCCTCCCTTAACGCCTTCCCATATTCCCCCGACGCCAACGCGTCGATCGCCACACTCAGCTCCCGGGCGCGCCGGGCCGGTGGCAAGGCGACTTCGGCCTCCGAGCCCGCTCGCGCCGCCTCCCCCGCCGGCCACTTCCCGATCGTTGCCAACATTGTCGTGAGCGTCGGCACCACCGCCTCCCGCCGCGCCGCGTACCAGTACCCGAACAGGTACCAGAGCCCGCTCTGGAACACCCGGTCCCCCTCCACCATCCCGAGCACCTGGTACAACCCGTCCGTCAGGTACAGGAACCGCCGCAGCCCCCCCGCCGCCTGGTCCAGCACCGTCCGGTTCCGCCCCCGCCGCGTGAGCGCCGTCGCCAGCGCCTCCGGCTCCGCCGCCAGCCGCAGCAGGTCCGACCGATCATACCCATCAACCAGGAAATCGTCCGCCAGCTCCAGGAACCTCCGCACGTCCGGATGGCCGAGCAGCCGCGACTCCAGCTCCACCGCCCGCTGGAACGCCGCCACCTGCCTCGGCCCCCGGTGCGCCCGATAGTACCGCCCCCCCGCCAGCCGCTGCCGGAAGAGCTGCGGCAGCAGCAGGGGATAGTGCTCCTCGTAGTACCGCCGCACCCACGGGTCATCCAGGATCGGCAGCACCTCGTCCCGGAACCCCGCCGCCAGCCCGTCCACATACCCCACCTGCAGCGCCAGCTCCAGCACCGAACCGCAGGTGAGCAGGTCGTCAAAGGCGTCCCGCCACGCGATTTCGTCCCCGTCCACGATCGGATCGTCCCGATGATCCCGGAGCAGCACCTCCAGCTTGACCCTCTTCTTCCCCGCGGCGACCCGCCGGAACAGCTTCACCGCCTCCGGTGCCTCGGTGCCCTGGTAGTAGAGCCCCATCAGGTCCCGCAGGTTTGTCGCCTGGGCCTCCGGGCTCAACAGCAGCCGCTCGTCGAGGGCCGGGAACACCGGGTCGATCCAGGGGGCGTCCTCCCCATCCCTCGCGCGTGCCAGCAGCTCAAAGTCGCGCAACAGCTCCTGGGCGAGCGGTGGCAGCTTCGGGTTGACCGGCTCCGGCGCGGGGGCGAATCCCGATTCGCTGTCCATGGTGGGCCCCCTCAGATGTGCGGCAGCAGGTAGCCGAGCGGCGCGGGGTAGCCCGCGTCGGGCTTGCACACCCCGATGTGCCCCTTGTCGGCCACGATCGTCGGCCCCGGATCCTTGCAGAACCGCACCGCCTGGACGATCCGGTCCTTCTGCCCCAGCACCACCACCTTGGCCCGGAGCGAGTCGTAGCCCCGGCCGAGCAGGTCGTCGCTGTCCTCCTTCAGCTTCTCGAGCATGTCGGAGCCGCGCTCCAGGTCCCGGAGCACCTGGGCGTACGCCTTTGCCCCGGCGGCGGCCGCCGCCCCGAACCGCGCCGGCATCGCACCGAGCGCCTCGTTGGCCAGGTCCAAGATCGCGGCGCCAGTGTGGGCCGGGGCGAACAGCACCAGCGACACATCCTTGAGCCACGGGGCAGGGGGAGTGTCCATCGCTGCCTGGACCAGCGCCTCCCGCACCACCACCGCGCCCAGGGAGTGGGCCACCAGGGTGACGTGGTTGTAGCGGAAGGCGGGGTCGGCACGCCGCGCGTCCTGCACCGACGGCAGGATCACCCCCGCGACCGGATCGGTCCACAGCGTCTGGAGGAAGTCGCGCAGCTCGGCCGCGCTCACCGGGGCCTGCGCCACCAGCGAGTCGTAGCCGTAGAAGAACAGGTCTCGCCCGGCGGCCTGCGGCTGCAAAGGCAGCAGGGTGGCGAACTGGTCCCAGGTCCCGAGCGCCTCGCCCCCGAACCCGTGCACGAACACCACCGCCCGCCCCACCGGCTCCGTCGCCCAGCGGACGATGCTCTCGCTCCCCCAGGGGAGCTTGCGCACGGTGTAATGTGTCTGTGCCATGGCCGTCCGGCGCCTCGGCTCGGGGTGGTTAGGGGGTATCGGCCAAGGTACGGCGCGGGTCGGGGGGACGGTAGGGCGGGCGGACCGACGGGCCGATGGCCCGACGGCCACGAACAGTCGCAGGCCGAGCCGGCTGGGGTGCAGCGCGCGTCAGTGAGCGGTCGGGACGATTGCGCCCTCACCCGGCGAGCGAACTGCAGCGCGCGGAATCCCGGCCGGCTCCGCGGCGAAATTCCCGTCCTCCCGGCCCGGCAGAAGTATCTTTCGCCAAGCCCCTTCCCGAGCCCCGCCCCTGATCGAACCGCTGAGTCGTAACGCCCCCTGCCCCTGCGGCTCCGGTCGCAAGTTCAAGCGTTGCTGCGGTGTGACTGTGGTGCCGGCGCTCGAGCCGTCCCCGCCGGTCCCCGAGTTCGCCAGCGATACCCGTGCCTCCTGGGGCGGGTGGGGCTACGATCGGCCGGCCTTGGGGCTCCTCCTGGCCGCCGCCGAGGAGATTTGCGCCGCCGCCCCCTGGACCATCGTCGGGCCCGATCAGCCCATCCACCTCGACCTCCCCGATCAACGGGAGTGGCTGCTCGCGGTCCACGGCCCCTCCCGGGGGAATGAGGTCCCCTACCTCGAACTCTTCGAGGACCCAGGCGACTACTTCACCCAGACCGCCGCCGAGTTCTCCCTTCAGACCGCGTGGGAAGGAGTCGTCCACACCCTTGCCTTCGAGACCGCCGACCAGTTGTCGCCGGTCGGGCACCGCGAACTCCTCGCCTGTGGCTGGCGCCGGACCCGGGGCGCCGCCTGGCCGCAGCTCTTCGTCGGGGCCCCGGAGGGGGAGCCGACTGTGCCGTTGCCGGCGCCAGTCCTGGCCGGCGTCTGGCGGGCCGCGCTGGCGTTCATCCGGCGGGAGCGGGGCAGCTTCACCTCCCGGGAGCGGCTCCGCGCCATGGTCGAATGGACCGATCCCGCGACCGGGATCTCCTGCATGTACGAGGGAGTGCTGCTCCAGGAGTGGGACCGCCCCTTTCCCCCGGCCGACCGGCTCGCGCCCTCCCTGCCGGAGGGTCCCAAGGCTCGTCCCGCGGCGGCGCTGCTGACCTACGACCCCGACACGCTCGCCGTGGAGATGCTTGCCATGGTCGAGCGGTTCGAGGCCGGGCTGCGGGCGGAGTTGCGCTCCGAGCGCACGGTGCGACTCCACGCCGGAAACCTCGAGCGCATGGCCGCGATGCTGGCCAGCGCCGGCGTCCCGTGGACGGCGATCACCGAACTCGACTTGCGCATCTTCCTCTACCTGGATGCGCTGGGCATCGGCGAGGGGTTCTCCGAGGCGGCGCTCGATGCGCTGCCGGTCTCGCTGGAGCGGTACTTCAGGTTCCTGGCGGGCGCGGAGGGCATCATCTGCACCTGGGCGGCGCCGGTCCTGGCCGACCGGGAGTCCTACCACCGCCAGCGTACGACCCGCCCCGTGGGGGACGAGGACGACCCGCGCTATGCGCAGTGGGTCGCGCCCCTGCTGGAGGACCTGGTGGAGCGGGCGCTTATTCTGCCGCATCCCCACTGGCCGGAGGACTTGGACCCGGACGGCCACGCCCTCGAGAACGAGATCACCCGCCGGTGCCTCCTCTGGCGGGAGGAGATCATTCTGGCCGGCACGACCGATCCCCATGCGGTGTGTACGGCGCTCGCCGCGCGGGCGACGGAATGGGAGCACACCCCCCATCCCGGCTTCGAGGGCCGGACGCCGCTCGAGGTCCTTGGGGTGGCGGGGCGGTAGGGCGGGCCGATGGTCGGGCGGTCAGGCGGTCGACCCGACCGCCACCCACTACCGCACCCCGAGCCGGCTGGGGTGAAGCGGTTGGGGGTTAGGCGATCAGGCAATTAGGCGATTGGGCGGTTAGGAACAAGGCGCGGCCGGGGCACAGCGGCGCAGCGTGCGCCGCTAAGCGGACTCACCCGTGCTCTGCGGCCACGCGAAGCCGCGAGCATCCGGTCGCGCCGTCCCCTGCCCGCAGCTCCCCGCGCCCGGAGGGGGCGCGGGCGAGCGGGGGCGAAATATGCTATGGCGGTGGGGTGGGGGATTGCTTCGGCTGCTCCGCGGCCTCGCAATGACAGGGGCGGTCCGACAGCCCCGCGGCTACCAACCGCCGCACGCCGAGCCGGCTGGGGTGGAGCGCGCGTCAGTGAGCAGTGGGATGGATTGCGCCCTGTCCCGGCGCGCGAACTGCAGCGCGCGGAACCCCGGTCGGCTCGGCAGCGCAATCCCCGTCGTCCCGTCGTCCCGTCCTCCCATTCGGGCGTCGCCCGGGCCAGACCATGCCCGTCCCCCACTCATACGCCACCTTCGTCGAGGTCGCCGCCTGACCCAAACACCGGATCGGGCCCAGGGCGGGGCCGGTCCCCCGCCCCTACCTGACCCTTGGCGGTTCCCGCGGTCTTGGCGGTGACAGCCCGCATCCAGCCCCTCCGTCCGGCAGCACTGACCACCCGCCCCCGCATCCGCCCCGCCCGCCCGAACATTCGTCCCGCCCCGCCGAACATCGGTACCGAGCCGTCTAACACCGGAACGGAGCCGTCGAACACCGGATCGGAGCCGTCGAACACCCGAACGGGGCTCCCCGCACCCGGAACGGGCGCGTCAATCGTCTGTCCGGCTGTCTCCGCACTCCGTCCGGGCCCTCCGCACCTCCGTCCGGCGCTTCCGAACATCCATCCGGCCGTCCCCACACTCCGTCCGGCGCTTCCGAACATCCGTCCGGTCGTTCCCACACTCCGTCCGGCGCTTCCGAACATCCGTCCAGCCGTTCCCACAGTTCGTCCGGCGCTTCCGAACATCCGTCCGGCCGTTCCCACCGTTCGTCCGGGTCTTCCGAACGTCCGTCCGGCGTTCCCCGCGGTCGGTGCCACGGTTCCGAACGTTGATTCGACGCTCCCCGCACTCCGTCCGGGTCTTCCGAACCTCCGTCCGGCCCTCCCCGCACTCCGTCCGGCGCTTCCGAACATCCGTCCGGCGCTTCCCGCACTCCGTCCGTGTCTTCCGAACGTCCGTCCGGCCCTTCCAGCGCCCTGCCCATCCCTCCAGACCGCGTGGCACGTCCCTCGCCTTCCTGGTGCGGTGCCGGCCACCGCGTGCGGGACGCGACCGGTGCAGCACCCGCCGCCACCCCGAGGCGCGCGGAACCACATCCACTGTTGGTGCAGGACC
Organism: Gemmatimonadota bacterium; assembly: GCA_033763675.1. Classification (GTDB taxonomy): domain Bacteria; phylum Gemmatimonadota; class Gemmatimonadetes; order Gemmatimonadales; family GWC2-71-9; genus JADJOM01. The sequence continues at coordinate 16,759 of JANRJZ010000128.1, forward strand.
ACAATGCAGGCGCTCTCTACGAGCGGAAGGAGTACGGTTTATGCGGAAGAACGATCGGCTCATCATGAGCATGGCGGGGCGCGCCGTGAAGTTCTGCGGCGACTACCCCGACCCCAACCCCGCGACCGGGCAGGTTGCGGAGCGCCTGGTCGGGCTCCGGAACGAGGCCATTGACCTGACCGAAGTCCGGCAGCAGGGGGCCGCCACCGCGGCGGCGTCGGTGAAGCAGAAGGAACAACTCCGGGAGGACATCGGTATCCGGCTCTCCGCCCTGGTCCAGGCTGCCCGCCTGGCCGCGCGGGGGCACCCGGAGATCGCGGTCCACCGGCCCATCCCACGGGCGGTGCGGCACAGCAACGAGGTGGTGCTGCTGACCACCGCCCGGGTGGCCGTCGCGGAGGCAGGGACCATCCTGCCCCTGCTCGAGCCGCACGGGATGAGTCAGGAACTGCTGGGCTCCCTCAGCCAGCTGCTGGACGCCTTCGAGGCGGAGCTGGATCGGCAGCGTCGCGCCATGAACTCGCAGGTGGGCGCCACGGCCAACCTCTCGGCGGTGTGCAGCGACATCCTCAGCGTCGTCCGCAACCTGGACGCGCTGCACCGGATCCGCTTCCAGGGGGACCCGGAACGCCTGGTGGCCTGGAAAAGCGCCCGGAAGGTGGCGCGGGCCCAGCCGCCTGAGGACGCTGAACCCCCGGTGGACGGGAGCCAGGCGGCGTGAGCCGACGGGTGCCTCGTGAACCGGGCAAACGGGATCCCCTGGTCTCCCCCCGGAGGCCAGGGGATGCTCGTTCAGCCCCGCTTGTACGCTGGCGCGGACACTTTGGGGAAGGCGCCGGTTAGCCAACTCGCCGTCGTCCCCACCCGGGCAGGCGCGCCAAGTTCCCATTTTTCAACTACTTCCCCTCGCTAGCAGGGCCGTTTCAGGGGCCTGAAACGCCGCGGCACGTTTCCCGCAGTCAACCCGCCATTCATCGTCCGCCATGCCGTCGTGCCGTCGTGCCGTCGTGCCGTCGTGCCGTCCTGCCGTCTTGCCGTCTTGCCGTCTTGCCGCCTGCCGTCCCGCCGCCTAGCCGGAAAGGGCCTCCCGCATGCGCACCCTGCACCGACTCAAGCTCGACATCGCTCGACGGGTGCTGGGCTTCCACCGCCAGAACCCCGCACCCACCGCCGCCGAAGCCGCCCACCTCGCCACCCTGCAGGGGATCCTCGACCGGGTCGAGCAGACGGAATCCGACCTGCGGAGGCAGCAGCGGCTCCTGGCCGAGGCAACCGCCGAGCGGGACGCGATCCTCAAGGGGCTGGTGGCCGGGCTGGCGCAGCTGGTGCGGCTGGCGGTGGCGGTCTCGGGGGTGGAACGGATTGCGGAGCTGCGCCTGCGGGCGAGCGTCTACAACACGCGACGCGCGCGCTTCCTACCGGGCGTCTTCGCGGCGCTGGAACTGGCGGGCAGCTACCGGGAGCTCCTGGAGCGGCACGGGTTGCCGGCGGGGCGGCTGACGGAACTGGAGGCGGAGGCGAGCCGCTATGAAGACGCGGAGCGCCGGCGCCAGGAGGCGCAGGCGGCAAGCCTCCACGCCACGGCCACCTTCGAGTCCGCCGCATTTGAGTCGGGCCGGGTGATCCGCCTGCTCGATGCCGTCGCCCGGATCCGCCTGTCGGGTGACTCGGCACTGCTGGCGGAATGGCGCCGCGCGGCCAGCCTGCAGGGGGAGCGGAGCGCACGGGTGGGGGTGGGACGGTAGGGCGGACCGGCGGGACGACGGGCCGACGGTAGGGGCCAAGGCGCGGCCGGGGCGCAGCGGGGACGCGGCTGCTACGGCGGTGGGGTGGGGGATTGCTTCGGCCGCTCCGCGGCCTCGCAATGACAGGTGCGGGTGGCTCCGCTCTCTCGGGCTGATTGGGGTATCTCCCCTCGCCCCGGCGTTCCGTCGGCCGGCGCCTGCGGCACCGCTGCCTTGCCGGGACCCGCCGTCGCGGGCATCTTCACGGCGACCCGCCCCTCCCGCTGCCCGAGAAGTGCGACCATGGCCCCCGATCTCTTACCGATTATCCGCCGGGAGCTGCCCGACTTCACGGCGGAGCGCAAGATCGGCCGCGGCGGCGCGGCCCAGGTTTTCCTGGCCCACGACGCGGCGGGGACCCCCGTGGCCCTCAAGATCCTGCACCCCGAGCTGCGGCTCTCCCTCACCGCCGACCGGTTCCTGCGCGAGATCCGGCTGATCTCCAAGCTCGACCACCCGCTGATCCCCAAGCTGGTCGTCGCCGGCTCCACCGAGACCCTGGTCTATTTCGTGATGACGTACAGCGAGGGGCACACCCTGCGCGAGATCCTCGACCACCGGCCGCGGCTGTCCCTGTCCGACACCCGGCGCCTGGGCGACGACCTGCTCGACGCCCTTCAGCATGCCCATGCCCACGGCCTGGTGCATCGCGACGTCAAGCCGGAGAACATCGTCCTCTCGCCGGCCGGGGCGGTCCTGCTCGACTTCGGCATCGCCCGCGCCATCGCGCTCGCCGAGTCCGACCGGGTGACCCACTCGGGGGTCGCCGTCGGCTCGTCCGCCTACATGAGCCCCGCCCAGGCCTCGGCGGTGGGAGACCCCGATCCGCGCGATGACCTTTACTCGGTTGGCTGCGTCCTGTTCGAGTGCCTGGCCGGCCGGACCCCGTTCGTCCACCGGAACGAGACGATGGTGCTGCAGATGCACCTCACTACCCCGGCCCCCGACGTGCGGGAGTTCCGCCCCGACGTCCCGGAGGCCCTGGCACGGACGCTCGCCCGCGCGCTGGCCAAGGAGCAGGGGGAGCGCTGGCAGACGGCCACCGAGATGCAGCAGGCACTGGGGGGGTAGGGCGGTCAGGCGATTGGGCGGTCAGGCGATTGGGCGATCAGGCGATTGGCTGCTACCCCGGCAGCTCCGCGAACAGCTCCTCCACCGCCAGCTGGAACTCCGCGGCCTCCGGCGATACCCGCCAGCACAGGGTGTCGGTCACCACTTCAGGCCGCTCATCCTCGGGGCGCCAGATCTCGACCAGGCGCGACTCCGGGTCCACGATCCAGTAGCTCCCTACGCCGTGCGCCTGGTACAGCCGCCGTTTCTCGACCCGGTCGGCCCGGCGCGACCCGGGAGAAAGCACCTCCACCGCCAGCCGGAGATCCTGGTAGCTGCGCCAGTCGTTCGTCGCCTGGGCGACCGGGACGACGAACAGGTCCGGCTGGACCAGGGTCTGCTCGTCCCAGCGCACATCGGCCGGACTCGCAACCAGGTGAAAGGCACGCGGCCTCGTCTCGAGGTAGAGGCTGAGCCGCACCACCAGCCGCCGCAGCACCTCCTGGTGCCGCGGCTCGGGGGCAGGCGTCACCAGCAGCTCGCCGGCCAGGACCTCGTAACGATTGCCGTCGTCCGGAAACGCGAGGACCTCCGACACCGTGTATGCGCGGTCGTACAGTCGAGGCATGACCATAGTATGGGGGCTCGGCGCTCATGTCGGCAACTCGGCATCGCCCAGCATCGCGCCTTGGACGGGGGCCACGGGCATCGGATTCACGCAGCGCGGGGCCCGGGGATGCGTGGCCGCGGTGGGTGGGGCGATTGGGCGATTGGGTGATTGGACGATTGGGCGATTGGGCGATTGGGACCAAGGCGCGGCCGGGGCACAGCGGCGCAGCGTGCGCCGCTAAGCGGGCTCACCCGTGCTCTGCGGCCACGCAAAGCCGCGAGCATCCGGTCGCGCCGTCACCTGCCCGCAGCTTCAGGCGCCCGGAGGGAGCTCGCGGGCGAGCGGGGATTCGCCGAAGCTCACCTCTGCGGCACTTGCCTATTCCCCACCACCGGCTAAATCCCTCAGCTCGAACTCCCCCGCCACCGCAGTCGCCCAGAGGGCCCATGACCCACACCCCCCTGAAAGACCCCTCTGACAAGCTCATCACCGCGCTGGAGGGCTGGACCCGACCCAGGAGCAAGCACCACTGGAAGCCGGGCCGGAGCGCCATGGAGCTGGCGCGGGCCTGGCTCCGGAGCGGGGAGACCGCCTGTCCGGAAGAGCTCCGCGCCTTGCTCGACTCCCATGACGCCACCCGCGGCATCGCCCTCAAGAACGGCCGGCCGGAGCACGTCACCCCGCTCCCCGAACGGGGCGAGGGCCGCAACCACGATCTCTGGCTCCGGGGAGAGGGGTCGCTCGGCCGGACCACCCTCTGCGTCGAGGCCAAGGCCGATGAGCCCTTCGGCGAGCGCCTCGGAAAGCAGATCCAGGTTGCCCGGAAGCGGCAGCCCAACACCGCCGCCGCCGAACGGGCCCGGGCGCTGCTCACCCTCCTGTTCGGGAAGGACTGCAACCCGGAGGCGGCGCCCTGGCGCGACCTCCGCTACCAGCTCATCACCGGGACAGCGGGCTCGGCCCTCCAGGCGGTCACCGACAATTCCGCCGCCGCGGTCTTCATCGTCCATGAGTTCCGGAGCACCCTCACCTCGGCAGACAAGCTCGCCGCCAACCACGCGGATCTTGAGGCCTTCCTGTCCACCCTCCACCCGGGAAGCCCCCCACTCACCGCCGGCCAGCTGATGGGCCCGATCCCCCTGCCCAGGACCGCGCTCCTTCCGGCGGGGATGCCACTGTATGTCGGAAAGGCCGTGACGGAGGTGGGGGAGCGCTAGGGCCATTGGGCGGCACGGTCGCGGCAGAAAGGCGCTGGCGCAGCGGGCTCCCCATTCCTGTGCGGCCACCCGCTGCTCCGAGCAGCGTCAGCGCCGACCTCCCCCGCGACTTCGGCCGCTCCGCGGCCTCGCAATGCCAGGGGCGGGCCGACGGGCCGACGGCCACCAACTGCCGCACGCCGAGCCGCCGGCCCTAGCGGGACTTGAGCGTCACCTGGAACAGCAGCGCATCCTCCGACATCGCGTTGGTGACGGTCGAGCCTGGCGGTACCGCCGGGTTGGGGATCGGGCCGGTGAGCGACGCCTTGGCCACGTGGTAGTAGGCCGCGCTCACCTCGATCCGCCGCGACACCTGGACGCCACCGCCGAAGCTCAGGTGGCTCTCCATGATGGCCGGCGCCGGGGTGTTGAAGAAGGACTGCGCCTTGCTGATCGGGTTCTGCGACCGGTTGTACCCGGCGCGGAGCGCCAGCCGATCGGTGGGCCGGAACTCGCCGCCCACGGCCACGACCCAGATGTTCTTCCAGCCGAAGCCGCGGACCGAGCCGTCACTCCGGAACCCCTTCTTGTCGAAGCCGCGGGTGCTGCCGTAGGTGATGTACCGTCCGTCCGCGGCAATGGTCAGGGTGGGGAGCGGCGACAGCGCCACGCCGAACCCGTAGACCGCCGGCACGTCCAGCCGGAACTTGATGGTCCGCGGGGTGCCGTACGTCGGCAGGTTGGGGTTGGCCACGGTGCTGTTGAACTCGAACGACTCGAAGTACTGCGGGCTGCTGTAGCTCGCGCCCAGCGCAATGAGGTCGTTCGGCTTGACCAGGATCCCCGCCTGGAAGCCGTAGCCGAAGGCCCCGTCGGAGGCGGTCGCGGTCGGGTAGTAGGCCGTCCCGGTGCCGACGTCCACGTCCGGCGCCGCGACCGGCATGGGGTTCACTGCCAGCGACGCCCAGTCCACGTTGAGCGACGCCCCGATCCACACCCGCGGCACCGGCGCGAACGCCACCGCCGGCGAGATCTTGAGGAACTGGTAGTTGCTGTAGATCTGCCCGAAGCCGTTGGGCTGCGGGGTCAGGATCGGGTTGCTGGTGCTGGCGGCATAGTCCACCCCGAAGCCGCCGATGCCCAGCGCCCCCACCCCGACCACCACCTTGTCGTTCTGCAGCCGGGTGGAGATGCCCATGGCCGGGATCGGCACCCAGTCCCGCTTGGAGCGGGTGCTGCCGGAGGCGAAGCCCGGCAGGTCGCTGGAGAGGGTGCGATCGGCGCGGAACAGCTCGAAGCCGAACTCCATGCGGGTCCCGTCGAAGGCCATGAGGCCGGCGGGATTGAGGTAGTAGGTGCCGAGCAGGCTGGAGGGCGACGCCACCCCGGCCCCGCCCATCGCGGAATTCACGGCGCCGACGCCGTGGAGGAAGTGGCCGTCGGTGGCCTGCACCGGGGCGGCGGCCGCCGCCAGGAGCAGGGCGGAGGCCAGGAGCGTACGCAGTCGGTCGTTCATGGTCGGGTCCCCTCGTTAGTGGGCCGCGAGGCGGTCCTGCAGGTTTTCCAGCGCCTCGTCCACGCGGTCGCGCAGTTCATCCTCGATCGAGCCGGGCATCGCCATGTTGGCGGCGAACTTCATCGTGCCGGCATCCTCGAAGTAGAGTTTCATCCGGAACATCACGTCGGTCACCAGCACCACCAGGTCGCCGCCCTCCCGGGCCACCAGCAGCTCCAGCGGGTACGCCGGGGCATGGTCCAGCCCGGCGCAGGCGTAGCCCTCGCGCGCCGGATTGCCGCCCGCCCCCACGATGGCGAAGGACCTGGCCTCCATCGCCGCCCCGGTGAAGCCGAGCAGCTCGGCACCGTCCGGGAGCGGGGTGTGATACGCCAGGCGCAGCCCCCAGCGGGTGGTGGGGCGCCGCCCCACTTCCGCGATCGCCAGGGTCAGCGCCTCCAGGTTGAGTGCCGCCGTGGCCTTTACCCTGGCCACCTCCTCCACCTTGGAGGGGAACGGACCTCCCGCCACGATGCCCATCGTCTTGCCGATCAGGCCGCGGTCGCGGAGCTGACCATAGGGCTCGGCTACCGGCGTGCCCGGGAACCCCGCCCGTACCGCGGCGGTGAGCGCGGCGACCACCTCGCCCGCCGGCCCGTCGAAGTCCTCCCCCACGATGGTGCGCGCCAGCGACTGCGGGTTGGCCAGCGCCAGGTGGGTGCCCGCCTCGTCCTCGAACACCGCCAGGCGGATCGGCGCGGCGAAGGCGCCGTGCCGGCCCGCCGCGGTCACCTGGCCGGCCCACGCCGGCGACTGGAGCACAAAGACGGTGGCCTGGAAGCGGCACCCGCCGGTCGCGACCGGAAGCGTGGCCAAGAGCGGCATCCCCGCGCGCTCCGCCAGGGCGGGCATCGCCTCGAGCATCGCGTGGTAGCTGCCGGCGGGCCCATCGGCCAGCCGGAGATAGACCCCGTAGGTCGGCCCCGGGGTGGCGCCCACGCCACTTCCGAGCGCCAGGGCGCAGGCCAGGGTGCCGCCGATCGAACGCATCAGGTGAGTCATCTTGCTCCCTCCAGGAAGGGCCGGGCCACGCTGGTCCGGCCGGTATGCCGCGTCAGCCGCGCCCGCTACCGCCCGCCGATCCGGCGCGCCAGCGCCGCCCCCACCCGGCTCGGCAGCTCGGGCGACTGCCCGGTGCCCCACAGCACGTCGTAATCCGCCACCGCCTCCGGCGCATACCGCGCCAGCAGCGAATGCCCGCAGCGCACGGCCACCCGCCCGCTCAGCTGCTCCCCTGCCACCCGGTCCGGCTCGGCCGGCCCATCGGCCAGCGCCGCCCGCACCGCCGGATAGCACAGCTCCCGCACCATCCGAAGGACCGCGCTCCGGGCCGGCTCCTCCGGCGCGAGCCGCACCGCCAGGACGTTGTCGGTGGGATCCTCCGGGCGGCCACCGAAGAACCGGCCATCCGGACCCAAGGCCGGCGAGAGGAGCACCAGCCCGCCGTCGAGATGCTCGCTCTTGAGGTAGGGAGCGAGCTGGGCGGCGAGCGGTGCCCACGCCTCCGCCACCTCTCGGCCCCGGTCCGCGGGAAGCAGCGCCCGGTGCAGGCCGGGGTAGCCCCCCTGCCACTCGGCACGGAGTCGGGCCGCAAATCCGGCCAGGACCCGCCGCGCGGCGGGGCTGTGCACCGTCGCCGCGACCACGCTGGCGCCGAATCGCTCTTCCCGACCCGGCTCCGCCGTGGCGGCATCCGGGGTCGTGGCGGCGGTCAGGGCGTCCAGCAGCCCGAGCGGGGTGGAACGGGGGAACCAGAGCGGTACGAAGTGCAGCGCCTCGAGGCTCGAGTCCTCGGCAAAGGCGCGCCCGAGCGCGAACGGCTCGATCTCCAGCGGGGTCGCCGCGAGGCCCGCCTGGCGGCGGACGGTGGCGAGGGTGGCGCGATAATCGGGGGCGTAAAGCGGGTCGGTCCCGAACCCCGCGACCCCGGCCAGCGCCATTCCATGGAACCAGAGGCCCGCCGCCGGCTCGGTGCTCACCCGCCAGGCCGGGGCCTGGGCCGCCACCGGCGCCCCGAGGAGTAGCCAGCCGGACACGAGGCTTAACCCGATGATGCGCATGACATTCCCTCCGTGATTTCCGCCGGGAGTCTGTCTGCGGGCCTTTGATGTCCGGCTACTGGTTTGGGTGAAGGTGAATTCACCCGCGCTTCCTGACGTCTTGTGAAAAAAGGTGCAATCTTCGCCGTGGACATATGGGGATATGGCAATAGGGCGATGCCCGCCGGGAGCCACCATGCCGAGACTGCACTCACCGATTGCCGCGAGCGTGCTGGAGAACGCCGCCCAGGTCATCAAGTGCTTGGGCCACCCGCTGCGGTTGCGGCTGCTGGAGATCATGGACCAGGGCGAGCACAGCGTGAGCGAGCTGCAGGAGGCCAGCGGCGCCAGCCAGGCCGCGGTCTCGGAGCAGCTGGCGATCCTGCGCGGCAAGGGCGTGGTGGGCGCCCGGCGCGATGGCAGCTTCGTCCTCTACCGTATCACCGAACCCAAGGTGCGCCGCATCCTCGCCTGCATCCGGAGCTGCGACGAGGTGGCGCACCGCGCTCCACTCACCGCCGGGAGGTCCGCATGACCCGCATCGTCGTCCTCGGCGCCGGCACGGCCGGCACCACCATCGCTAACCGCCTGGCCCGGCGCTTCCGCCGCGATCTCGCGGCGGGCCGGACCAGTATCACCGTGGTGGACCAGGACAACCGGCATGTGTACCAGCCCGGGTTGCTCTTCCTTCCCTTCGGGATGTACACCCCGGAGCAGGTGGTCCGGGCGCGGGCGCCGCAGCTCCGCCCCGGGATCGCCTACCTGCAGCAGCCGATCGACCGGGTCGAGGCCGAGCTGGACGTGGTGCGGCTGGCGGACGGACGCCCACTCTCCTACGACCTGCTGATCGTGGCCACGGGCACCCGGGTGCTGCCGGAGGAGACGGAGGGGATGACCGGCCCGGGGTGGCGGCAGAAGGTGTTCGACTTCTACACCGTCGAGGGGGCGACGGCGCTGCGCGACGCGCTGGCGAAGTTCCCCGGCGGGCGGCTGGTGGTGAACGTCGTCGACATGCCCATCAAGTGCCCGGTGGCGCCGCTCGAGTTCGCCTTCCTGGCCGACTGGTTCTTCAGCACCCGCGGCATCCGGGACAAGGTGGAGATCACCTACGTCACCCCGCTCGACGACGCCTTCACCAAGCCCACCTGCAACCGGGAGCTGGCCCACCTCTTCAAGGGGAAGCGGATCCGCCTGGAGACGGAGTTCAACACCGGCCGGGTGGACGGCGAAGCCGGCAGGCTGGTGGCCTGGGATGACCGCGAGATCCCGTTCGACCTGCTGGTGACGGTGCCGCTCCATGGCGGGGCGGAGTACGTGGGGCGCTCGCCGGGGCTGGGCGACGACCTCGGCTTCGTGCTCACCGATCCCCACACGCTGCAGGCGGCGGTCAAGCCCAACGTGTTCGCGCTCGGTGACGCCACCAACCTGCCGTCATCCAAGGCCGGGTCGGTGGCCCACTTCCAGGCGGAGATCCTGGAGCAGAACATCGTACGCTTCCTGGGCGGCCAGCCGCTCGCGCCGGACTTCGACGGGCACAGCAACTGCTTCATCGAGACCGGCTACGACAAGGCGCTGCTCATCGACTTCAACTACGAGACCGAGCCGCTCCCCGGCACCTTCCCGCTGCCGGTGCTGGGTCCGCTCCGCCTGCTGGAGGAATCCCGCCTCAATCACTGGGGGAAGCTCGCCTTCCGCTGGGTGTACTGGCACATGCTGCTGCCCGGCCATGACATCCCCCTGGTGCCGCCCCGGATGACCATGCGTGGCAAGCGCGTGCCTGCGCCCGCCACAGAGCCCGTGACCGTCTGACCCGCAAGGAGACTGAGAGATGCCGACGCTGACGATGCTGGATACCGTGCTCGATGTGGACGCCGAGGGCTTCCTGCAGAAGCCCGAACAGTGGACCGAGGCGCTGGCGGGAGAGATCGCGCGGGAGAACGGCGTGCCGCAGCTGACCGACCGGCACTGGCAGGTGGTGCGCTACATGCGCAACCGTTTCCTCACCGCCGGCACCGCGCCCTCGATCCGCACCCTGGGCAAGGAGTCCGGGGTGGAGATCAAGGAGCTGTACCGGCTGTTCCCGAAGGGGCCCGCCAAGCTCGCCGCCAAGATCGGCGGCATCCCGAAGCCCAAGGGCTGCATCTGACCTGGCCGAGCCAGAGGAGCATGGACCATGACTGCGACCGCCATCATTCCCGCCACCGCCGAGACCCCCGTGCCGACCGCGGAGGCCCAGCGGATCACCAAGGTCTCCATCATCGTGTCGAAGGGGACGCTTGAGGGGATTTATCCGGGGCTGATCATGGCCAACGGTGCCCGCATGGAGGGCATCGAGGCCAACCTGTTCTTCACCTTCTTCGGCATGGACGCGGTGATCAAGTCCAAGCAGGGCAAGGTGAAGGTGGCCACGGTGGGCAACCCGGCGCTGGGCCTCCCTGGCCTGCTCGGCATCCTGCCGGGGATGTCCGCCTTCGTCACCCGGCAGATGCAGAAGAAGATGGAGGAGCTGGACATTCCCCCCATCGGCGAGTTCGTGCAGATGATCGCCGACTCCGGTGGCAGGCTGTACGCCTGCAAGGCCTCGGTGGACATGTTCGGGCTCAAGCCGACCGACTTCGTCGAGGCGGTGGACAGCGTGATCACCGTGGGGGACTTCTACGAGATGGCGGCGGGGGGGGAGATCATCTTCACCTGAGCGGGGCCACCGGGGCGTCCGGACCAGGGTGACGGGAGCGGGGCAGGGCGATGGGGCGGTGGGGAGCCGGGGATGAGGTGGCGTGCTGCACGCTGACGGCGTACCCTTCCCTCGTCCCGTCGTCCCGTCGTCCCCCCAACCCCGAGGCCACCGGATGATCATCACCACCATCGCGACCTTCGAGATGCGGAAGGGCAGGGAGGCCCGCGCCCTCAAGCTGGTCGCCGCCGTCAAGCGCCAGGCGGAACGGGAACAGCCCGGCACCCTGGTCTACATGGTGCACCGGGTGCTCAGCAAGCAGACCGGGCAGCCCACCCGGCACCTCTACTTCTACGAGCGCTACCGCAACGAGGCCGCGCTCCAGGCCCACCTCAAGAGCTCCTCCTGGAAGCGGGTCGCCGCCGAGTGGAGCGAATGCTTCACCGGGCGCTCGCCGGCGAGCATCAGTTTCTTCGGCGTGTCGCGGCTCGCCGCCTTTGCGCGGAAGGGCGCGATCCCCTCGCCGCGGCGCTGACCGGCACAAGCTCGAAGCTCGGCCCCGCGGTGCTCCCGTCGGCCCGGCCGGTCGGGATCGTCATCAGCGCCTGGGCCCGGTACTTGAGCTCGTACATCAGTGGCACCGCGTCGCGGAGCGCTGCCGGCTTGCCGTTGAACGCCGTGTGCAGCGCCTGCAGCAGGGCGGTATAGCGCTGGTTGAACTCCACCATGAGCCGGTGGATCCCGGGCTGCTTCCGGAAGTCGCGGACCTTCGGATTCGGCGTCATCGGGTAGCGGGCCGACCAGTCCACCGGCAGCTCCGCGCCGTGCGGCAGGTGATGCGGGGCGTCGGTGGGCAGGTACCGCCGCCCCTTCCGGATCTCGTAGAAGCGGAAGTAGTGCGCCAGCTCGTCCACCTGCCCGAACTGGTTGTCCCCGTCGAAGATCGTGTGGTCGAGCCCCTCTCCCTGCTCCATGATCTCGTGGATCGCCTTCCGGGCGGAGTCGAGATCCACCACCATGATCGGCGCCCCGCCGCCGCCGTAGTACCACTGCTCCCCGGCGATCTGGTGCCGGCGCTTGCCGGTGAAGATGGTCTTCCCCCGCTTCCGCGCCCGGCGCTCCAGCAGCTCCACCCCCTCCAGCACCGCCGCGTAGAACTGGCCGATCGTGTGGTACTTGCTGCCCCGGGGCCTGGCCCGGGGCTTCATGGGCCGCTCGATCTTGAGGAACGTGTCCACCGCCTGGGTGCTGAAGGGCAGCAGGTTCACCTGGAACGCCTTGTCGCTGTGGGGCAGGTAGGCGGGGTAGGAGGGCACGAACTTCCTGTGCGACACGTCCGGCTTCCCCCCCACCGCGTTCAGCAGGTTGGCGGCCAGCACCATGTGGAGCATCTCTTCCATGACCACGCTGCGGATGAGGGCGCTGACCGCCACGTTCGATCCATCCGGGATCGAATACAGCGCGCACAGGTACGGCGGGATGGTGGAGTGCTCCAGCTCCAGCGCCCACTGCAGGTGGGTGCGGAGCGAGGCGAGGGTCGTGATCGGCATCGGCGGGCTCGGGAGAGTGGGGGCGGCGGCCGGCAGGCTCAGCGCAACTGCGCGAGCATGTCCTTCACCGACCGGAGCGTCACGGCCAGCGCCGTCAGCGTCGGGTTGGCGGTGCCGGTGGTGGGGAAGCTGCCGCAGCCGACGACGTAGAGATTCTCGTGGTCCCAGCTCCGCTGGTCGCGGTTGACCACGCTGTCGGTGCGGCTCACCCCCATCCGGTGGGTGCCGATATGGTGGCCGGCCCCGACGAACGAGAGCAGGTAGTCCTTCCCGTCCTTGGCGCGGAAGTTCCGCTCGTCCGGCAGGCCGGTGAAGGTGGTGCAGAAGTACTGGTCCGACTTCGGGATCCCCATCCGGTCGTACACCGCCCCGGAGACCTTGATGGACTCGACCATCGCCTGCCAGGTGTAGTCGGACAGGCTGTAGTGGATCACCGGCCGGAAGCAGCCGATCGCGTCCCGGAACTCGTTCGAGATCGTCACCCGGTTCTGCGGCTCCGGCAGCTGCTCCAGGTCATAGCCGATCCGCACCTGGCGCGGTACCGTGTCGGAGAGATACCGGCGGAGCTTCTTCCCGACGATGTTTTGCCCCAGTTGATCCATCACCTGCCCGTAGGGCGGGAAGGCGTTGGGGACGATGTCCCAGCCCACGTTGCTCAGATCCACCCGGAAGGCGGCGAACTCGCTCCGGAAGGCGCCATCCCGCAGCGACTCGATCCCCGAGGTCTGCAGCGGGCCGCGGAAGACTCCCATGGACCTCGGCGCCAGCGCCCACGACGACGAGAACGGGTGGTCCATCAGGTTCCGGCCGACCTGGTCGCTGCTGTTCGCGGCGCCGGAGGCCAGCAGCAGCTTGGCGTTTTCGATCGCGTGGCCGGCCAGCACCACGATCGTGCCCGTGGCGGTCCCCGGGGTGGTCGCGCCTCCCTCGGTCTCGTAGCGCAGCCACTCGACCCCCGAGATTCGTCCGTTCGCGGCGATGTTGAGCTTCGTGACCACCGCCTGCGACAGCAGGGTGACGTACTCCTTCGGCAGCGCGGCGACGGTCTTGAGCGACGAGTACTTGGCCTGCACCGGGCAGATCGGGATGCAGGCCGAGTTTCCCTCGCAGCGGAGCCCCATGTCGGGGGCGCCCACCGCACCCACCGGGGTGTAGCCCGCGCGGGGGATGGAGTTCCGCGCCTGGGGCAGGCTGGAAACCCGCACCGGGTAGCGCCTGCCCGCCAGCTTCACGGTGAGGCCCTGGGTCGCCTTCTGGATGACCTGGTCGCTGTAGCTGGGGGGGATCCGCTCCATCGGGTACTCGTACCCCTTGGGGAAGGGGATCCCGACTTCCTTCTGGTCCGCGACGTTCGCCGCCACCCCGATGGACCACTCCGCCTTGCCGTACCACTCCTCCAGCTCGTGGTACTCGAAGGGCCAGTCCACCCCCACGCCGTACTTCGTCTTGATCCGGAAGTCGTTGGGCAGGAAGCGCGGCACCGTGCCCAGCCAGTGGAGGGAGGTGCCGCCCAGGGCCCGGAGGTAGGTGGAGGCAAAGGTCTGGGGCCCGAACTCCACCTGGTAGCCGTTGAGGTCCGGAGTCCCGGGCGTGATGGAGGTGAGGTCGATCTCCCGCGGGGACGGCGCGCTGGCGTTGTATGGATAGGGGGAGTTGGTGTCCTTGGCGACCTGCACGTGGTAGTTGGTGACGTAGGAGCGGTAGCCCTCGTAGGTGAGGCCGGTTGCCCGGCCCGCCTCCAGCAGCAGCACGCTCTTCTTCTCCGCGGCCAGCCCCTGGGCCACGTGGGCGCCGATCGGGCCGCTGCCGATCACGATCGCGTCATAGTGCCGCCCGGGGGCGCTCATCGTCCGGTCCCCGTGTCCGGGGGCAGCGCCCAGGAGCCGTATCCGGGCTGCTTGGCCGCCGTCGGATGGGCGTGGATCGCCTTCCACACCAGCCCCTCGGTGTACGCGGTGGACGACACGATATACGTCTGGTCATTGGCGGAGGCGCCGTGCTCGTTGCGCCAGTCGGCTGGAAGCTGGTTCCACCCACCGGTATACCAGAGGTAGGTCAGGTTCCGCGCCACCGGACCCAGGGTCGGATCCTCGAGGATCTGTTCCTTGACCAGCGTCTCGAGGAAGGGCTCGTCCCCCTCACCGCGGATCCAGGTATCCTGCCACCGGCTCATGAGCCGGCCGAAGATCGCGTCACCGATGATCGAGGGCAGCAGGGCGTAGTAGGTCTGCACCTGCCCCGTGCCCCACAGCTCGGCGGCGTCGAACCCCGTCAGGGTCACCGAGAGCTCCACGAACTGGTCGAGCGGTGAACGCTCGCGAGGTGCTCGACTCAACTCTTCCTCCGTGAACTTTGTGCCTTCGTGGTTACAGCAGTGTGCTACTTGCAGCGCGCCCGAGCTCAGAGATCGGCGTAATAACCCGCCGCCTCGGCGATGCAGGTCGGGCTCTGGAACCGCTGGATTGCCACCGGCCGCTTGCGCCCGATGAGCCGCTCCATGTCGTGCCGCATCGGGTGCTTGCTGGCGCCGTAGGTGAGCTTCACCGCCCCGGCCACCTCCGGCTGCAGGAAGGTGTCGAAGGTGCCGAGGAAGTTGCGGCGCGAGGCCACCGGCCGGCGCGACACCTGGTCGAAGCTCAGGTCGATCACCTCCGACATGTTCCCCGTCACCGCCGCCAGCCCCGCGAGGTTCGCCACCGCGCTGTAGATGGCCAGCGCCTGCCGCTTCGGGTCCTGGCAGGTCCACTCCCAGCTGAACTGCTTCGGGGCCGCCTTCGGGTTGTTGAAGGAAGGGACGTTGTAGGTGTAGGGGGTGAGGAACTTGTTCTCCATGAACACCTGCCGGCCGGCCGCGACGGCGATCGGGTCATCGCAGGCGACCCAGACCCGGTAATTCCCCAGCCGCTTGGTGACGTCGCCGGTGGTGAGGTACTGGGGCAGCGACATCCCCTCCTCGATCTTGTCGGCCACCCGGGTGGCGTAGCCGACGATGTTCACCTCGGTCTCGTTGAAGCCGCCGATCCCCTGGTTGCCGGGCGAGCCCATGCCATACATCGCGGCGGCGTTGAAGAAGTTGATGTTGACCGCGCCGTGTCCGCCGAAGTCATAGGGCGTCATGCCGAGCGGCTCCAGGTAGGCCCGGAGGATCCGGAGCGGGGCGGTGTACCAGAGCCAGATCGACTGGATCCCGGCGTAATAGAAGGTGAGCGAGGCGGGGACGGTGAGCTCCCCGACGGTCTTCGCGCTGACCTTGATGTTGGGAATCTTGATGGACGTCGGGATCGCCGGGATCGGCCCGGCCTTCTTGCCGGATGGCATGTGCTGGCCTC
This sequence comes from Gemmatimonadota bacterium, assembly GCA_033763675.1. Classification (GTDB taxonomy): domain Bacteria; phylum Gemmatimonadota; class Gemmatimonadetes; order Gemmatimonadales; family GWC2-71-9; genus JADJOM01. The sequence continues at coordinate 32,546 of JANRJZ010000128.1, forward strand.
GGGAATTCGGAGAGCGGACGGGGGTGAGAGACACGCCGTAGCGCGGCGGGGAATCGGTGGGAGATACGGCGCGACGCGGGTCTCCGCAAGGGTGTCGAAGGTTGCCGGCGGGGCCCTATGGCAGCTTGAGGCGCGCGACCGCCTGGGCAAAGCGCGGGTCGTTCCGCATGTCGGCGGGCCAGGGGAGGACCTGCATCCGCACCAGGTCGCTGACCCGGTCCTCGAACGCCTGGTCCAGCCAGGTGAAGGCCGATTCATACTCGCCCAGCGCCGCCAGGCAGAGGCTGCGGTCGAGGGGGGAGGTATAGCGCTTCCGCGCCGCCTCCTCCACCCGCGCGAGGGCGCTCCGGGCCAGGTCGGTCCGGTCGAACTTGCCGGCGGCGAGGCCCAGGTAGCCCAGCCCGACCCCACCGTTGGTGAGCTCCACCAGGGAGCGGAAGGCGCGGATGGATTCCTCGCCGTTCCCCATCCAGAAATGGACCGCGCCGAGGGGCCAGTAGGTGAGCGAGAAGTCGGGATCGAGCAGCAGGGCGCTCTTGAGCTGCGCGATCGCCTCGTCGTACTTGCCGGCGCAGAAGAGCGCATAGCCCATGTGGGCGTTGATGATCATGGAAAGCGGATCGAGCTTCAGCGCGGTGCGCATCGCCGCCAGCATCTGGTCCGTCTGGCCGGTGACCAGGTAGTACCAGCCCAGCCACTGGTGGGCGCTGGCGTAGCCGGGGTCATGGGCGATCGCTTCGGCGAACGACGACCGGGCGCCCTCCCAGTCCCAGTCGAAGAACAGCCGGCTGTAGCCCAGCGAGGCGTGCGCCTCCGCCAGGCCCGGATCGAGCTCCAGCGCCCGGGTGGACGCCGCGGTGGCTCGGGGGTACACCTCGCGCGGCGGCTTGAAATTGTAGTAGCCCAGCAGGTTGTAGGTGTCGGCCATGGCGGCGTAGGCCTGGGCGAAGCGGGGGTCGTGGTCAATCGCCTCCTGGAAGTGCTTCAGTGCCAGGGTGAAGCCGTCGGCGGTCCGCTTGTTCCACATATGCCGACCGCGCAGGTAGGCGTGGTAGGCATCGGAATCCTCCGTCTGCCGCCGGGTCAGTTCCCGGTGCTCCTCGGCCGAGAGCTGCAGCTTGAGCGACTTCACGATCTCGGTCGCGACCTCCTCCTGCACCGCGAAGATGTCGGTCGAGGAGCGGACGAACCGGTCCCCCCAGAGCTGGGATTCGGTCCCGGTGTCGGTCAGCTCCGCGCTCACCATGAGCTGCCCGCCCCGCTGCACCACCCGGCCGGTCACCAGTGCCCGCACCCGGAGTTCCGCGCCGATCTGCGTCGCCTCCTCCGCCCGCCCCTTGTAGCGGAACACCGTCGAGCGGGGCACCACCCGGAGCCCGGAGACCCGGGTCAGCCGGTTGAGGATGCTCTCGGTGATTCCGTCGGCCAGGTACTCGTCATCCGAGTTGGTGGCGGGGCAGGCGAACGGCAGCACCGCCAGCGAGTCAATCGGCCCCGAGGTGGTGGAGCGATGGAGGGCGTGGGGGCGGGTGGGTGCCACGGCGTCCGGCGGCCGGTCGGGCGCGGCGCGGAGGTCCACCGCGAGCAGCGCGTCCCGGAACTCCCCCGCCGTGGGGAAGCGGTCGGTGGGCGACTTGGAGAGCGCGATCGTCAGGACCTGCTGCACCGTCTGCGGCACGTCGGGCCGCGTGATCGGCGGCGGCGGATGGACCAGGTGCTGCACCAGCAGCGAGGCCATGGTCTTGCCGCTGAAGGGGGGCTCGCCGGCCAGCACCTCGTACAGCACGCAGGCCAGGGCGTACTCGTCGCTCCGGCCGTCCACCTGGTCGCCACACCCCTGCTCCGGGCTCATGTACGCCGGCGTTCCGAGCACAAAGCCGGTCTGGGTCAGCGGGCCGCCGTCCGCCGTGGCGTCCCCCTGGACCGCGCGGGCGATGCCGAAGTCGGTGACCACCGCATGCCCCGACTCCAGCAGCACGTTCCCCGGCTTCACGTCCCGGTGCACCACGCCCTGCTTGTGGGCGTAGTCAAGCGCGTCCGCGACCTCGCAGATGATCCGCACCCCTTCGACGACGCCGAGCCGGGGGGAGTGGGTCAGGCGGGAGGCCAGCGATTCGCCGCTGATGTAGGGCATGGTGTAGTACAGCATCCCGTCGGCGTTGCCGGCGGAGAGCAGCGGGACGATATGGGGGTGGCGGAGCTGGGCGGCGAGCTGGATTTCCCGCCGGAACCGGTCGGTATCCACCACGGCCGCGATGTTCGGGGCCAGGAGCTTCACCACCACCGCCCGTCCCAGTGCCGTTTCGATGGCCTCGAAGACGCGGCTCATCCCCCCGCCGGTGAGTTCCCGGCGGAGGGTGTAAGCGGGCGTCAGCGCGGAGGCAAGGCGCTCGACGACCGGATCGGTGGGGTGTAGACGGTCCATGGTTCCTGGGAGGCGCAAGCAGGGATGCGGCGGAAGATAGCGCTTCGCGCGGTGATGGTAAGGCGGGAGGGTGGGAGGGTGGGAGGGCGATTGGGCGATTAGGCGATTGGGCGATTGGGCGATTGGGCGATTGGGCGATTAGGCGATTAGGCGATTGGTTTCTCGGCCCGTCGGCCCGTCGGCCCGTCGGCCCGTCGTCCTACTGCCCGGCCTTTCCTCCGGCATGCGCCCACAGCGCCCGCTCCACCATCGCCGGGGTCCACTTCCCGCCCAGCTCGGCAGCCCGTTTCCGGATCTGATCGGCGTAGCGGGCGTAGTAGCCGAGGGTGAAGGCTACCTCACCCAGCCCGGGGATCTGGGCCGCCACCAGTTCATCGAAGAAGGGGTAGAGCGTCGGCTCGGCGGCGGCGAGCACGGCGGAGGCCGTTGCCGGGCCCACCCCTTCGAGCTCGGCGATCTTCGCGATCGGCGCGGTGGGGTGCGGCACCAGGGCCAGGCCGGCCGCGGTCGCGGCCTTCACCGCGGGCGCCGGATTGCCCTTCACCAGCACCAGGTTCCGGGCCCGCCACTTGCCGCGCGACATCTTCCACTCGGTGAGCTGCACCAGCTCGGCGTGGGTCACGTGCCGCGGCCGCCGGGCCGCGATCGCGGCGGGCAGCTCGGTGCGGTACCAGGCGTCGCGGGCCGCGAGCTTGGCCACCTCCTGCCGGGCGATGACCGCGTCATAGGCGGCCAGCGCCGCGCGCCAGTCGGGGAGGCTCGCGGACGTCCAGAGGGTGGGCATGGGCGAGACAAGATGGCGCGGGGTGCTGGGATGGGCTAGGGCGGCGTTGGCTGGCTCCGGCCCGAGGCGCGCCCTATCTTCGTCCGGTCCCTCTCCCGAGCCCGTCATGCACTTCCGGCAGTTCTACATCGGTTGTCTGGCGCACGCCTCCTACCTGATCGGCGACGGCGGGGAGGCGGTCGTGGTGGACCCCTCGCGGGACATCCAGATGTATCTCGACGAGGCGGAGGCCCATGGCCTCACCATCACCTGGATCCTCGAGACCCACCTCCACGCCGACTTCGTCTCCGGTCACCGTGAGCTGGCCGCGCGCACCGGCGCCACCATCGGGATCGGCGCCCGCGCGGAGGCGGGCTACCCCCATCGCGCGCTCCGCGAGGGGGACGAGATCCGGATCGGCGGCGTGACCCTCGAGGTGATCGAGACCCCCGGCCACACGCCGGAGAGCCTCTCCTTCCTCGTCCGCGAGGAGGCCCGGGAGGGCCCCCCGTGGGGGGTGCTCACCGGCGACACCCTATTCGTGGGCGACGTGGGCCGGGTGGACATCCTCTCTTCCCGGCTGCCGGTCGTGGAGCTGGCCGGCCTCATGTATGACAGCCTGTTCCAGAAGCTGCTGGCGCTCCCCGACGAGACCCGGGTGTACCCGGCGCACGGTGCCGGCTCGCTCTGCGGCCGGAACATGGGGAAGGACACCTGGAGCACCATCGGCCGGGAGCGCGCCATGAACGCGGCGCTCCAGCCCCGGAGCCGCGCCGACTTCATCGCGGATGTCACCCGGGACGTCCCCGAGACCCCGCAGTACTACCTCCACTCCCGTGACCTCAACAAGGCCGGCCCCTCGCTCGACGCCGAGCGGCCGATGCCGCCGCTGCTGACGCCGGCCGCGGCGGCCGAGCTGGCCCGGGGGGGCGCGCTCATCATTGACACCCGGTCTGGAGACGCCTTTGCCGAGTGCCATCCGGCGGGTGCGCTCCACGTGAGCCTCGATGGCCAGTTTGCGTCGTGGGTGGGCACGGTGGTCCGGCCCGATCAGGCGCTCGTGCTCGTCGCGGAGGCCGGCCGGATCGAGGAGGCCGTGGTCCGCCTGGCGCGGGTGGGGTACGAGAACGTGGTCGGGGTGCTCGACGGCGACATGGACCGCTGGCGCTCGGAGGGCCACCCCACCGGCGCGGTGCATCGGCTGCCGCCGGAGTCCTGGGCGGGCGGCGAGCGGCGGGTGCTCGATGTCCGCCGGGCCCGCGAGTGGGGCGACTTCCACGTCGAAGGAGCAACCCACATTCCGCTCGCCGAGCTGCCGGAGCGGATGGCCGAGCTGGACCGGGGGGCCGAGTGGGTGGTGGTGTGCGCCGGCGGCTACCGCAGCTGCATCGCCGTGAGCCTGCTGCAGCGCGCCGGGTTCGGGGCGGTGGCGAACGGCGTCGGCGGCATGGATGCCTGGCGGAGGGCGGTAGGGCGGTAGGGCGATTGGGCGATTCGGAGATTGGGCGTAAGGCGCGAGCCGCCGAGCATTGACGGGGGGCAACCCCACCCGCATACTGGCGCACGCGGGTGGCCCGCCTCACACACTATGCCCGCCTGACTGGAGACTCCCATGAAGCGCTACGCCTGTTGGACGCTGGTAGCGATCCTCGCGGCCTGCGGGTCGGGCTCGGACTCCGATCCCCTGCCCGCTGATGCCCAGGAGATGCGCGACTACCTCGAGACCGGGGTCACCCTCATCCTCCCCCGGCTCGGCGGCATCGGCGGCGTTTTCCCGGTGGCGCTCAATCCGGGCGTTCCCGGCTCCACCGACATCCAGTTCGATCCCGACCCGACGCCGGGCGCCCCGCCCAACTCCTACGTCTTCACCATCAACGTGGATGGCGATGGCGACGGCGCCAACGAGACCACCTTCACCGGCACCGCCGCCTTCAACGGCGATCCCGCCACCGCCTGGGAGGGCTTCGGCGGCCATGTCGTCCTCACCATGCAGACCGCGGGCGGGCTCGGTACCCTGACCGGGGACCTGGACTTCGTACTCACCGCAACGGGCGGGGACGTTTCGGGCAGCGGCACTTTCGTGGAGGGCATCACCGGCAACGCGACCACCGTCACCGTGGACCAGGCCAACCCGCTGCACATCGAGATGGCGCGGGGCACCTCCAGTTCGGTGGCCAACGCCTGCGCTTCGAGCCTGGATGGCAACGTCGGCATCGAGGTGGCCGGCCCCACCGGGACCCTGACCTCCACCTGGGAGTTCCAGAACACGAGGAAGCCGGTGCGGGTGACGGGAGCGTCCTTCACCGATACCGGCAACAAGACCACGAACATCCCGGACGCGGACGTCACGGTGCCCTGTGGCCAGGGTGGGAGCTTCAGCTCCTGGAATGGGGAGTTCCTGCAGAACTGGAGCTGCGTGCCGGCGGAGTTCGGCAGCGCCACGCTCACCCTGGCGACCTCGGGCGGCAACCAGGTGAACATCAGCGACGAGGATCCGCCCGGCTCCGGGTCCATCGCCACCTACAGCGCCGCGGACGTGTCGGGGAACCCGCTGATCGTCCGCGGCTTCTTCATCGGCGGGCCTCCGGGCAACACCTACCGCGAAGACTTCAGCTGGATTCTGGACGACGACGGGAGCGGCTTCTCCCAGGTCTCCAAGTACGTGTACCAGGAGGGGCCCAGCCAGGGGAACGGCGGGTACTGCGGCGGCAGGGCCACGCGGGTGCCGTAGGGGCGGTCGGGCGGTCGGGCGGTCGGACGGTTAGTGCCGCGCATGGAGGCGGTGCCGCGGCGCAGTGGCGGAGGGTGCGCCGCTCGGCGGGTTACTCAACCCTGTGCGGCCACCCTCCGTCACGAGCACGCGGCAGCGCCGAGAGCATCGCGGCTCCGCGCCGAAGCGCCCAAGATCAGAGCCGGCACAACTTCTCGGTCTCGTTACCCCTTTTTCCTCTGCTTGGGCTTGGCCACCGGCTTCCGGTGTGCCAGCATGTAGCCCCGCAGCACCGCGTTCATGCGGGTCTGGTACCCGGCGCCCCCTTCCTTGAACCAGGCCACCACGTCGGGGTCGAGTCGCAGGAACACCCCCTTCTTGGTGAGCGGCGGCATCCACTCCGCCTGCCGGAACCACTCTTCAGTGAGCAGCGGCGCGGCGTCCGGATCGGCGGCCACCGCCGCCGCGATGTCGGCATCGGTCAGCCGGTCAACCCGGGCCCAGTCCGTCCGGTCCTGGTGCTTCCGGGGGTCGTATCGCTCGGTACGCTCGCGCTTCACGGCCATTGGCCCTCCGGGCGGAGATGATGCGCAGGGACATTCCACGCACCGTGTAGACGACAGTCAGTACCAGGCCATCGGCTTCCCCCACCGCGATAATCCGCGGCTCGCCATACGCTCTCCTGGTGTCCAGCCGCCTGGTAACGAACCGGTCGAAGATCGTGGCCGCTCGCACGAAATCGACCCCATGCTTGCGGACGTTGGCCACCCGCTTCCCGGGGTCCCACTCGAACCCCGGGATCATATATATACGCCGTGTATATACAGCGGCAAGGGGTGCCACGTGGTCCGTCGCATCCGGCAAGGATGGACGGGCGACGCGCGGGGCCGTGCATCAAGGCGCCGCGGGGCGGAGCGAGATCATGCGCGGGCGGGATCCCTGCGCGGGCAGGGCTTGGCACTCCCGTGGCGCAGCCCAGGCCTATCGCACCTGAATCTCAAGGACCGCCGCGCCGACGGCGGTGGGAGCCAATGCCCGTGGCCCGAGCTCCAGGTGGTTGCGGAGTTGCGGGATCACAACCGTGCCGGTGGTGCGGGCGGAGCGCAACTGCTCCGGATCCAGCCGGACGAGGTCGTTGCCGTCGTTCCAGGCGGGCCGCTCCATGTTCCAGTTGGTGGCGGACATGATGAAGTCGCAGGAGCGATCCGCGTAGAGGGCCAGGACCAGATAGTAGGTGCCGGGCTCCGGGGGGCCGGAGAGGTCCAGCCGGATCACGCGCCGGGTCCCGGTCGCAGGCGTGGCGAGTGGCTTCACGGTCCACCAGGACTCCGCCACCGGTCCCCAGGAGGTGCCGCCACAGAGAAAAACGGCTGCGGCGGTCCAATAGGAGTCGTACGAGAGTTCGAGTTCTCCCTGCAGGCGCACTCCCCGTCCCAGTTGCAGGACTGGCGCTGAAGGGATGATCGGCTGTCCGTTAAGCGTGCCGCCGAGTATCCGGAGCCGCGGCAGGCCGGCGGGAGTCAATCCGACGAGGATGGTATCGCTGTCCACCGCGCGATATCCACGGCTCGAGAAGCGCAGCACATACTGGCCCGACTCCGTCAGGTCCAGTTCCCCGAACGACGCGCGCCCGTTCACGACTGGGGCGATGGTAGTCCCGATGAGGGCCCCAGGCCCGGAGAGGACTTCCGCCCGTACCGTGTCTCCGGTGTCATGGACTGGACGGCCCGTGATGCCCCGCAGCTCGACGACCGGTGAAGGCGTGAGCGGGCCGCCGCTTATCGGCGCCGTCACCATCACCAGAATCGGGCGCTGCAGGAGGAACGCCGAGAGTATCAGCAGGGGGATCAGGCTCGAGAAGACCAGCATACTCCGGCGCAACCGGGGCAGCCGGAGGGTGGCGGGGAGGAGATGGAGGAGTTCCGCCACCAGCGCCGGATCTCCTTCCAGGCCGATCAGTTCCTCAATCAGTTCCGTTGTGGCTCGGTGCTCGCCGCGGTCGCGCCGGAGGCGGACATAGATCGTCGTGGCGCGCGCCAGCCCCGTGCGGTCGCCGCCCAGGCGCAGGTGCACTGCCGCCCGCCTGAGCGCGGCGGGGCTGGCGTTGGCGTCGTCGAGGAAGACGGCTCCGAGGCGACGATGGGTCGAGGCCACCGTGGGGCCCGCGAGTTCGAGCAGGAGGTCCCGGGTGCGGTCGTGCTGCGGCTCCCACCCGCCGGCCCCCGACTGGGCCAGCCCCTCGCGTTCCAGCGCGTTGAGTTGAAGCTCTACCTCGTCGAGTGGCCGGCGCAGCACCCCGGCGAGTTGCGCCGGCCGCAGCGGCAGACCCGCCGCCGCCAGTACCAGGAGCAGCTCGCGCCGCGACGGCTCCAAGGCCTCCAGTCGACTGCGACCCGACCCGCCACTCTGGAGATCCCGCTCGAGTCGTTCCGGAGCGGTGGTGTGCCACACCCCATCTTCCAGGCTGAGGCTGCCCCGTGCCATGGCGAAGGCGAGGGCCTCGAGCGCCGCGAGGGGTGAGCCACCGGAGGCACGATGCAACCAGCCTGACACCGCCGCAGCCCACGGGAGGTCGGGCAGGCGGGCGAGGCTGGCGAGGAGCTCCAGCGTCGCTCCCTCCGGCAGGGTGCCGAGTGCCAGCAGACGGCGATCGGGTTGTCCGAGCGCTGGCCGGTGGTCGGGGCGGGAGGCGGTGACGAGCAGCAGCGCCTGGCGGTCCAGCCGGTTGAGCAGCACCTGCAGGGCGGCTCGGGAGGCGTCATCGGCCCAGTGGAGGTCGTCCAGCAGGAGCGCGAGCGGGGCCTCCTCGGTGACCGCATTGACCAGCGCCACCAGCGCCAGCCCGCGCCGGCGAGTCGTGTCTTCCGTTGCCCCACCACCGGCGTGAGCGCTGAAGCGCGCGGCCAGCCCGGGAGCCAGCTCCACCAGGTCTATCAGGGCAGCCGGGGTGACCGAGGCCATCCCGGGGAGTTCGGCCAGCGCAGCCACGAGGTCCCCGGCAAAGGACCATGGGAGTTCCCGCTCGCCCGGGTGGGCCCGCTGCAGGCAGACGCGCGCACCAAGTCCGCGCAGCCGCTGGCGCAGGTCGGCAAGCAGGCGGCTCTTCCCCATGCCGGCCGCGCCATCGAGGTGTACGTGGGTGGCTCTGCCGGATCGGGCGGCGGTCCACGAGGCCAGCAGTGCCGCGAACTCCGCTTCCCGGCCGACCAGATCCGGCACCAGGGTCCGGGGTTCCATCTCTTCCGTCCGGCCCCCCGTCCGCCGCAACCGCTGCAGCAGGTCCGTGGTGGAGGGCTCGGGCTCACGGCCTTCCTCGCGGAGCATGCGCTCCAGGGCGTGAAGCTCCACGGAGAGCCCGATCCACTCGCCCCCGGCGCCGAGCGCTTCGAGGAGGAGCCGCCAGCCTGACTCGCGGGACGGATCCTCGTCACGGATCCGCCGGGCCACGGCCACCGCCTTCACGGTGTCGCCGCCGTTGAGGGAAGTCCGCACCACCGTCTCGGCGGCGCGCAGGAAGGCCGTCTGGAGTCGTAGTCGCTCGCCATCGGCCCATTGCTCGAAGCCGAGGCCTCCCGGGACGGCGAGCGCGGGCAGGAACGTCCCGCCATAGAGATTCACCACCGCGTCGGCATCCCCCCGGTCCACCGCGGCGAGCAGGTCGTCCCGGTCGGATCGCAGGGCATCGGTGAGTGTCACGAGGTCGTCGTCGCCACCGATCACGACTTCGCCGAGGCGCTGGCGAACGGTCCAGACCGCCTGGCGGAGGCTGTTGCGTCCCCGGGTCGGATCCCTGTCGGCCCAAAGGAGTTCGACGGCTTCCTCGCGCCGCACGGTTCGCTTCGTCGCGCAGGAGAGGTAGGCCACCAGGGCCAGGGGCTTTCCCGGGCCCAGCGGCGGATCACCGCCGGGAGTTGGCACGCGCTCGATACGGGCGCCGCCCAGGGTGATCAACCGGAAGGGGAGAGGGGCGCCGGGAGCCTGCGTCAGGGGTGCGTCCGGGTCAGGCGCGGCAGGGGACATCGGTCCGGATCACCAGGCAGTAGTGGGCAGCGGTCTGGATGGAATAGAATGCGCGGCGCCCGGCCCCGGCGCCAGACGGTTCTCCCGAGTGTGAACCGCTGGCGTCGGAGGCCTGTCGGAGCTCAGGGCAGCTTGTAGCTCCAGACGTCGTCCTGCCACCCGATCCCGTCGTTGCCCGAGACCAGGACCAGGCGATTGCGCGGCGGATCGTAGTAGAGCCCGCTCAACATCCGCGGCGTTGGCGCGGCACCCGCCGTCCGGATCCGGGTCCAGGCGACCGGCGCTTGGTTGGGCTTGGCGGACAGCAACTCATTCCCGAAGCGGGTGCAGATCCCGGAGCCGATGATCGGGCCGCAGCCCCCGAAGCGATACAGCGTACTGGTCCGCGCGGCGTAGGCGAGCGCGCTCCCCAACCGGGCCGATGCCCCCGTCGAGGGCCCGATCAGATTGCTCCAGGTGTGGGTCCTGAGGTCCACGACCCAGAGGTCGTCGTAGTTGCCCGGCGCCGTCCCGAGCGAGCGCTGGCCGAGGAAGGCGCGCTTCCCTGCCACATCCACCGCCACGGTTGAGGGGCCGTGCCCGAACCGCGGCTCCGGTCGTGGCGTTCCCTGCGTCATCCCCAGCCACTGATTGCCGGCGCCGTCCCACTCCCAGAAGGTGTCCTTCCAGTTGCCAAAGCCGTAGCCGGCGAAGACGGCCAGCCGCCGGCTCGCGGGGTTGAAGAATCCGTACGCTTCGTAGTACTCCTCGAGGTTCGGTGCCGTCCCCTCCGGGACCCATGCACCACCGGTCTCCGGAATGCTGTACACCTGGCCCAGGCCATCACAGTAGGTCAGCAGCCGGTGGTTCGGCGCATCGTAGATCAGTTTGCGGTACTTGCCGATGGGCCAGTTGGTGGCCGGGAGCTGGGTCCAGCTATCGGTGCGGAGGTCGAATCGCCACAGGGTCCCCGCCTGGTAGTCGAACATCTTTGCCGCGAAGACCGCCTGCAGTCCCGGGGCCAGGGTAGACGCATTCACATCCACTGGCCCCGCCCCCTTGGGCGCGACCAGCTTCCAGCTCCCGGCGTCCGGTGCGGTGCCGGGCGATTCCACGGCCTGGTTGGCGTCCGGGCTGGTGATGGGTTCCGCGGCGCAGGCGGCGAGCAGCATGCACCCGGCCATGATACCGATCGAGAATCGGGTCTTGCGGTTCATGAGGAGCTCCTGACGGCATTGGGCGTATGAAGGGGTGGAGGCCGGCATCAGCCGGCCGGGTGCCCGCAACATGCCCAAGGCACGTCATTGCGCCGTTAGGGCCATCGACCGATTCGGTAACCGTCGCCCTGTCCGCACCTTAGCATTCTGGCAGCTCCGGCGATCGACGGAGCCCACTACTCCACCCCCCGCCCCGCCTCCCCGCTCCCGTCCGCCTCGCTCTCTGCCACCGGCTCGTCCTCGCTGCCACCACGGAAGCCGTCGGCCCGCTGTATCAGTGATCTCGCTCGCGGTACGGCGGCCAGCGGGGCAGGCCGACCCATCTCGCGGCCTCCACGGTGGTGCCTCGCTCCGCCCGCACCGCAACGCGGGCCCGCGGTTGGAAGCTGGAGGGGGGATGACCATCAACCGTTGGGGGGTCTACACTCGCTCCTAAGGGCGAGTTTCGGGGTGCCGGTGGAACTCCTGCCTTACGCGAGAAGCGGGCGGGCCACCAGGACGCCGGTGCAGCGCCGGAGCGCCGCGACATACTCGGGCAGGGTTGCGCGGGTGACCTCGACCACGCCTCCCGAGAGGGGCGCGTGCAGCACGCGGAGCGTGTCGCGGGCGTCACGGTACGCAAGGGCCGCGTGGGTAACGTCGAGCCCCGGGATCTCCGTGGCGAAAGCCAGCACATCTCCGGTCGCGATCCCGGCCGCCACCTCGGGGATCCGCTCCCGTGGCACCACGAGTCTCGGCTGCCCGTCCAGGTCGCGTTCCATGGCCGAGATCTCGGCAAAGGCGCGATCGTGCGCCAGGGCAGGGTAGCTCCCGCGGTGCTCCGACATGAAGCGGAGCGGGCGCGGGTCATTCACCCCGCCGAGTTCCGCGCCCAGGTCGCGGACCAGCCCGCGCGCCGCGCCGTTGCTGATCCAATCGCTGAAGTAGTGCAGCCGGCTGCCGTAGCCCTGGCGCACGCCGCAGCGGTAGCGCATCCGCTCGACCTCCCGGCCGAACCCCTCCCACGTCGGGGCGCCACCACGGGACGCGAGCCGGGCGATCGCCAGGCAGCTCTCCACCAGCGTCACGCAATCGAAGCGGGTGAGCGAAAGGGCCAGCGGCTCGACGCCCATCGGGTCTCCGCCGGCGCGGAGGTATGCCTCCAGTGTGCCCGGTTCGTAGGGCGTGCCGGCGGCAAGCTCCCCGACCCGGGCCGCGCCCCGGCCGGTGGCCGTGCCAGCACTCGCCAGCCCCTCGGCGCGGAGCCGCGCCACCCAGTCGGTGAGCCGGGCTAGGTCCGGGTCGGCGGTCAGCGCCCGGAGCGGCCAGGGGATCGCGACGGCTGCGGCCAGGTGGAGCAGGGTACGGCGGGGCATGGTGCAGGCGGGCAGGCGCATGGGAGAATTGTAGCAGGAGGGGTGGGCGGGCGGCTCGGTGGCACGAGGGAACAGGGGCGGCGCTGCCGCGGTACGGCCAGACGCCGCGTGGCGCCGCCGCCGAGCCGGCCGGGATTCCGCGCGCTGCAGTTCGCTCGCCGGATGAGGGCGCAATCCTCCCCGCCGCTCACTGACGCGCGCTTCACCCCAGCCGGCTCGGCGTGCGGCAGGTGGTGGCGGTTGGTCCGCCGGTCACGATGCCCAACCCCCCAATCGCCCAATCGCCTAATCGCCCTACCGCCCTCCCGCCCCCTGAAACACTCCTCCACCACCTTCCGTCAACCTACCCAGCCGCACCATCCCCCGGCGGAGTCCCCCATGCCTCCTGTTGAACTGACCGTCAATCGTCGCCGGCAGCGCCTGGACGTGGATCCCGAGATGCCGCTGCTCTGGGCGCTCCGTGATCACCTCGGTCTCTTCGGCACCCACTACGGCTGCGGCAACGGCGTCTGCGGCGCCTGCACCGTGCATCTCGACGGCAAGGCAGTCCGCGCCTGCGTGACGCCGCTCTCCGCAGTCGCCGGCCGGCAGGTCACCACCATCGAGGGACTTTCCGCCGACGGCAGCCACCCTTGCCAGCGGGCATGGCTGGAGGAGGACGTGGCCCAGTGCGGCTTCTGCCAGCCGGGGATGATCATGGAAGCGGTGGCGCTGCTCCGCACCGCCCCCCGTCCCGCCGACACGGTGATCGACCAGGTCTTCGGCACGCACATCTGCGCTGCGGCACCTACAACCGCCTGCGCGCCGCGATTCATCGTGCCGCCGAGCTTGGGGGAGGCGCCTGATGCCGCTCACCCGCCGGGGCTTCGTCGCCCTCTCCGCCTCCGCAGGGCTCACGCTCGGTTTCCGCCTGCCGCCGGGTGCGGCCGAGGCGACGCCCGTGGACTTCGAGCCCAATGCATTTCTCCGGATCGCCCCCGATGACACGGTGACGCTCTGGGTGACCAAGCTGGAGATGGGGCAGGGAGTCGGCACCGTCCTGCCGATGCTCATCGCGGAGGAGCTGGAGGCCGACTGGAGCCGGGTGCGGATCGAGCGCGGCTCGACCGGAGGGAAGTTCAAGGGCGTCCGGTTCCATACCAGCGGCAGCAGCAGCGTAACCGACAACTGGGTCCCGCTCCGCCAGGCCGGCGCCGCCGCGCGGGAGATGCTGATCGGCGCCGCGGCGGAGCGGTGGCGGGTGGCCCCCTCCACCTGCCGGGCCGAGCGGGGCGTGGTGCGCCACCCGCCAAGCGGCCGCCGGCTGCGGTTCGGTGAGCTGGCCGCATCCGCGGCGACCCGCCCGGTGCCGAAGGCTCCGCCGCTCAAGCCGCCCGCCAGCTTCACCCTGCTGGGCCGGCCCATGCGCCGGGCCGAGGGGATGGCGATCGTTACCGGGGCCGCCCGCTACGGGATGGACCTCAAGCTCCCCGGCATGCTCTACGCCTCAATCGTCCGGGCGCCGACCCTCGGCGGCCGGCTGGTGGGCTACGATGCGGCCGCCGCGCTCCGCATCCCCGGGGTGCGAGAGGTACGTCCGGTGACCAGGGGGGTGCACCCCGGCGTCGCGGTCCTGGCCGACGACACCTGGTCGGCGCTCAAGGGCCGGGCGGCACTCGCCGTGGAGTGGGCGGCCGGCCCGGGGACGCCGTTCGATTCCAACCGCTACCTGGCGGAGCTGCCGGCCGCGCTTTCAGGGAAGCCGTACCCGGTGCGTCACGAGGGGGATGCCGGGGCGACGCTGGCCGGAGCCACGCGCCGGCTCAGCGCCAGCTACACCTATCCCTTCCAGGCCCATGCGCCACTTGAGACCATGGGCTGCACCGCCGATGTCCGGAGCGATCACGCCGAGATCTGGGTGTCCACCCAGACCGATGTCCGGAGCCTGCGGCAGGCCTCGCTGGCCTCGGGACTGCCGGAGGATCGCATCACCATCCACCCGATGCTGATGGGCGGGGCGTTCGGCCGCCGGCTCTTTGCCGACTACGTGGCCGAGGCGGTGGAGCTCTCCAAGGGAGCGGGGAAGCCGGTGCAGGTCCTCTGGACCCGTGAGGATGACACCCGCCACGGCTACTTCCAGCCAGCCACGATCCAGCGATTCGAGGCGGCGCTCGCCGCCGACGGCGCGCTCACCGCGCTGGTGCACCAGACCTCGTTGTCCGACCTGACGATCTACGACATTCACGGGGGCCGGAACATCTGGACCGGCCCGCCGAAGGAGCCCCGGGCGGAGAACTCCTACGCCGAGGATGCGATCCCCTGGGGAGCGTATGACACTCCCTACGAGTTCCCGGCGCTCCGGGTGGATTGCGTGGATGTCACCAGCCCGGTGCCGGTGGGGCCGTGGCGCGCGGTGATGTACCCCGCGACGGTCTTCGGGCGGGAGTCATTCCTGGATGAGTTGGCGACTGCGGCGGGGAAGGATCCGATTGACTATCGCCTGGCGCTGCTGCCGGCGGAGGTGAAGACGGTGGGGGGGCAGCGGATCGATCGCCGCCGCCTGGCCGCGGCGCTCCGCGCGGTGCGGCAGCGCTCCGGATGGGACACGCCGCTACCTCACACCGCCACCCGCTGGTGGGGCCGGGGCGTCGCCGCAAACGTGTACCACACCGAAGGGTACCTGGCGATGGTGGCGGAGGTGAGCGTCGCCCGGGACTTCGCGGACCTTCGGGTGCACCGCGTCATTACCGCGGTCGACTGCGGCCTGGTCCTCAACCCCCTCGGCGTCGCCGCCCAGACCGAGAGCGGCATCACCTGGGGGCTCTCCGCCGCGCTGTTCGGAAAGATGGACTTCCGGGAAGGGGCCCCGGTGCAGGGCGGATACCACGATTTCCGGGTGATGACGATCGACCGGATGCCCGCCGTGGACACACTGATCCTGCCGTCCGACGCACCACCCGGCGGCTTCGGGGAGCACCCGGTGCCGACCGTCGCGCCTGCGGTGGCCAACGCCGTCTTCGCGGCCTCCGGGCGGCGGGTGCGGGACCTGCCGATTGTGCTGGGGCGGTAGCGACGGTAGCGACGGTAGCGACGGTAGCGGGACTTACCTTTCGTCCCGTCGTCCCGTCGTCCCGTCGTCCCGTCGTCCCGTCGTCCCGACGTCCCGTCGTCCCGTCGTCCCGTCGTCCCGTCGTCCCGTCGTCCCGTCGTCCCGTCCTACCCCTCCCCCACGCAGC
>JANRJZ010000129.1:0-4732 GCA_033763675.1 Gemmatimonadota bacterium
CGCCTTCCAGGCGGCCACCGACCAGCTCGGCGACCACCCGGGCGGTCAGGCGCCCGGGGGCAACGCCCATCGTCAGGGACTGACCTTGAGCTTGTCGATGACCTTCTGGGTGAGCTCCAGCGACTTGTCCACCGCCACGATCAGCCCCTCATTGGCGCTGACATCAAAGATGATCGCGTAGCTGCCCTCGGCCCGGATCGCTTCGATGGCGTCGTTCACCCGGCCGTGGATCGGCGAGAGGAGTTCGGATTCCCGCTGGGTCGCCTTGTCCCGCAGCTCGGTGGCCCGGGCCTCGAGGCGATCCCGCTGCTGCTCCAGCTCGCGGCGCTTGGCGGTCTTGGCCGTGGCCGACAGCATCACGGATTTCTGCTCGAAATCCGCGGCCGCCGAGTCCAGCGAGTTCTGCAGCCGGTCCACTTCGCCCCGGAAGCCGGCGAGCTCGCGGTTGTAGGTGGACTCCGCCTGGGCGTACCCGGGCGTCGCCAGCAGGATGGCGCGGGCGTTGATGTACCCGACTTTCTGGGCGCTGAGGGCGGCCGGCGCGCCGGCCAGGGCCAGGGCGAGCACCAGCCACCGGCCGAGGGAACCACGGACCATCGTGCGACTCCTCACGTGAGTGTACCTGCCCGGCCTAGAAGAAGTTGCCGAGCTTGAAATGCAGCTGCCAGCCGGGCCGCGGATCGCCCCGGCGATTGACCTTGTCGAAGCCGTACCCGAGATCGATCCCGATCGGACCCAGCGGCGAGAGGACCGCCACCCCGACCCCCGAGCCGCGGAACAGCCGGCTCGGGTCGTACTGGCGGGTGGAACGATAGACGTTGCCGGCATCGAGGAAGGTGCTGAAGTAGAGCGACTGGCTCACCCGGGCGCCGGCCTCGACCGTGAACGCCGCGTACGCCTTGCCGAAGGAGCTCACGCTGGCCGCCGAGCTGCCCCCTGCGGTGGGGTCGAAGCCATTCGGGGTGACCGAGAACTCGTCGTAGCCCCGGAGCGGGATGCCGAACTGGGTCCCGCCCAGCGAATAGAGCTCGGTATAGAAGGGACCCGCGTCGCCGAAGATGAACCCGCTCTTGGCCGTGAGCCCGAGCACGAACTGGATGCCGCTGCCGATATTGGCGTTGCCGCCGGCGGAGCCGAGGGGGGCGTAGTAGCGGCCTTCGAAGTCGAGCTTGCGGTAGTTGCCGGTCCCGCCGAGCACGCCGCCGTTGAACTCCACGGTGGTGTTGGTCAGGGCGCCGCCCGTGGCGAAGGGCAGCCCCACCCGGGTGTCGCGGACCAGGCTGCCGCCGAGGGTGGACCGGGTGCACCGCTGGCAGCGGAACTGCTCCCGCAGGTCGGCGGAGCCCCCGGTGTACTTGATCTGCTGCAGCCCGTAGGACGTGAAGATCCGGGTGAAGCGCGAGCCGAAGAAGGGGAAGCCCAGCTGCAGGCTGCCGCCGACCTGCCGCCTTCGGCCAAGGTCCCCGACGGTGAACCGCTGCCGGCTGTTGAACAGGGTAATGGTGCCCGAGATCCGGGACTCGCGGATGGCGGGGTCGGTGTAGCTCAGGGTGAAGTCGTTGATGTTCCGCCCGAACTGCCACATGAGCCGGCCCCGCTTCCCCCGGCCGAACAGGTTGGGCTCCTCCAGGCCGAGGAAGCCGCCCAGGCCGGTGCCCTGTCCGAGGGAGGCGCCGAAGTTCACATTGCCGGTCCGCCGCTCTTCCACCCGGAAGGTGACGTCCACGTCCACCCCGTTCTCGACCGGCTGGACATCGGGAAACGGCATCGGCTGCTGGAAGAAGCCGAGGTTGGAGATATTCTGGTAGCTGCGAATCAGCCGGTCGCGGTTGAAGAGTTCGCCCGGGACCAGGACGATCGCCTCGCGGATCACCCGTTCGTGGGTGACGTCGTTGCCCACGATGTTGATCTTGTTGATCGTCGCGGGCTCGCCCTCCCGGATCACCCACTTGAGGTCGATCAGCGGTTCCCCGGCCGGGCCGGTCCGCCGGATCTCCTCCGGCTCCACCCGGGCGTAGATGTAGCCGTTGTTGCCATAGAGGGTGCGGACCTCCTCCGTGGCGGCCGCCCACGCCTCGCTGTTGAACGGCTGACCCGCCCCGCCGTCGGCGCCGAAGGGGTAGAGGGCGGTGAGGTCCTCGGTGCTGAAGCGGCGGTGGCCGTTGAGCTGGAACGTCCCGATGGTGTAGGCCTGCCCCTCCACCACCGCCAGGTGCAGCACCGCCTTGCCGTTGGCGGAATCCACCGCGACCGAGTCCCGGACGACCTGGAAGTCGATGAAGCCGTGGCTGCCGTACCAGCCGGGCAGCCGCTCCCGGATATCCTGCTGCAGCTTGTCGTCGTCGTACTGCCCCTTCTGCCACCAGAAGAAGCCCTCGGGCCGCGTGGCCATCCGCTTGACCAGCGTCTTGTCGGAATAGCGCGCGTTGCCCTCGACCTGCACCTGGCTGATGGCGACGCGGTTCCCCTCCTCCACGTCGAAGACGACCCCGATCTGGCCCGCCGCCGGGGCGGTCTCGATCACCTGGACCCGCGCGGCGTAATAGCCCTGGGCGTGATACATCGAGTCGATGCCCGCCCGGCCCCGCTCCACCGCCGCCCGGTCGATCGGCCGGCCCTCGCTCAGCCTCACCCGCTCCTTGACCGAGCGCTCCGAGAGGCGGTCGACGCCCTTGACCGTCCAGCGGGTCAGCACCGGCCGCTCCCGGACCACCAGGACCAGGACGACGCGCCCGGTGCTGTCCTCTCCCTGCCGCACCGAGACGTCATCGAACTGGCCGGTGCGGAAGAGCGCCGTGAGCGCGCGCTGGATGTCGCGGTAGTTGGTGGGCTGGCCGGGGAGCAGGCCCGAGGTCCCGATCACCTGCTGGGCGGTGAGCCGGACGTTGCCCTCCACCGCGATGCTGTCGAGGACGGGCGGGGCCACGGGCCCGGGCTCCTGGGCCCGGGCGACCCCCGGGGCGGCGGCAAGCAGGGCGAATGCGAGCGAAGCGCGAGTGAGGAGCATGCGGGGGAAACAGGGCGCCGGCGGGGCCCCGAAGGCTCCGCCGGCGCGTGGGGGCGTGGTCAGGCCTTGGACCCGCTCAGGGCGCGGAAGGCCAGCCGTTCACCGTCAGGGGCGACATCCACCTCGATCTCATCGGTGCGGGTGAAGTCGCCAAGAAGGAGCTTCTCGCTGAGCGGATCCTCGATGTACTTCTGGATCGCGCGCTTGAGCGGGCGGGCGCCGTAGTTCTGGTCGTACCCGTGCTCGACCAGGAAGTCGATCGCCGCCGGGGTGAGCCGGATGATCTCCTCGCCGACCCGCTTCTGCACCTCGCGCACCAGGATCGACACGATCAGCGCGATGTGCTCCTTGGCCAGCGGGTGGAAGACGATCAGGTCATCGATCCGGTTCAGGAACTCCGGGTTGAAGACCTTCTGGATCTCGTCCTTGATCTTCTCCTGCATCTTGTCGAACGAGGTCTTGAAGTCCTGCCCGTGGAAGCCGAGCGTCTTGCCCTGCATGATGTCCCGGGCGCCGACGTTCGAGGTCATGATCACCACGGTGTTCTTGAAGTCGATCTGGCGCCCGTAGTTGTCGGTCAGGTGGCCCTCATCCAGCACCTGCAGCAGGATGTTGAACACGTCCGGGTGCGCCTTCTCGATCTCGTCCAGCAGGACCACCGAATACGGCTTGCGCCGGATGGCCTTGGTCAGCGTGCCGCTGTCCTCGTACCCCACGTAGCCGGGGGGCGCGCCGATCAGCCGGCTCACCGAGAACTTCTCCATGTACTCCGACATGTCCACCCGGATCAGGGCGGCCGGATCGGCGAACAGGAACTTGGCCAGCGCCCGGGCCAGCTCGGTCTTCCCGACCCCGGTGGGGCCGCAGAAGATGAACGAGCCGATCGGGTGTTTCGGGTCCTTGAGCCCGGCCCGGGAGCGGCGGATCGCGCGGCTGATCGCCTTGATGGCCTCGTCCTGGCCCACCACGCTCTCGTGCAGCTCGTCCTCCATCCGGAGCAGCCGGGCGGCCTCGGCCTCCTGCAGCCGGGTCACCGGGATCCCGGTCCACCGGGACACGATGAACGAGATGTCCTCCTCGGTGATGACCGGGCGCCGGGTCTGCCGCTCCCGTTCCCACTCCTCCTGCTTGAGCCGGATCTGGTTCTGGAGGTCGCGCTCCTTGTCCCGCAGCGCCGCCGCCCGCTCGAAGTTCTGGTCGCGGACCGCGTCCTCCTTCTCCAGGTTGACCTTCTCCAGGTCGGCCTTGAGGTTCGCCACCTCGGCGGGCGGCACCTGTGATGCCAGCCGGGCCCGCGCCCCCGCCTCGTCGATCACGTCGATCGCCTTGTCCGGCAGGAACCGGTCGGTGATGTAGCGCTCCGACAGCTTGGCCGCGTCCGCGAGGGTCTCGTCGGGGATGACCACCCGGTGGTGGTCCTCGTACTTCTTCCGCAGCCCCTTCAGGATCTCGATCGTCTCGTTGATGGACGGCGGATCCACCATGACCGTCTGGAAGCGGCGCTCCAGCGCCCCGTCCTTTTCGATGTACTTGCGGTACTCGTTGAGGGTCGAGGCGCCCACGCACTGGAGCTCCCCGCGCGCCAGCGCCGGCTTGAGCATGTTGGAGGCGTCAATGGCGCCTTCCGCCGCGCCCGCGCGCCGGCCTCGTCGATCACGTCGATCGCCTTGTCCGGCAGGAAGCGGTCGGTGATGTAGCGCTCGGAGAGCTCCGCCGCCGCCCGGA
>JANRJZ010000130.1:0-10792 GCA_033763675.1 Gemmatimonadota bacterium
CCGCCACCGCCTTCGAGCCGCGCTGCCGGAGCCGCCGCTCGGCCCGGGTCCGTGGGGAGGCGGTCAGGTAGACTTTGAGATCCGCCTCGGGGAACACCACGGTGCCGATGTCCCGGCCATCGACGACCACCGATTGTCCGGCGAACGGCAGCGCCCGGAGCCGGTCGTTGACCCAGGCGCGAACCTCCGGCAGGGCCGACACGGCCGAGACCAGGGCAGTCACCTCCGGGGTACGGATGGCCTCGTCCGCTGGTTCGCCGGCCAAGTAGACGCCGTAACCGGTGCCATCATAGTGAAGGGCGAGTCCCCGCCGCTCCGCCTCGAGCAGCAGCCGGTTGGCATCAAGCGGCGCCCCGGGGATCACCCCGCAGTGCCGGACCCCCACCAGCGTTACCCCGCGGTAGAGCGCGCCCGAGTCGAGATGGGCGTAGCCCAGCGCCCGGGCCACGGCCTGCGCCGTGCTGGACTTCCCGGAGGCGGCGGGACCGTCGATCGCGATGATGCGGGCGCCGCGGCGGCCCGGCGGCTGGGCGGCGACACTCACGCGCGGATGGCCTTGAGCATGGCCGGGAAGCCGGGGTAGCTGACCGCGGCACAGGCCATGTCGTCCACCCGGATCCTCGCCCCGGGCAGAGTGCCGAGCACCGCGAAGGCCATCGCGATCCGGTGGTCCCCCTGGGTCACCACCCGGCCGGCCGGCGGGGTGCGCCCGCCGGTCACGTGGAGGTCGTCCCCCTCGACGCTGGCCTTCCCGCCGACCGCGCGGATGTTCGCGGCGATAAGGGACAGCCGGTCGCTCTCCTTCACCCGCAGTTCCCCCACCTCGCGGAAGACGGTCGTCCCGCTGGCCCGCGTGGCGAGCGCCGCGAGCATCGGGATCTCGTCGATCAGCCCCGGGATCTCCTCGGGCCGGACTTCGGTAGCCCGAAGCCGGGCGGGCGCGGCCAGGAGGTCCGCGACCGGTTCGTCGAACTGCAGTTCCACCCCGTCCACCGCCACCGGCGCGCCCATCCGCGCCAGCACGGTCAGGTAGCCCACCCGCGTCGGGTTGACGCAGACTCCGGTCACTCGGAGTTCGCCGCCTTCCGCCAGGATCGCGGCGGCCACGGGAAAGGCGGAGGACGAGGGGTCGCCGGGAATCTGCATGTCGAAGGGGGTGACGGTTCCCGTCGGCTGCATGTGGACCCACTCCCCCTGTTCCTCCACCCGGTAGCCGAAGGCACGGAGCATCCGCTCGGTGTGATCGCGGGACCGGCCGTGGGGTTCCCTCACCGACACCGGCACGCCCCCGGCCACGCCCGCCAGCATCAGGCATCCCTTGATCTGCGCGCTCGAGACCGGCATCTCGTGGCGGAGGGCGGTGAGCTTTCCCCCCCGGATGCCGAGGGGAAGGGTGCCCTCCGCGTTCTGCTCGAGGATGCGGGCGCCCATCCGGGCGAGCGGCACGGTCACCCGGCGCATCGGGCGGCGGCGCAGGGAGCGATCGCCAGTGAGGGTCGCGCGGAAGGGGTGCGCGGCCAGCAGGCCGAGGATGAGCCGGGTCGTGGTGCCCGAGTTCCCGCAATGCAGCACGGTGGACGGGCGCCTGAGGCGGCCCCGCCCCCGCACCGTCACCACCTTCCCCTCTCCCAGGGGGCTGATCTCGGCGCCGAGCTGACGGAGCACCCGGGCGGAGGAGCGGGCATCCAGGCTGGTGAGCATCCCGCCGATGTGGCTGGTGCCGCGGGCCATGGCCGCGAAGAGCAGGGCGCGGTGGGAGAGGCTCTTGTCGCCGGGAACGCGGATGGTGCCGCCAACCTGCATGGGCTCCTCACGAGGATGGGGCGGGCTCAAGTTCGGCGAGCTCGACGCCGACACTCAGCATTGGACAGGCGGACCCGGGCACCCGGGACGGGCGGAGGGTAGAACAGTATCGGAGCCCGGGACCTTCCTCAACCGTTCTCATGAGAGGATGCCGCGCGATGACTCAGCCAACCGGACGGGAATCCCCGGGCCTGGAGGCCGCACTCACGGAGTTCCTCACCAGCGACGGTGCGCCGGAGGCCGCCTCGACGGGACGGCAGCGCGCCGGAGTGCCCCAGGCCCGCTCCGTGCCCCTGGACGACGCCTTCGCCGAGGTGCTGGAGCACGAGGCCGCGAAGGCGCGACTGGCGCCGGAGGCCAGCCGGTCCGGGTGGCCCGTCTCCCGCAGCCTGCTCTTGCTGCTCGGGCTGACGGCCGCCTCGGGCTACATCTGGCTGGGCCAGCCGACATGGCTCTACCCCCCCGCGCCGGAGCCGGTGCCAGTCACCAGTGAACAGGGCGTGGAGCAGTCCCTGATCACGGCCGGGCTGGCGCTCAGCGCCTGGCGCATGGAACACGGGGGGCTTCCCGGTACGCTGGACGAGCTGGGACTGGGCCTCACGGGAGTACGATATCAGGCGTTGCCGGACGGAGGGTTTCAGTTGGTGGCGGGGCTGAACGGCCAGCGATGGACCCTGATGGAGGCGGCGCCGGGGGCGGAGCCGGAGATCACGGTGGTACCTGACCAGGAGACTACCCGACCATGAGCCAGGGGAATCGCGGGTTTACGCTGATCGAGGTGATGACGGTGCTGGTGATCCTGAGCGTCCTGCTCGGGGTTTCCATCCCGAAGTACCAGGAGGTGCGGCGGAAGGCCGTCGCCGCCCGGGTGGTGGGCAGCGTCATGGCGGTGCGCAACGCCGCCTTCCAGTACAACGAGGCCAACGGCGCCTGGCCGCCCGCCACCGCCGCCGGCCGGGTACCCCGCGGGCTGGCCCCGTTCCTGCCCACCGGGTTCAACTTCCGCACCACGGACGGGACCCTCGCCTGGCAGATGACAACCGTTCGGACTGGCAGCGTCCGACGGCAGGTGGGGCAGGTACAGGCACGATCCACCGACGCCACCGTCTGCCGCAATGTGGCCACCGCCCTTGGAGGCAGTCGCAATCCGGACCTGACGATCGCCTGCACGGCCCGGGGCGGGACGGTGGCGTTGTTTGTGGATCGGTAGAGGGGCGATTGGGCGGTTAGGCGATTAGGCGATTGGTAGTCAGGAGTCGAGGCGGCGGCGGAACTCGGCGGCCGCGGTGAGGTAAGCGGCGAGGCCCGCGCGGTCGCCGTCGGCGAGGAGGCGAGCGAGGTCGGCGAGCGACGCCTCCAGGCCGCCAAGGGCCGCCTGGAGGGGCTCCCGGTTCTGCAGCAGGACTTCTACCCACATTTCCACGGGGCTGGCCGCAAGCCTCGTGGTATCCCGCATCCCGGTGCCGAACGCGGCACCGCGGAGCGAAGGCTCGCGCGCAACCGCCGCGGCGAGGGCGCTGGCCACCGCCTGCGGGAGGTGGCTGGTCCAGGCGAGGCGGAGGTCGTGGGCAGGGGCGTCGATCAGGACCGGGTGGGCCCCGATCACCGAGGCCCAGAAGTCCATGACCTCCCGGGCAGCCATGTCCCCCGCGGGCCCGGTGGAGCAGACGTAGACCAGCGCGCCCACGAGCAGCTCGGCATGGGCGCCTTTCCAGCCCTGGATATGGGTCCCGGCGAAGGGATGGCCGCCGGCGAAGCGGGCGGCGAGCCCCGCCGCGCGTGCCGCCGCGAGGATCGGGACCTTGATGCTGGCCACATCGGTGACGATGGCGCCGGGGGCAAGGTGCGGAGCGATCAGCGGCAGGAGTTCGAGGATGGCGCGCGGCGGTGCCGCGAGCACGACAAGTTCCGCACCGCGGACGGCCCGGGCAGGGGTATCGGCGATATCGTGCACCGCCTGCGCCTTGAGGGCATGGACGGTGTCGGGCCGGTCGGGGGCATAGCCCACCACCGACGGGACGCCGGCGAGGGTGGCCCGCCAGGCCAGCGAGCCGCCGATGGCCCCCAGGCCAAGAACCGCCAAAGAGTTGGGCCGCATAAAGTTCCCGGTGTGTCCCGCCGATACTGGGAGGGAAGGCAGGCGGATCGGGCGGTCGCCTCCAAACGTAGCCCGACCCCAGATGCTCCTCAACCGACGTGAACGGAGCCGGCGGATGTCAGCCCGCCGGGAGGGTGCCCCGATGATACAGACTGCAGAGCGGATCCCCACCGCCACCGACAGCTGGCTCCTGCCGGTGCTGGTCGAGGCCGGGCTCCTCGCCGTGGAACAGGCCCAGGCCCTCGATGCCGACGTGTCGGTGTGGGGCGCCGTGGTGGCTGCCGGGCTGGTCACCGACGCGGCGATTGTCGCGGCGGTCGCCCGGCGGTTCCGGATCGAGGTGGCCGACCTGGCCCAGGCCGATCCACACGCCGCCCTGCTGGTGCCCGAGGCCCAGGCCCGCAAGCACGGCATCCTCCCCCTGACCGCCGACGATCGGCGCATCCGGGTCGCCACGGCCGACCCCCGCGATTTCGCCAGCGAACAGGCGATCGGCTTCATCACCGGCCGGGACGTGGAGTTCCTGGTGGCCTCTCCCACGCTGCTGGGCGAGCGGCTCGACGCGATGTACCGACCGGAGCGAAGCATCGAGCGGCTGCTCGAGCGGCTGGCCCCGGGCCAGGTGGAGGCGGCCGACGAGCCGGAGCCGGGACCGGAACGCGACCCGGTGCTTGACGCGCCCGTGGCGAAGCTGGTGGACGCGATCATCTGCGAGGCGGTGCGGCAGGGAGCGAGCGATGTGCACGCCGAGCCGGAGGAGCATGCCACCATCGTGCGCTACCGGGTGGACGGGGTCCTCCGCGAGGTCATGCGGCTCCCGGCCTCGGCCGGCGCATCGCTGGTGCGGCGGGCCAAGATCTTCGCCAAGCTGGACGTCACCGACCCCCTCCGGCCCCATGACGGGCGCGCGACCATCAAGGTGGACGGACACCAGGTGGACCTCCGGATCTCGACCATCCCGATCGCTCGCCGGGGGGAAAAGGTCGTCATCCGGATTCTCGACAAGTCCAACCTGAAGCAGACCACCGAGAACCTCGGGCTGAGCCCGGAGGAGCTGGCGCTCCTGACCCGCCTGCTGGGCCACCGGGAAGGGATGCTGCTGGTGACCGGCCCGACGGGGAGCGGCAAGACCACCACCCTCTATGCCGCCATCAACCAGCTCAAGACGGGCCGGGTGAACATCGTCACGGTAGAGGACCCGGTGGAGTACGACCTGCCCGGGATTTCCCAGATCCAGGTGAACGAGGCGCAGGGGCTCAGCTTTGCCGGCGCGCTGCGCTCGGTCCTCCGGCAGGATCCGGACATCGTCCTCGTGGGCGAGATCCGGGACCTGGAGACGGCGAAGACGGCGGTGCAGGCCGGCCTCTCCGGGCACTTCGTCCTCTCCACGCTGCACACCAACGACGCCCCGGGCGCCGTGGTGCGACTGCGGGACATGGGGGTGGACAGCTTCAAGGTGGCCAGCGTGCTGCGCGGGGTGCTGGCCCAGCGGCTGGTGCGCCGGGTCTGCCCCCACTGCGCGCAGGACGTGCCACCCCATGCCCTGCCGCCGGAGGCGCGTCCCCCGGAGCTGTGGCCCGCCGTCCCTCGCGTTGTCCGGGCGGTGGGGTGCAAGAAGTGTGGCGGCACCGGCTACCGCGGCCGCCTCGGGGTGGTGGAGATCATGCCGGTGGAGGAGGAGGTCTCCCGGCTGATTGACGCCGGCGCGCCCCCGGACCGGGTCGCCGCCGCGGCGCGCCTCCGTGGCATGCGCAGCCTGTGGGAGAGCGGGCTCTACCGGCTGTGGCAGGGCCTCACGACCTACGAGGAGCTGGTGCGGGTCCTGGGCGAGCCCTCGGCGCGGGCCACGGAGGTCCCGGATGGCCAGTCGGTCGGCCCCGCCAGCCAGGCGACCGACGAGCCCACGGAGGCGCCAGGGGACCCGGAAGCGGCGCCCGGTGCACCGCGGCTCCTGGTCGCGGACGATGATCCCCAGATGCGCCGACTGATCCGCGCCGTGCTGGAACGGGATGGAATGACCGTCGTGGAGGCGGAGGACGGGCTGGAGGCACTCGATCTGGTCGCCCGGGGGCACTTCGACCTGATCGTCCTGGACATGGACATGCCGCGGCTGGACGGCCTCGGGGTGCTGGAGGAGCTTGGCGTCAGCGTCTCAACGGCCCAGATTCCGGTCATCGTCCTGACCGCCCGGACCGGGGATACCGAGGCCACCGTCCTCGACCTCGGCGCCCAAGACTTCCTGTCGAAGCCGGTGCGTCCCACCGCCCTCAGTGCGCGGGTGCGCGCGGTGCTTCGACGGGCGTGCGGATGATCGGCCCCCCAGCACCCGGAGTCCCGATGGCGACGATCCTCATCGTCGAAGACAGTCCAGACAACATGAAGTTATTCCGCACGCTGCTCAGCCTGAAACAGCATGCGGTCGTGGAGCTGACCAGCGGCGACGGGCTGCTGGCGACGCTCGATCGGTCACCGCCGGACCTAGTCCTGATGGACATCCAGCTGCCGGGGAAGGACGGCTTCACCCTGCTGGGCGAGATCCGGACCAGCCCGCACCGCGGCCTCCGGGTGGTGGCGCTCACGGCGCACGCAATGGCCGGAGACCGGGAACGGGCCCTGGCGGCCGGCTTCGATGGGTACATCACCAAGCCGATCGATATCCGGGCGTTCCCGGACCAGGTGACGCGGGCGCTGGCAGGGGAGCGGGTGACGACGTAGGGCGGTCGGGCGGTCGGGCGGACGGTCGGACGGTCGGACGGTCGGACGGCACGTTAGCGCCAATCGCCTGATTGCCCATTCGCCTATTCGCCACCCGCCCGACTGGCGGACCGGCCCAGATAGGTATATTTCCCAACCCATGGATCAGCCACCGAAACGCCCTTCCAGCCAGGGTGGGTCTCCCACGCCCCCACCCTCCGGCACGCACGACCGGCAGGCCCTGCTCAAGGCCTTCCAGGACGTGGTCAAGGACGAGAGCGACCGGGCCTCGCACGGGCTCCCCGTGCCCGACGTGCCGAGTTCCCGGGCCCCGTTCTGGATCGTCAGCCTGACCACGCTCATGGTGGCCGCGGCGCTGCTGATCGGGCAGCCCGCGTGGCTCTTTCCGCGCGCCCCGGAGGAACCGCCGGCGCTGGAGGAGGCGAGCCTCCGGGTGCGGATGTACGTCGAGATCGAGCGGATCGAACAGTTCCGCACCACCCAGGGGCGGCTGCCGACCACGCTTCTGGAAGCGAAGGGAGACACCACCGGGCTGCAGTATTCCGCCGGTGGCGATGGGTACAGCCTCACGGGGCGCAACGCCGGCATCGCCCTGACCTACACCTCGAGCCAGTCGCCCCGGGAGTTCGTGGGCCAGAGCTACGACCTGATCCGGCGCCGGGGGAGTTCATGAGGGGACGTCGCGGCTGGACCCTGATCGAAATGCTGGTGGTGATGGTCGTGCTGGGGGTGCTGGCCTCACTCGCGGTCCTCAAGTACATCGACCTGTCCCGCACCGCCTTCGCCGCCAAGATCGTGGGCGAGTTCACCACCGTGCGCCTGGCGGCGTACAACTACGAGGCCGATCACAACAACATCTGGCCCAGCGACCAGGGCCCCGGGATCTCCCCGCCGGAGCTGGCCCCCTACCTGCCGACCAACTTCTCCTTTGTCACCCCGACCTACGTACTCGACTGGGACAACCGCAGCCCGTCCACCGATCCCTACCAGATCGCGATCTCGGTCACGTCGTCGGACGCCCGGCTGATGAATGCGCTGCGGCAGAATCTCGGCACCAAGGCCCCGTACTTCTTTGCCGGCAACCGCCTGACCTACGTGCTGATCGACGAGTTCGGGAACTGGTAGGGCTGGCAGAACAGTGATCTCGGGCGACGCGGTCGGCTTGACCGGGCGTGGCCATGCCCTGCCAACCGCATCGCCCAGTCACTCCTCGATCTGCTTCCTCGCCGTCGTCTCCCGCTCCCACTGCCGGGCGATCTTGAGCACCTCCGGGTCCACCCGGGGGAACTGGGGCGCCATCCGGTCCAGCGTCTCCACCACGACCTGCGCCACCAGCAGGTCCCGGGTCTTCTTGCGGTCGGCGGGAACCAGGTACCAGGGGGCGTCGTCGGTGCTGGTCCGCTCCAGCACGTCCTCGTACGCCTCGGTGTAGTCGTCCCAGCGCTTCCGTTCCGAGAGGTCGCCGACCTGGAACTTCCAGTTCTTGAGGGGATCGTGCAGCCGCTCGTGCAGCCGGTCCTTCTGCTCCTCGCGGGAGATGTGCAGGAAGAACTTGAGGGTGGTGACCCCGTTCTCCGTGAGCATCCGCTCGAAGTCGCGGATCTGGTCGTAGCGCTTCGACCAGACCGCCTTCGGCACCAGCTCGTGGACCCGGACCACCAGCACGTCCTCGTAGTGGGACCGGTTGAAGATGCCGATGGTGCCCTTTGGCGGCACCGCCTGGTGCACCCGCCAGAGGTAGTCGCGGGCCAGCTCGTACTCGGTGGGGCGCTTGAAGTTGCTGACCACGCACCCCTGGGAGTTGAGGGGACCGAAGACCTTGCGGGTGAGACCGTCCTTCCCCGAGGCGTCCCGCCCCTGGAAGACGATCAGCAGCGCCTGTTTCCCTTCGGCGTAGAGCGCCACCTGCTGCTCGGTCAGCCGCTCGATGAGCGGGGCGAGCAGCGCCTCGGCGGCTTCTCCCTTCGGTTCGCGGTCGTCCGTGGCGAGGTCGTCGGTCAGGGCAATCCGTTTGCCCGGCTTCAGCGGCTTGAGCGCCATCGGGTCCTCGGGAGTGAACGACGGGACGACGGGACGACGGGAGGATGGTAGCGCCGAATCGCCCAATCGTCCAATCGCCCAACCGCCCAATCGCCTACGCGCCTACTCCCGAATAAACGTCCCCGCACGGAGCTCGGTGATCGCCTGCTGGATCTCCTGCTGGGTGTTCATCACGATCGGGCCGTACCAGGCCACCGGCTCCTCCAGCGGCTGGCCCGACACCAGCAGGAAGCGCACCCCATCGGGCCCCGCCTCGACCGTCACTTCATCCCCGCGATCGAACAGCACCAGTGACCGATCGCCGAGATCGCCGCTCCGGACCGTGGTCTCGGTCCCATCCGGCTCGGTGGACTCGGTGAGCACGCCAAAGGGCGCCGACGCCGAGCGGAAGCGCGCGCTGCCCTCGAAGATGTAGGCGAAGGCGTGGCGGGTGGTCTCTACCGGCAGGGTCTTGCGCTGCTCCGGCGGCACCCAGACATCCAGGTACCGGGGGTCGGCGGCGACGCCGTCCACCGGACCGCGTTTCCCCCAGAATTCCCCGCACACGACCCGCACCCGGGTCCCGTCGTCGTCCACGACCTCGGGGATGTCCTTGCTGGTCACGTCCTGGTAACGCGGGGCGGTCATCTTGAGCGAGGACGGCAGGTTGGACCAGAGCTGGAAGCCGTGCATCCGCCCCTGCCGGTCGCCGCGGGGCATCTCCTGGTGCAGGATGCCGCGGCCGGCGGTCATCCACTGCACGTCCCCGGCGCCGAGGGTGCCGCGGTTGCCGAGACTGTCGCCGTGGGCGACTTCGCCGGTGAGGACGTAGGTGATGGTTTCGATGCCCCGGTGCGGATGCCAGGGGAAGCCGGCGAGGTAGTCGTCCGGCCGGTCGTTGCGGAAGTCGTCGAACAGCAGGAAGGGATCGAACTCGCTGGTGTCACCGAAGCCGAAGCCGCGGCGCAGCTTCACCCCGGCCCCCTCGAGCGTTGGCGTGGGGGTGATCACCCGGCGGATGGGACGGACCGACATGGCAGACTCCTGCAGGACGCCGTCCCCGGGCGGGGCCGGCGCCTGAGTCAGAACAGGTTGAGCACCCGCATCACCGCGCCGTGGGCGAGCATCGCGTCCGGCGAGTCCTGCAGGGTACCGTCGTAGCGGCGCTGGAAGGGCGCGCCGTCGGGATCGGGATCGAGCAGCCGCCGTACCCGGGCTTCCAGGGCCTGCGGCTCCGGGAGCTCCGCCCCGGGCTCGAGAATGTCGTCCAGCTCCAGCAGCAGCTGCGACAGGGGGCGGACCCAGGCGAACTGCGGGTCGTTGATCACCACCTGCAGGAAGGCGCCGTTCCCTTCGATGCGGCCGTGGAGCTTCTCGTAGACCCGGCGCTCGGACTCGAGGATGTGGCGGTGCAGCGTCAGGAGCACGGGCCGGAGCGCCTTGGCCCGGGAAACCGTGATGGCACGCTCGAGGGCGTCGGGTGAGGTGGGGCCGGTGGGCGATGGATCGGACATACGAACTCCCCTTTCTGGGGGGAGCTTATCAGAGTGGCGGTGGAGAAGGAAGGGCGGCGTCAGGGGCGAGGCGACATCATCGTCCAGCCACAGGCGCGCACTCCCCCTCCCACTCGTCGTCGCCGTAGTTCTCCGTCACGCTCTCCAGCGCCGACCACGCATCCATCTTGAACAACCTGGTGGCTTGGGGAGTGAAATACCGCTTCCAGCGCCCCACCTCCCACTCCGCGCGAAGGCCCGGGTCTGTCTCGGGGCTCAACCCCGGGTCGGTGGGCGCCGCCGCGGCGGGCGGCAGCTGCAGGAAGGCCAGCGCCCGGGCATACGTGCCGGCCGGATCCTCGCGCGCCGCCTCAAAGCGGACCTCGAGCGGCTGATCGCCGCTGATCTTGCCATCGGCGATGGCGCCCATGGCCCCGAAGTAGCCGGTGACTTCATCGTCCCACAAGTGGGCGCCGTAGCGGACCCAGTCATAGTCGGCCAGCAACAGACCGGGATGGCGCTCCAGCACGTCGGCCGGATCCGCGCGGAACCGCCGGTGCAGCTCCGGAATGCGGCTGGCGGGTTCGTGCTTCCCCAGGAAGCGGCGCAGGCAGGCCCCCTCCTCCTCGAGCTGGCGGATGGTCCAGGCCACCAGCACGTCCCG
>JANRJZ010000131.1:0-2605 GCA_033763675.1 Gemmatimonadota bacterium
CGGTGGCCGGGCCGCCGATGCAGGTGAGCGCGGACATCGCCGCGCTGCTGCTGGAGAGCATGGCGGCGGATCTCCGCAACCTGGTCGTGGCCCAGGAGCAGCACTTCGCGGACAACAACCGCTATGGCCGGACCCTGAGCAACAGCGATCGCCGGCAGGTGTACATCGTCCCCTCCCCGGGGGTGACCCTCACCCTGACCTACGTGACGATGAACTCCTGGGCCGGGCGTGCCAATCATGAGTGGCTCAGGTGGTCCTGCGTGATCGTGGTGGGGGACGTCCCGCCATCCCGAATCCCTCGCACTGCGGTGAACGGTCAGGCACCAAAGGAAGAAGGACGCCCCATCTGCGATGACCGGTGATCCTGCCCAGAATGGCGTTTCCGCGTGAATTCAGGCTGTCACAGCTCCCAGAAATGCATCAAACGCAGCGTCAATGCATCAACGGGACCAGACAATGAGATTTCATGGCCAGTCATGCGGTGCGACCACTGCTCAAGTCAGTTTTTGGAAGCTGGAGGTCAGTTCAGGGCCCTTGGGAGCCTGAAAAGACTACTTGGATGTGAGTAACTCGGGCCCTGCTGTGGATAACTCGCGGTCGACGGGCTGACAATCGCGCCCGCTCGGCAGTCAAACGCACCTGACAGCGTGAAAACAGCGACCGACGGCCCGGAATCGGCGGCTGGAGGCATGTCACACGAATATGTTATGCAGAAACAGGCACCTGACACGCAGACAATGGTCCCTGACACGCAGATAATGGTACCTGGCAAGCCGACAATGGCAGCAGAAATCGGGAACAAGTACCTCACAACGAGTAAACGGCACCTCGCAATCGAAAACAGGACACCAAGTGCGCCTCCCCCGTCCCCTGCGTTCCGCGCTGCTGCTGCTGCCCCTCGTCGGGTGCGGCGGGGCGCCTCCCCCTCCGGCCTTCTCCGCGGCCGACTCCCTGGCGATCGACAGCCTCTACAGCGTCTTCCGGCAGGCGTACCGCGACCTCGACGCGGCGCGGGTGACCGCGCTCTACAGTACCGACGCCGTCTATGGCGAACCGGGGGGCGGCGGGTTCACGGTCGGCCAGGGCCCCATCGCGTCGTCGTTCGGTTCCTTCTTCGACTACGTCCGGGCCGACAGCGGCTACCTGGAGCTCCGGTTCCGGTTCGTGGAGCGGTTCCGGAGCCCAACCCTCGCCAGCGACGCCGGCTACTTCTGGCTCCGGACGGTGGGCCGCGACAGTGCCACGACGCCCGGCGTCGGCAAGTTCGTCACCGTCATGGGGCGCGACACCAGTGGCCGCTGGCACTTCATCCTGGATTCGTACTCCCAATCATCGCTCGCCGCATTCGACTCGGCGCCGCCGTTCGAGCCGTGATGGCGCCCGCGGGCGACCATTGGCAGGCTGTCCTCCATTCCGGTCACAGGCATCCCGAGGTGGCGCATGCTCAAGTCCCTTTCAATTACCGCGGCGCTCTCCGCCCTGCTCCTCTCCGGGGTCCGGGCGCAGGCCCCTGGCGCTGACATCGCCAGGGTGGCGCTGGGCAAGGATTCCCTGGCGGTCTGGTTCTCCCAGGGGGGACCGGAGCGGCAGATCGGGCGGGCGTGGGACGAGCTGGCGCTGGTCGCTGGGCCTCCGTCGCGGCTCTGGCGGGTGTACCGGATGGAGAACGAGCTGTTCGGGCCGCTGCTCGACACGGTGGTGTTCGAGCTGCCGTCGCTCCGGACCTTCAGCCGCCGCACCATCGGTTACCTCAACAGCGACAGCCTGTTCCTGGTGGGCGACACGGTGCGTGGCTGGCAGCAGCGGCGGAACGAACCGCGGGAGCCGGTGGCGCTCTACCTTCCGCCGGGGACGATTGACGCCAACGCCTTTGACCTGGCCATCCGGGCCACCGACTGGGCGCCCGGGGTGACGCGGGAGTGGCAGGCCTACCTCCCGGGGCAGCGCAGTTTCCTCAGGATGGGGGCGCGATACGAGGGGGTGGAAATGGTGCGGCAGCGGGACGGCCGAGAGATCGAGTGCTGGCGGATCCTGGGGGACTACGCCGGGAGCCCGGTGACCTTCTGGATTGATCCCCGGGACCGGGGGATGGTGAAGCAGTCGATCGGGCTGTCGCGGGGGGCGGTGATGGTGCTGGCTCGGTGATGGGGGTTGGGGGGGTGGGGGCGGAGCTGTGCCCCGCCCCTCGCGGATCCCCGCTCAGATTACTTCGACACGGAAACGCGGAAGCACGGAAGGTATCGGAGGCGGTGATCAGGGGGTTCTGTTGGGAAGGGGCGGCTAGCTCGTGGGGGTCGGGCTGGTTGTCAGAGGTGGTCCGGTGGGGCAGATTGTGTGGGGATGGCGGAGGTGCTTGGCTGGGGGTGCTGGGCAGTAGTTTGCTCGGCGTGAGGTATTTCGAGTTTGCAAGTCAATTCTAAGTTAGGCGCCACTTGCGAGCTTCCTTGCGGTACGTCGAGCCATGGGACCGAGCCTGTCAGGAATTCTGTGTGTGGGCCATTCTTCAGCCATGAAAGGCACCCCGAAGATGGCCTTTGCACCCGAGTTGCTGGATCAGCTCCTCGCCGGCTGTGAGCGGCCCGAGGATATCCTGGGCCCCGACGGG
>JANRJZ010000132.1:0-16331 GCA_033763675.1 Gemmatimonadota bacterium
GTGGCCAATTTATTTATCCACAATTTTTTTATAATTTTAAGTTACCCCCCACGGCGGCGGGCCTGGGGGGGTTTATTTGGCGTGGATGGGGGTCGGGGTAAAACATTCGGGGGGGGGCAAATTGTGGGGGGGGGCTTAGCCCCGCCCCTCTGCCCCGCCCCTCACTCGAGGATTACTCCCCCCGACGCACCGCCGTCCGCTCCACCACCGTCGCGCTGACCGGGGCGCCGTCCTGCAGCATCTCGAGGCCGCCCACCACCACCTGCTCGCCCGGCAGGACCCCGGTCACGATCTCCACTTCGCCCGGAGCCCGGACGCCCAGCGTCACCGGGCGGCGGGCCACCTTGCCGCTGTCCACCACCCACACCACGTAGCTCCCCTGCACCGCCAGCACCGCCTCCTCGGGCACCACCACCGCGCTGGTGCGGAGCGCCGTGGCCAGCCGCGCCTCGGCGAACATCCCCGCCTGCAGCTGGCGGCGCCCGTTGGGCACCAGCGCCTTGACCAGGAGGGTCCGGCCCGGCAGTTGCACCTCGGGACTCACAAACTCCACCGTTCCCGTCAGCTCCTCGCCGGTGACGGCCGCGACCCGGAAGCCGACCTTCTGGCCCCGCCGCACCACGCCGGCGTATCGCTCCGGGACGTTGAAGGCGACCCGCACCGGGTCCACCGTCTGCAGCGTGACCAGGCTGTCGCTGCTGGTCACGTAGTCGCCCAGGCTCACGTACCGCTGGCCCACCACCCCGGCGAATGGCGCCCGCACGGTGGTCCGGTCCAGGCGGACCGTGAGCAGGTCGAGGCTGGCGCGGCTGCTCCGCGCGGTGGCCTCGGCCCGTTCGAGGTCCGAGGCGGAGGCGGCATTCTGCTCCAGCAGCTGCCGGGTGCGGGTGAGCGCCTGCTCGGACAGGTCCCGCTCCGCCTCCGCCCGTGCCACCTGGGCCTTGAGCTCCCGGTCGTCAATGCGGAACAGCGCGTCGCCGCTCCCGACCTCCGCGCCCTCCCGCATCACGATCTCGGTGATCCGGCCTTCCACCTCGGGGCGAAGCCGGGCGGCCTGGATAGCCTCCACCTGCCCGGTGGCGAGCACCGCGTCGGCGACGGTGTCCTGCCGTGCCACGGCCACCTCCACCGGAAGCGCGAAGCCGCCGCCGCCACCGCCCTCTCCACCACCGCCCCCACCCGCCGCCTCCTTCTTGCCGCAGGCGGCGAGCGCCAGCACACCCACCACCAGGACCCGTGCGAAGATCACTGACCGCCTCCGTTGATTGACACGATCCGCCGGCCAAGGATGGCCTCGAGCTGGGCAATGCCGAGCCGCGCGACATAGCGGGCCTGGACCAGCCCCGCGTCCGCCTCACTCAGGTCGTTCTGCACCGAGATGAGGTCCAGCACCGTCGTGGCGCCCGCCTGGTAGCGGGCCTCCTGCACCCGGTAGTTCTCCCGCGCCAGCACCACGCCTTCCGCCGCGAGGTCCACCGCGGCCCGTGCCGTCTCGTACTGGTCGTACGCCTCGGTCACATCCCGGAGCGCGGCGCGTTCCAGGTCGGCGCGCACCGCCCGGGCCACGTCCTGATCGGACCGGGCCCGGACGATGGCCAGCTCCCGCTGCCCGTTGTCCCAGATCGGGAGCGACAGGGTCAGCGAGATGGCGCTGACGTTGCTGGCGCTGGGAAAGAGCTGGACGTCGAAGCGCTGGTGCGAGGCCGCGAGCGTCAGCGTCGGGAGGTAGGCGCCGCGCCGGGCCTTGAGCACCGCCCGCGCGGCGCGCTCCCGGGCCCGGACCGCGCGGTACGCGGGTCCCTGGTCCAGCGCCTCCTGCACCGCCGCCGCGAGGCTGAGCGGCAGGGCCTCCGGCGGCTCCGCCTCGAGCGGCGCCGCCCCCGCGGGACCGTCGATCCCGATCCGCCGGCCCAGCTCCAGCCGCGACACCCGCAGCGCCGATTCGGCGCGGAGCCGCTCCACCCGCGCCCTGAGCAGCTCCAGCCGCACCGTCAGGCTGTCCGACTGCACCGCGGCCCCCGAGGCTACCCGGGCCCGGGCCAGCCGGAGCTGCTCCTCCGCGCGGGTGGCCCGCTCCCGGGCGACGCGCGCCAGCTCCTCGTCCGCCAGCACCGCGTAGTAGGCCGATTCGGTGAACAGCGCCGCGGCGTAGCGGCGCTGCACCTCGGTGGCGCTGGCCGCCTCCAGCTCGGCCTGGCTCCGCCCCAGCTCGGCGAATTTCCGGGCGCTGAACACCTCGTACCGGGCGTCGGCGCTGAAGGTGCTCGAGGTGCTCGACTGGTCGAACGTCCCGATGTTGAAGAACGCCTTGGAGTACTTGGTGTAATCCAGACTCACGCCGACCGAGGGCAGCAGGAACGCCAGCCGCGCCGCCTTCCGCCCCCACTCCGCCTCCGAGACGCTGCCGAGGGCGCGCACGTAGTCGGGGTCGAGCCGGACCGAGCGCTCCAACGCCTCCGCGAGGGTGATCACCGGGACGCTGTCCGGGGCCGGGGGCAGCGGCGCGGCGGCCAGCTGCAGCAGCAGGGCGGCGATCATCGGGCCTCCGGCGCCGGCTCGGCCGCGCCGAGCCCGGGGTCCTGAAGTTCCCGGGCCGTGAGCCGGTCGAAGATGGTGTACACCACAGGCACCACGTAGAGGGTGAGGAGGGTGGAGACCAGGATGCCGCCGGCGATGGCGTAGCCCAGCGGGCGGCGGCTGATCGAGCCCGCCCCCAGCCCCAGCGCGATCGGCAGCGCGCCCATGATCGTGGAAACCGAGGTCATCAGGATCGGCCGGAGCCGGATGCGCGCCGCCTCCACCACCGCATCGAACGACGACAGGCCCCGGTCCCGGAGCTGGTTGGCGTACTCCACCAGCAGGATCGAGTTCTTGGTCACCAGTCCGATCAGCAGCACCATCCCGATCTGGCTGTAGAGGTTGATCGTGGACTTGAAGAGAAAGAGCGTCAGCAGCGCCCCGGTCACTGCCAGCGGCACCGCGAGCAGCACCGTCAGCGGGTGGATCAGCGACTCGAACTGGCTGGCCAGCACCATGAAGACCACGACCAGCGCCAGCACGAAGGCGAAGTAGAGCGAGCTCCCCGACTCCTCCAGCTCCCGCGACTCGCCCGAGAGGGCCACCGAGCTCCCGGTGGGCAGCACCTCCCGGCCCAGCGCCCGCATCGAGTCGAGCGCCTCGCCCAGGGTGAACCCGGGCATCAGGTTGGCGTCCACCGTGGCGGAGCGGATCCGGTTGAAATGGCTGAGCTGCCGGGGCCCGACCCCTTCCTGGATGGTGGCCACGGAGGAGAGCTGCACCAGCGCCCCCTCCCGCCCCCGGATGTAGATCCCGGTCATGTCGCTGGGAGTGGCCCGTTCCACCGCGCCCAGCTGCGCGATCACGTCATACTGCTTGTTGTCGCGGGTGAAGGTACTGATCCGGCGCCCGCCGAGCAGCGTCTGCAGCGCGCTCGCGACGTCCCCCACCGGCACCCCGAGATCCTCCGCCCGGTCCCGGTCGAAGGAGATGGTCAGTTGCGGCTTGTTGACCCGGAGGTCGCTGTCGACGTTGATCAGCCCGGGGATCATCCGGGCCCGCTTCACCAATGTGTCCACCCCGTGCACCAGGCTGTCGAAGTTCGGGTGCTGCACCACGAACTGCATCGGCTTCCCGAACCCCCCGAAGGCCGGCGGGTTGCTGGCGAAGGCCATGACGCCCGGCACCCCGAAGTACTGCGGCTGCACCTCGCCGATGATCTGGTCCACCGACCGGGTGCGGGACGCCCAGTCCTCCAGCAGGCTGAAGACGATGCCCTGGCTGGGGTTGCCGAGGAAGCCGCCCACCACGCTGAAATAGCTCTCGATCCCGTCGGTGCGGGCCAGGATGGCCTCCAGCCGCCGCTGGTAGGCATCGGTGTACTCCAGGGTGGAACCCTCGGGCGCGATGGCGAAGGTCAGGAACCACCCCCGGTCCTCCGGCGGCACGAATTCCCGCTTGAGCCCCTTGAACAGGAACACCGCTCCCGCCGCGGAGAGCAGCACGAAGCCCACCACCAGCCCCCGCCGGCGGAGGGCCCAGCCGAGCGAGCGGGCGTAGCCCGTGGCCAGCCCGTCGAAGCCCCGCTCCAGCAGCTGGTACAGGGCCCCGTGCCGCGGCGGCACCCGGAGGATCCGGGCGCAGAGCATCGGGGTCAGCGTCAGGGCCACGAAGCCCGAGATCACCACCGAACCCGCCACCGCGATGCCGAACTCGTTGAACAGCCGGCCGGTGTTGCCCTGCAGGAAGGCCAGCGGGGTGAAGACCGCCACCAGCGAGATCGTGGTCGCGATCACCGCGAACGCGATCTCCCGGGTCCCGTTGGTCGCCGCGGTCACCGGGTCCTCGTGCAGCTCCTCCTGGTGCCGGTAGGCGTTCTCCAGCACGATGATCGCGTCGTCCACCACGATGCCGATGGCCAGGGTCAGCGCCAGCAGCGTCAGGTCGTTGATCGAGAACCCCAGGAAGTACATGATCGCGAAGGTGGCCACGATCGAGGTCGGGATGGCGAGGCCGGGGATGATCGTGGCCCGCAGGTTCCGCAGGAAGACGAAGATGATCATGATGACCAGGCCCGCCGCGATCACCAGCGTCTCCTCCGCCTCCTGGATCGAGCGCCGCACGTAGACCGAGCCGTCGAACGCCACCTCGAGCTTCACCCCCGGCGGGAGCGACTGCTGGATGACCGGGATGGCGGCCAGGATCTCGTCCGCCACGCTGATCAGGTTGGCCTTGGACTGGCGCACCACCCCGACGCCCAGGGCCGTGGAGCCCTTGTAGCGCAGCGAGCCGCGCTCGTCCTCGGGGCCCAGCTCCACCTGCGCCAGGTCCTTGAGCTTCACCAGCTGCCCGCCGCTGCTCCGCACCACCAGCTCGCGGAACTCCTCCGGGGTCTTGAGCTCGCCCAGGGAGCGGACCGTGAACTCCCGCTTGGTGGACTCGATCCGGCCGGCGGGGATCTCCACGTTCCGGGTGCGCACCGCCGCTTCCACGTCCTGTACCGTCACCCCGTACGCGGCCAGCGAGGCCGTGGAGAGCCAGATCCGCATCGAGTAGCGCCGCTCCCCCGCGATGAACGCCGACCCGACCCCGGCCAGGCTCTGCAGCCGCTTCTTGACCAGCCGGTCCGCGATGTCGGAGAGCTGTAGCAGGCTGTAGTTGTCGCCGGAGAGCGCCATCCAGAAGAACGGATCGGCGTCCGCCTCCTGCTTGGAGATGACCGGCTCCCGCACGTCCTCCGGCAGCCGGTCCCGCACCCGCGACACCTTGTCCCGCACGTCCTGGGCGGCGACATCCACGTCGCGGTCCAGGGTGAACTCCAGGGTGATGTTGCTGGACTGTTCGGCGGAGGCGCTGGTCAGGGTCCGGAGCCCCGGCAGGGTGGAGAGCTCCTCCTCCAGGATGTCCGTCACCGCCGTCTCCACCACCTGGGGGCTGGCGCCCGGCAGCACGGTATTGATCGAGATGACCGGCGGATCCACGTCGGGGTACTCCCGGACCGGGAGCTTGAGGTACCCGATGACGCCGAACAGCACGAGCATCAGGCTCAGCATGCTCGCCAGGACCGGGCGGCGGATGGAGATGTCGGAAAGCTTCATCGGACTACCCTGGGGATGAGGCGGGCCTTCGGGGTCACCACCAGCCCTGTTACCCGTCGGGGGGACGGCGCTGTGGCCGGGTGGGCGTCGCGGGACGCCCACCGGACGCAGCGGCCGTCTTCGGGTTTCAAGCGGGGGTCAAGGTACGGCCGCCCGGCCGAATTGGCGAGTGCGGCCGGATTCCGGGCGGAGGACTATATTGCCGCATGGCCACCCCCAAGCTGAGCGCCAAGCAGCAGTCCCAGCTCGCCTTCCTGCAGCTCCTCCCGCCCCGGCTGCAGCGATTGAACAGCACCGTCGAACAGATGGGCGGCGGGAAGGTCGATGAGTCCCTCGTCCGGGGCATGATCCGGGTGCTGGACGAGTCCAAGGCCCATGCCTCGCAGCTCGGGATGAACGGATTGGCGGATGCCTGCAGCCAGATGGCGTCCACCGCCCGCCGGGGTGGTGGGGCGCAGGTGAAGGTGCGGGGGCTCAAGGACAACCTGGCCTACATCCGGACCCAGCTGGACATGGCCACGAAAAAGGCCTCGATTCCCGAGGCCGAGCATGCCGATGATGAATCGTCGGGGCCGGTAGGGTAGGGGCGGAGCTTCGCTCCGCCCCTCCGATATCATTTCGCCGACCCCGGCTCGAACACCTCTTCCCCCTTCTTCCGGAAGAAGTCGTCCACCGGCTTCCCGGCCATCAGGATCACCATCCCGTGGATGATCACCCCGATCAGCAGTGACACGAAGGTCAGCGCCGCCAGCACGCCCGCCGCGCCGATACCCGCAAAGATCCGTCCCAGGAGTTCCATGGTCCCAGCCGCGAAAGTGGAAGGGGAAGCCGCTCGGCTATTAGGTTACCCAGGGCGGGTTCGGCTTTCAACCTCGAGGGGTCTCATGCAGTACCGTTTTCCCGGCTTCCTGGTGCTTGCCGCCGTGCTGGCCGCCGTCCCGGTGTCGGCCCAGGCCGGCTGGACCGTCCGGCCTGATGGGTCGGCGCGGCCGACCGACGTGAAGGTCGTGGCGGCCCAGCCCGGCTGGAAAATGAGCACCGGGCCGGCCGCGATCCTCTACCGGGCCACCGACCGTGGGACCGGCAACTACCGGGTGACCGCGAAGATCGCCCTCCTGCCCGGCGCCGGCGCCCACCAGGAGGCCTACGGCGTCTTCCTCGGCGGCAGCGACCTGGCCAAGGCCGGTCAGAGCTACACCTATTTCATCATCCGGGGCGATGGCACCTGGAAGGTCAAGCGGCGCCGCGGCCCCGACGTCGGCAGCGTCACCCGCGGCTGGACGGCCAACCCCGCGATCGTCCGGGACCGGCCCGACGGGCCGGCCGTCAACGAGATCGCGGTGGTCATGGGCGCCCAGAATGTCCGCTTCCTGGTGAACGGCCAGGAGGTGTGGAGCGGGGTCCGGAGCGAGGTCGGCGGCGACGGCATCGCCGGCGTCCGGCTCAACCACAACCTGTCGATCCAGCTCGAATCGTTCGCCGTCACGCCGGCGAAACCGTAGGCGCGCGCGCTTGGCGCGCACGGCCGTGCGCGCCGACGCTGCGCGCCTACGACCCCATCGGATTCGTCACCGCCGCCTGCGCCGCTGCCCGCACCTCGCCCTGCCCCTCCGCCGCGATCCGGGCCAGCGCCTGCCTCGCGGCGGGACTGTTCCGGGCCGCGAGCGCCCCGACGATCGCCAGCTGCCGCTTGAGGTCCGTCGACCCGAAGCTCAGGAAGCCCCGACGCTCGAGCGCGAGCCGCGCCAGCGCGGCCCCGATCTCCGCCGCGTCGAGCGCCACCAGGGTCTCGAGCATCTGCTGCCACGCCTCCGGGTCCTTCTCGGTCTCGAACGCGGCGAAGAGCGGCATGGCAATCCCCGCGGTGCCCCGCGCCGCGAGCGCGCGGGTGGCCCGGACCCGGGTCGCGGCCGACGGGTGCGACAGCGCCTGCCGCAGGGGTTCGACCGCCCCCTTGTCCCGTAGCCGCCCCAGCCCGTCGATCGCCGCGTGCCGGATCCGCTCGTCCGGGTCGGCGGTGCGCTGCGCCAGGAGCGGGAGCCCCTCCGGCACCGCGATCCGCCCCAGCAGCTCGGTGCCGATCCAGGCCTCCGCGGGCCGGGTGCTCCGCGCCAGCGGCGCGATCATCGCGAACGCCTCCGGCATCCCCCCCACGGCCTCCAGCAGGAACGCCCGCGGGCCCACCGCGCCCGACTGCCGCAGGATCTCCAGCAGCTGCTCCGCCACCGGGAGGCCGCCCGCCCGCAGCACCTCGGCGGTGCGGGCCTGCTCCTCCGGGATGCGATACGCCTGCTCGATGAGCTTTTCCATCACCGGCCGCGAGAGCTGCCGCTTGAGCGCGATCGCGAACAGCCGGCGGGTCTCCTCCGGCATCCCGGGCAGGAGCCGCAGGGCGGCCTGCGCGTTGTGCAGCACGGTGTGCCATTGTTCCCGGTGAATGGCCTTGTCCAGCTCCTTGAGGATCCCCTCGACCAGCCCCGCGAGCTGGTCCCCGGGCCGGGCACGGGGCACCGTCGGGTGGTCGGCACCCGAGGCGGCCACCTGCTGTCCCGACAGGCGCAGCGGCATCGGGTCCGGCAGCAGCTTGACCCGCACCTGCGCGGTGTTGGGGATTGGGGCGTGGTCATCCGCCAGGGCGCGCGCCAGGGCGAGCAGCTCCGCGGCCCCGGCCCCCTGCGCGACATGAATGGCATCCACCTGACGAATCTGTAGCCGCTCCTTCAGCGGATCGCCGTCCACCGCCCAGGAGTTCTCGATCCCCGCCTCCAGCAGCGCGGGCCCCACGACCACCCGCGCCACCAGCCGCGCCACCGCTTCCTGGATCAGCTCCTGGCGCTCGGGGGCGCCCCGGAGCACCTGGATCAGGTGTCCGAAGAGCTCCCCGAAGGGCGCGGAGGGGTCGGGTGTGGGGGGCATGGGAAAGAGGAGAGTATAGCGCGGCGGGGCTTGCTTGGCAGCGTATTCCGGATAAGATCAGGCGACCGAGCCGGGAGGCGGGCCAGTCGTCTTCTCGGGGTGCAGTCCCCCTTCCATACAGCGAGGAGCAAACATGAAGCGTGTTCTTGTCCTTGGTGGCGTGATGGCCGCCCTGGCGACCTCGGCCCCCGCCGCGGCGCAGACCGAGCTCGGCGTCACCGCCGGCCTCTTCAGCAGCTACGTGTGGCGCGGCCTGACGCTCACCAGCGGCCCGGTCCTGCAGCCCGATATCTCCCTCACCTTCCCCCTCGGCGCGGCCTCGCTGACCGTGGGCGGCTGGGGAAATGTTGAGATCGGGAAGTACGACGATTCCGACGACGTGACCCAGGGCGGCGGCTCCAGCTTCAACCTCTCCGAAGTAGATCCGTACGCCGAGCTCGGTTTCAGCGCCGGGAAGGCGTCTGTTGCCCTCGGCGGCGTTGCCTACCTCTTTACCAACGACGACACCGCGCCTGCCAACAGCAGCGTCAACACCGTCGAGCTGTACGGCTCGGTCGGGATTGACGCCCTGCTCAGCCCGAGCATTGCCGTCTACTACGACGTCGACAAGGTGAAGGGCCTGTACGTCGAAGGCGGCGTCTCCCATGGCATCCCGCTGGGCGCCACCACCCTTAGCCTCGGTGCCACTGGCGGGTTCAGCAACAACATGGACCCGGATCCTGATGACGTCACCAACAACTTCGCCGATGACGGCTTCACCCACCTCGACCTCCACGCCACCGTGGACTTCGAGGCCGGCCCCGTGTCGATTTCCCCGACGCTGCACTTCCAGATCAACGGCGACGACGGCACCAAGTACAAGGGCGACGACACCAAGATCTGGGGCGGTGTCAGCATCTCCTGGGGTCGGGCGTTCGGCGGCAAGGCCCACGACGACGAGTAGTCGGTAGCGACGGTAAAGACGGTAGCGACGGTAAACAGCACGACCCCCCGGGCACTTCGCCGAGGGGTCGAGTTGTTTCTCCGGTACCGTCCTTACCGTCGGTACCGTCGTTACCGCCCGATCTCCCTGAACGTATCCTCCAGCCGCGTCAGCATCTCCCCCAGCAGCGCCTGCGGGATGCCGAGCGGCGGCTCGATCCGGATGGTGCTGGCCTTGGAGTAGGTCCCCGCCACCAGCACCCCGCGCTTGAACAGCCCGGCGGCGCACTGGAAGCCGATCGGGTCCGACGGAAAAGTCATCCCGATCAGCAGCCCCTTCCCCTGCACCCCCGTCAGGACGTGGGGGTACTTCTTCTGCAGCGCGCCGAGTTCCTTCAGC
Organism: Gemmatimonadota bacterium; assembly: GCA_033763675.1. Classification (GTDB taxonomy): domain Bacteria; phylum Gemmatimonadota; class Gemmatimonadetes; order Gemmatimonadales; family GWC2-71-9; genus JADJOM01. The sequence continues at coordinate 9,853 of JANRJZ010000132.1, forward strand.
AGGTACTCCCCCTTGGCGGCGGCCTGGCCGGGGAGGTCCTCCTCCAGTGTCACCGTGATGGCCGCAATCCCCGCCGCGCAGGCGATCGGGTTGCCGCCGAAGGTGGTGGAGTGGATGATCGGGTTGGGGATCATCACCTCCCACACCTTGGGGGTGGCCACGAAGGCTGCGAGCGGCATCACCCCGCCGCCCAGCGACTTGCCCATGCACATGATGTCCGGCGTGACCCCGTCGTGGTCCACACCCCACAGCTTCCCGGTGCGGCCCATCCCGGTCTGGATCTCGTCGGCGATGAAGAGCGCGCCGTGCCGGGTGCAGATCTCCCGCACCCGCGTGAGGTAGCCGGGGGGCGGCGCCACGCCGCCGGCCTCGCCCTGCACCGGCTCCACCACCACCGCCGCGGGGAGCTGGCCCACCGCCTCGAGGACGCACATCTGCTGGTCCAGCGCGTCGGCGTCGCCGTAGGGGACGAAGCGGACGTCCTGCAGCCCCCGCTCGAACGGCTCGCGGAAGCTGGCCTTCCCCATCAGCGAGAGCGAGCCCATGGACTTGCCATGGAAGCCCCCCAGGGTGGAGATGAAGACGTTCCGCTTGGTATAGAGACGCGCCAGCTTGATGGCCCCCTCGATGGCGTCGGTGCCATTGTTGATGAAGAAGCAGCAGCCGATGTCCCCCGGGGTGACGGCCGCCAGCAGCTTGGCCAGGCCGGCCCGCCACGGCTCCAGCAGCTCCTGGCTGTTGAGCGCCATGCGGCCCATCTGGTCCTGCACCGCCTTGACGATCTTCGGGTGGTTGATGCCGGCCGAGAAGATGCCGTAGCCGCCGAGACAGTCGATGTATTCGCGGTCCAGCAGGTCCTTGAGCATGGAGCCCTGCCCCGACCACTCCAGCGCCGCGTACTGTCCCGCCTGGGTCACCGACTTCCGGTAGCCCAGGAAGCCGCGGTTGACGTGCTTCTCGTAACTCTCGACCGTCTCGGCGATGAGGGCGTGCTTCTCCTCCAGGGACATCGCGCGGCCGGCGATCAGGTCGAGATACCGTCGGCTGAGCTTCAGGACATCGTCATTCGGCATCCGCAATTCATCGGCCCTCTTTCTAGGAAGATTTCAGTTCAGCCCAGATCTGCTGCCATAACGCGGTCGCGTCGCCCAGGTCCCGCTCGTACTCCAGCCGCTGGAATTCCTCCGCGGTCGGGAACGGCAGCGGCCGGCGCATCTGCGCCAGCGCCGCCTGGTTGGGCGAGCCGTAGCCGGTGGCGTTGGAGATGGCCGCACCCACCCCGGGGCGCAGGACGTAATTGATGAACTCGTGCGCGGCGCGCGGGTGGGCGGCGCCGCGCGGCACCACCATCGAATCGGTCCAGATGGCGCACCCTTCACGGGGCAGCACGTACCGGATCGCGGGCTCCTCCGCCTGCGCCTGCGCCGTGTCTCCGCTCCAGAGCTGGGCCACCCAGACCTCGCCCGAGACCAGCTCCCCCTTCACCTGGGCGGAGATGTAGGCCCGGAGGTTGCGCCGCGCGGCGAGGGCGTCGCTCCGGGCCAGTGCCAGCTCCGAGACGTCCACCGAGTTGAGCGACTTGCCCCGATACCGGAGCCAGGCGCCCAGGGCGTCCCGCATGTCGTCCATCTGGGTCATGCGGCCGCGATGGGCGCCGTCCAGGAAGATCCCCCAGCTGTCCGGGGCGTCCCGGATCTTGTCCGACCGGTAGGCGAAGCCGGTCGTGCCCCACTGATAGGCCACCGAGTAGGTGTTATCGGGATCGAACACCGGGTTGAGGAAGGTCGGCGCCAGATTGGTGAAGTTGGGAATGTACCGCCGCTTGAGGGGGGCCAGCGCGCCCCGCGCCGCCAGCACCGCCACCGCGTAGTTGGTGGGCATGAGGAGATCGTACCGCGCCGTGCCGGTCCCCATCCGGGCCAGCAGTTCCTCGTTGCTCTCGTAGGTGTCGTAGCGGACCCGGACCCCGAACTCCTGCTCGAAGTTGGTGATCGTGTCTTCCGCCACGTAGTCGGACCAGTTGTAGATGGCCAGTTCCGGCTCCAGCTCGCCCAGCGACTCATCGGCGGCGCCGGCGGGCTTTCGCTCACCGCAGGCCGCGACCAGGGCACCGAGCGCGGGGAGGCCCAGGCCGAGCGCCGCCCCGCGGCGGACGAAGTCGCGCCGGCTCACCGCGCCGCGCGCGGCCGCGCGGAGCAGGGCGTCGAGAGGGTCGGGTCCAGTCATGCGCGGGCTCCCGGGAGTGGGCCGTCGCTGGGGTTCAGACCAGCCGGTCCTTGAGCCCGTAATATGCGCCCGCCAGCGGCAGAAACCATGGCCGCCCGCGGTAGAACGGAATGGCCGGGAAGCGGAGTTCGGTGAGGGCCGGCCACGGCCCCCGGCCACCGAGGGCGTGCCCGATCCGGTCGCCCAGCCAGCTCGCGAGCGCCACCCCGTGCCCGCCGAATCCCACCGCGTAGGTGACCCCCTCATGCCGCCCGGCATGCGGCATCTGGTCCAGCGCGAAGCCCAGCGTCCCGCCCCAGGCATGCTCCAGCGCCACCGGGCCCAGGTCGGGAAACACCTCCGCGATCCCGCGGGCCAGCAGCGCGCGGCTCTCCTCCAGGGCCGTGGGCAGGAACGCCGCCCGGCCGCCGAAGACCAGCCGCCGGTCGGGGGAGAGCCGGAAGTAGTAGAGCAGGTTCCGGGTGTCGGAGAGCATCCGGTCGTTGGGGATGAGCCGCCGCGCCACCGCCGGGTCCAGCGGCACGGTGGCCACGATGAAGCTCCCGACCGGTACCACCCGCCGCGCGAGGTACGGTGTCAGGCGGCCGGTGTAGCCGTTGGTGGCGACGACCACTTCGGCGGCGGAGAGGGGCCCCCGCTCCGTTGCCAGGCGGAAGCCTCCCGGCTCCCGGTCGATGGCGTGGACGGCGGTGAGCTCGCTGACCCTGGCACCGGCCCGGAGCGCACTGGCCGCCAGCCCCGCGAGGTAAGCGGCGGGCTGCAGCGCCCCCGCCCCCGGGTCCAGCAGGCCGCCGTAGTACCGGGGCGAGCCGATCTCACCGCGGAGCTCCGTGGGGCCGAGCAGCTGGGTCGTGTAGTTGAAGTCACGCTGCAGCAGCTCCCGCGCCCCTTCGAGCGGCCCCAGGTGGGACGGCTTGGCGGCGAGGGTGACGTGGCCAGCCCGGCGCCAGTCGCAGGCGATTCCCTCCGTGGCGATGAGCGACTCCACGAACCCGATCGCGGCGAGCGAATCGTCCCACAGCCTCCGCGCCAGCGCGAGCCCGTGCCGCCGCACCAGGTCGGGGAGGTCCGCCTTGTAGCCCGGCAGCACCATGCCGCCGTTCCGGCTGCTGGCCCCGGCGCCCACCCGGTGCTGCTCCAGCACCACCACCGACGCGCCCCCCTGCGCCAGCGCCCGCGCCGCGGCGAGACCGGTGTAGCCGCCACCGATGACCGCCGCGTCCACCCGCTCCGGCAGCTCCTTGAGGAGCGGTACCGCCGGTGCGGGCGAGAGCGCCTGCCAGAGGATGGACTCGATCATGGAGGAAGATGCTGGGCGGGCGGGAGCGGGAACTGCGCCTGCGCCGCGATCAGTGCCCCACCAGCGACACGACGCTCTCCCGGAACACCGCCGTGTGCCGGTCGATGTCCGCCTCGGTCGTGGCCGGCGCGATGAGCGCCATGTTGTGGAAGGGGGTGAGCAGGATCCCGCGGTTGAGCGCGAAGAGGTGCATGTAACGGTCCAGCTCCAGGTCGGTCGCCGCGGCGGCCTCGGCGCCGTTCCGCGGCGGCTCGGGGCGGAACCAGTACTCCGCCCGGCACCCCAGCCGCTTCACGATCCACGGCAGCCGGAACTCGCGGATCACCCCTTCCACGCCCGCCTGGAACCGCTCCGCCAGCGGGATGGTCCGGGCGTACGCCGCCTCCGTGAGCACGTGCTCCAGGGTGGCGCGCATCGCGGCGAGCGCGAAGGCGTTCCCGGCCAGCGTCCCGCCGATGCCGCCGGTATCCGACTCCGCCAGCGCGATTTTTCCCTGGAGCCGCGCCCCGACCTCCGCCGTGAAGCCGTACACGGCGCACGGCACCCCGCCGCCGATCGGCTTGCCGATCGTGAGCAGGTCAGGTGCAAGGCCATGAGCCCGCGTGTAGCCGCCGGGCCCGGCGCAGATGGTGTGGGTCTCGTCAATGATCAGGAGCGCGCCGTGCTTCCGGGTGAGGGCGCGCAGCGCCTCGTGGTAGCCCGGCTCCGGGTGGATGATCCCGATGTTGGTCATCGCCGGCTCGCAGAGGACGCAAGCCACGTCCCCGTGCGCCAGCTCCCGTTCCAGCGCCGCCACGTCGTTGAACTCGACCACCCGGGTGGTGAGCGCCGGATCCACCGGCGGTCCCAGATTGCCGGGCCGCGGCCGCACCACGCCACCCTCCAGCGTGGCAAAGGTCTCGTCCACGGTGCCGTGGTAACACCAGTTGTGCACCAGGATCTTCGGCCGGCCGGTGAGCATCCGGGCCAGCCGGATGGCGAAGCGGTTGGCGTCGGTGGCCGTCATGGCGAACTGCCAGTAGCGCAGCCCGAAGCGCCGGCCCAGCTCCTCCGCCACCCAGAGGTGATCTTCCGCCGGCAGCATGAAGGTGAAGCCGCGCGCCGCCTGCCGCGTCACCGCCTCCACCGTCACCGGCGGCGCATGCCCGGTCATGGCGCCGGTATCGCCGAGGCAGAGATCGAGGTAGCGATGGCCATCCACGTCGGTGAAGTGGGCGCCCGCGCCCTCCCGCACGAACAGCGGAAAGCCGCCGGCCCACTTCACCATCCAGTGCATCGGGACACCGTCGAGCAGGCTGGCCCGCGCCCGCTCCGCCAGCGCCCGGGACGCCGGGTGGGTCTCCTCGAACCGCCGCTGCTCGGCGGCGTACGCGGATGCCAGGCGGCCGCGGCCGATCATCTGCCCACCGCGGCGCGCAGGGCCTCTTCCATCACACCGAGGCCCTCCTCGAGCACCGCGTCCTCGACGGTGAGCGGCACCAGCACCCGGATCACGTTGCCGAAGGTGCCGGCGGTGAGCAGCAGCAGCCCGCGCTTGAGCGCCTCGGCCGCGATCTTCCCGGTCAGCTCCTTGGCGGGCTCCTTGGTGGCCGGGTCCTTTACCAGTTCCATGGCCACCATGCCGCCCAGGCCGCGCACATCGCCGATCTCGGGATAGCGGCGCTGCCACTCGAGGAACCGGGCCCGGATCCGGTCTCCCACGACCACACCGCGCGCGGCCAGGTGATCCTCTTCCATCACGTCCAGCACCGCAAGCGCGGCGGCGCAGGCCAGCGGGTTGCCGCCGTAGGTCCCGCCCAGCCCGCCGACGTGGCCTACTTCCATCAGCTCCGCCCGCCCGGTGATCGCCGCCAGCGGCAACCCGCCGGCCAGCGACTTGGCGGTGACGATGATGTCCGGCACCAGGTCGTAGTGCTCGCAGGCAAAGAGCTTCCCGGTCCGGCCGAAGCCGGTCTGGATCTCGTCGGCGATGAGCAGGATGCCATTGTCCTTGGCGAACGCCGCCAGCGCCGTCATGAAGTCCTTTGGCGCCGGGATGAACCCGCCCTCCCCAACCTGCGGCTCGATGATGATCGCCGCGACCGAGGCCGGCTCGACGTAGCTGGCGAACAGCCGGTCGAAGTAGGACCGCTCCGCCATGCAGCACGGCCCGTCGGCCCGTCGGTCCGTTGGCCCGCGTTCACAGCGATAGCAGTACGGAAACGGAATCCGGTAGATCTCCGGCACGAACGGCCCGAACCCCGCCTTGTACGGCACCGACTTCGAGGTGAGGCTCATCCCCAGGTAGGTCCGGCCGTGGAAGGCATGCTCGAAGCAGACGATCGCCTGCCGCCCGGTGGCCCGGCGCGCCACCTTCACCGCATTGTCCACCGCCTCCGCGCCGCTGTTGGCGAAGAAGGTCCGCTTCTCGTGGCTGCCCGGCGTGATGGCGTTGATCCGCTCCGCCAGTTCCACGTAGGGACCGTACATCGAGATCTGGAAGCAGAGATGGGTGAATCGGTCGAGTTGGTCCTTCACCGCCTGCACCACCTTGGCGTTCCGGTGCCCGGCGTTGAGCACCCCGATCCCGCTGCCGAAATCGATGAGCCGGTTGCCGTCGAGATCGGTGAGCACCGCGTTCTCCGCGGTGGCCACCGCCAGCGGCGTCACCTGCGACACCGTCTTGGGGACCGCCTTCTGCCGCCGGGCAAGGAGCGCCAGGCTGGCGGGGCCGGGAACGGGAGTCTTGAGGTCAATGATGCGGGCCATGCGGGGGCTCCGGCGGGAAGTATGGAGGGGCTCGCCGAGCTTAGCGCGCGCGAGGGAAAAAGTCGAGTGTGGCGGGCGGTTGGGCGGTTGGGCGATTGGGCGATTGGGCGATTGGGCGATTGGGCGATTGGGCGATTGGGCGATTGGGCGATTGGGCGATTGGGCGATTGGGCGATTGGGCGATTGGGCGATTGGGCGATTGGGC
>JANRJZ010000133.1:0-2626 GCA_033763675.1 Gemmatimonadota bacterium
CAACCCGGCGCGGCGTCCACCAGCCTTGAACGCCTCGGGACACCAAAGCCGAGCTGTGCCACCGTGATACAGGTCGCAATGAGGCGATGCACCATCGGGCTGGCCGGCGGCCCGGCCGAACGCGGTTAAACGCCGTAGCCAGTGGAGGTTGGACCACGCCAAGGGGGGTGGCACCGGCGCTGCTTTGGTACCCCCCGTCAACCTCTGAGAGCTCGGTAGATGCGGCAGGCGGGAGTAGGGTGCAGACGCCGGAGCCCGGGGTGAGCCAGGAGTCGCTCATGGATCCCCCCGGCGAAGTGCTGGTGGCCCCGCCCGCGGCCCCGCTCGCCCTCCAGGTCCTCGCCCTGAGCGATTCCTTCGGAACGGTCTGGCCTGCGCTGGCCGCTGAGTTGGGACTCGAGCTGATGCTCGCGACCGATTGCGCCGGCAGCGACCCTGCCCGTGAGGGGATCGCGGTGGTCGCCGCCGGCGGGGTGGAGGAGGAGGCGGAGGCCGCCATTCGCCAGCTTGGCCCCGGGGCGGCGGAGCGGGTGGTGGTCGGCGCCGTCGCGGACCACCGGCTGGCCATCGCGCTCACCCGGGCCGGGGCGGCGGAGTACTTCGCCCTGCCGCAGGACGGCGAGCTGCTCCGTTCCTGGGTGCAGGAGCGCGCGGTCCGGTTGCGGGGGCGGCTCACCGGCCAGGCCTTCGCCGAGCGGGAGGCGGCCAAGTACCGGTTCGAGGGGATGATCGGGCACAGCCGGGCGCTGCGCGACACCTTGCAGCGCGCCGCCCGGGTGATCCCCCACCGCACGGTGAACGTCCTGATCACCGGCGAGACCGGCACCGGCAAGGAGCTGCTGGCGAAGGCCATCCACTACAACGGCCCGCGCCGGAGCGCCCCGTTCGTGGATATCAATTGCGCGGCTATCCCCGACCAGCTGCTCGAGAGCGAGCTGTTCGGCCACGAGCAGGGCGCCTTCACCGGCGCCACGGTGACCAAGCCCGGGCTGTTCGAGGCCGCCAACGGCGGCACCCTCTTCCTCGACGAGATCGGCCACCTGCCGCTCCCGCTGCAGGGCAAGCTCCTGCGGGTCATTGACCAGCGGACGGTGCGACGACTGGGCGATACTCGGCTCCGCCCCGTGGACGTCCGGCTGCTGGCGGCCACCCACGTGGACCTGGCCCGCTCCGTCACCGAGGGGACCTTCCGGGAAGACCTCTACCACCGGCTCAACGTCGTCACCATCCGGATGCCCGCGCTGCGGACCAGGCGGGAGGACATCGCCTCCCTGGCACGCCACTTCCTCGCCCGTTTCGCCGCCGATTACGACCGGCCGGAGCCGTCGCTCACCACCGCGGCCCTCCAGACCCTTCGCCTCCATGCCTGGCCGGGCAACGTCCGCGAACTGCGCAACGTGATCGAGCGGGCGGTCCTGCTCGCCCCACGCCGGACGCTCGACACCGCTGACCTCGACCTCGGCAATGCCCCACCCGCCGCCGATGCCAATGTGCTGGCCGTCCCGGCGAGCCTGGACCAGATCGCCCATTCCGCCGCCGGCGCCATGACCCCCCTGTGCGACGGCAACAAGAGCGAGGCGGCGCGCCGGCTCGGCATCTCCCGCGCCCGGCTGCTCCGCCTCCTGAAATCCCGGAACGACCCCCCTGACGACTTCGGAGACCACGATGACGGCCCTCAAGCCTGAACGGATGCCCGCGCACCTGCGCTACCTCATCGCGCTGCTGCTGGTCGGCGGGCTGGCGGGGTGCGCCCCGACCACCGGCCTGGATTCTTCGGCCGGGACCCAGGGTCCCGGCCTGCCCGAGTGCACCGGCGAGTGCACCGACGACGACGATGACGACGATGATGATGATGGCGGCTCGAATGGGGGCGGCGGGAGCGGCGGCGGATCGGGAGACGACGACTGCGACGACGACGCCGACGATGGTGGCGTGGGCGGCCCGACCTTCCTCTGTGAGGCCGATGATGCCCCCTCCCTGGCCGAGACCAAGGTCATGTTCTACGCCGTGCGTGGCCAGGCGCGGTCGGGCAGCCTCTGGTATCACCCGGTGCCGGGCGCGACCGATTCGGTGGAGCTGGTGCGGCTGGAGCTGGGCCCCAACTCCCTGCTCACCCATCCCGGCGGCTCCCCGGTCGCCCCGGGCGACTCGGTCCTGATCACCATCGAGGTCCTGGAACAGGATCGCGGCATCGTCTGGTTCCAGCCCGCCGGCCTCGGCTTCTCGGCCGCCGACCCCGCCATCCTCACCTTCGGCTACGGCCAGACCGATGACGACATCAACGGGGACGGCGTGGTGGACGCCGCCGACGAGGCGCTGGAGCCGGGCCTCGCCCTCTGGCGGCAGGAGACGGAGGCCGACCCGTTCACCCCGGTTCCGAGCCAGGTGGACCAGTCGCTGGAACGGGTCAGCGCGGGGATAGACGGCTTCACCCGCTACGCGGTCGCGTACTGAGGCCGGGGGCAGGCGCGTGGCTGATCCGCTGAGGGGTGGCGACGACCCGGTGACCGCGGCGCGGGCGCTGGCGGCCAGGGGGGAGTGGGGGGAGGTGTCGCGGCTGCTCGGCCGCACCGCCTCTCCCGACCGCCCGCCGGAGCTGGTCACGCTCCACGCCGAGGCGCAGCTG
>JANRJZ010000134.1:0-2482 GCA_033763675.1 Gemmatimonadota bacterium
ACGCTGTTCCGCATGCCGGACATGACCGACGCGAAGTTCGCGGCGGACGCGGCGCTGGTGCGGAGGGACCTGGAGTTCGCGAAGAAGCTGCTGGAGTACGGGCCGGGCAGAAGGCCCTGAGCGCCCCGTTGCATCCTTAGCGGTGCAGCAGGCGGCAGGGACTCGCCCCGCTAAGTGGTTTGCCCGGCAGACCAGGGCACCCGCCGCGGCGTATAACTCGCCCCATGACCGGAGCGCGCTGGCAATGGCGGATGGGCACGGCCTGTGCCGGGTTGCTGGCGCTCGCCGTCGCTGTCGCGGGCGGCCCCGACCCGGCCAGGAACCGCTGGGTCTGCCAGGGCGCCGACGGCACGGTGGTCGCGGCCTGGCCCGACGAGGCCCGGGCCCGGGCCAGCTGCCAGGAGCGGGCTCAGGCGGCAGCGGGCGGCATCTTCATCGTGGTCCCGGGCACGGCATCCGGCGCAGCCAGTACAGTCGCGCGGCCCGTCATCCTGAAACCGCCCAGGTGCGGGTCACCGGGCCCGTGCCCCGCCAACCTGCCCCTGTCCGGACGGCGGGGCAGCTGGTCCTGGGTGCCGCCGACCCGGCTCGAGAACGGCAACATCGCCACCGACCTGTCCCACTTCGCCATGTTCCGCCAGGCCGCCGGCGGCCAGCCGGAGGAAGTGGCCGAGATCAGCCCGACGGTGACCAACGTCTACTGGGGCATGGACACCCGGGATGCGAACGCCTGCTTCTGGATCGAGGCCGTGCGCGTGAACTCCGCGCCCATGCCCAGCGACCGGTCGAACCGGATCTGCATCGACGCGGACGGGCAGCTGCTGCCCCGGGCCTGAGGCCGTCCCTGCGGCCGTCCCTGCAGCCGTCCCGGCGGGGTGGGGCCCGGCCGATGGACTATGCTTCGTTCCCGTGGGACGCAACCCGGGGGCGCGGCGAGGGACTCCATGAGCGACGGCAAGCCGGTGGTCCGGAGCGACTGGCCGATCATCCTCCTGCTGGCAGTGAGCCTGGCCCTCTGGGTCCTCGGCGACTACCAGCAGGCCGGCGCGAATCCCGAGCTGTTCCCCTTCGGCGCGAGCGGCCTGGCCTGGTACGTGGTCGGCCTGCTGCTCGTCGCGTGGGTCGCCTCCCGGTCGGCGCTGCCCCGGGTGCCGTACCGCCAGAGTCTCTTCCTGCTGGCGCTCTGTGCGCCGCCAACGGTGCTGCTGGTATGGGGCGGATCTGTCGCGGCGTCCGACCGGGCCGACCAGGCGGTGTCGCTTGCCGTGCTGGTGCTGGTTGCCGGCGTGCTCGCGTGGGGGCTCCGGCGGGTCACCGGCCAGCGCCAGCTGCTCGCGGTCTGGCTCAGCGTCATGACCGCGGTGGGCTTCGGCTGGGCGAGCGACTACCTGTACGTGCGGCCCTACGTCTGGTACGCGGAGGAGGCGGAAACCGCGGGCGACCCGCCGGCCGCCTGGTTCAACGGCGAGCGGCTGCTGTTCGAGCAGCCGGAGCGTATCGACCGGGCCGTCGGTGAGATCGCGCCCCGGGAGCCGGGCCGGCCGAACGCCTACTTCCTGGGCTTCGCCGGCTTCGGCGGGCAGAAGGTCTTTGCCGAGGAGGTGGAGCTGGCTGCACGGGTGATCGGCAACCGGTTCGGCTCCCTGGACCGGAGCGTGCGCCTCGTGAACGACCAGCGGAACCTCACGGCGCTGCCCCTGGCGACAACCTCCGGCCTCCGCCATGCCCTTCGCGCCATCGCCCAGCGGATGGACCTGGCGACCGACGTGCTGTTCCTGGTGCTGTCGTCCCACGGCGCCGAAGGGGCGGAGCTGGTGGTGGAGAACGGCACGCTGCCCCTCGCCCAGCTCCGCGCGGCGGAACTGGCCGACGCGATCCGGGACGCGGGGATCCGCTGGAAAGTCGTGGTGATCTCGGCCTGCTTCTCCGGCGGCTTCATCGATGCGCTGAAGGACGACTACTCGATCATCCTGGCCGCCGCCGCCTCCGACCGCACTTCCTTCGGCTGCGCCGACGACCGGGACCTCACCTACTTCGGCGAGGCGTTCTTCCGCGACGCGCTGCCAGGCGCGCCATCACTGCGGGAAGCGTTCACGCGGGCCAGCGCCGAGATCGGCGTGCGGGAGCGGAAGGAAGGGATGGAGCCGTCGCGGCCCCAGGCGTTCTTCGGGGTGGAGAGCGAGCGGCATATTGGCGGGCTGATCCGGTGAGCGTGCCGCTGCCGGCTATCGCCGAGTTCCTCCTGGAGATCGACGCGCTCAAGCTGATCGAGCGCCGCACCTACATCAGCGGCGGCGAGCGGCGGGAGAACTCCGGCGAGCATTCCTGGCACGTGGCGCTGGCCGCCTGGGCCCTGGCGAGCCACCTGGAGCGGGACATCTCGCTGGAGAAGCTGCTGAAGCTGGCGCTGATCCACGACCTGGGGGAGATCGGCGCGGGGGACACCTTCCTGTATTTCGCCGACCGGCACCAGGGCGCGAGC
>JANRJZ010000135.1:0-38961 GCA_033763675.1 Gemmatimonadota bacterium
GACTCACTTCCGGATCGAATCCTTCCGGGCGCGCGGGCTCTGCTCGGCGAGCTTGCTCTCGAACTGGCGCTCCGGGTGCCCGATGTAGATCTGCCGCGGGCGGGCGATCTTCTGCTCCTTGTCCCGCAGCATCTCCTCCCACTGGCTGATCCAGCCCGGCAGCCGTCCCAGCGCGAACAGCACCGTGAAGTACTCGGTGGGGTAGCCCATCGCCTGGTAGATGAGCCCGGAATAGAAGTCCACGTTGGGGTAGAGCTTCCGCTTCATGAAGTACTCGTCCTCCAGCGCGATCCGCTCCAGCTCCAGCGCGATCTCCAGCTTGGGATTCAGGCCGGTCTGCTCGAAGACGTCGTAGGCCACCTTCTTGATCAGCTTGGCGCGCGGGTCGTAGGACTTGTAGACCCGGTGGCCGAAGCCCATGAGCCGCTCGCCCGCACCGCTCTTGACCCGCGCGATGAAGGCCGGGATCTGGCTCTTGTCGCCGATCTCGTCCAGCATCCGCAGCACCGCCTCGTTGGCCCCGCCATGCAACGGCCCGTACAGCGCCGCGATGCCGGCGGAGACGGCGGAAAACGGATCCACCTGGGAGGACCCCACGCTCCGCACCGCGCTGGTGGAGCAGTTCTGCTCGTGATCGGCGTGGAGGATGAGCAGGATCTCGAGGGCGCGCTGCAGCACCGGGTTGGGCTCGTGCTTGCCGCCGATCTCGAACGTCATGTTCACGAAGTTGCCGATGTAGCTCAGCTCATTCCGCGGAAAGACGTAGGGGAGGCCCCGGCTGTGGCGGAACGCGAACGCGGCGATCGTGGGCAGCTTGGCGATCAGGCGGATGCGCTGCAGGTAGCGGTTGTGCGGGTCCTCGATGTCCTTGGCGTCGGGGTAGAAGGTGGAGAGCGCCCCCACCGCGCCGAGCAGCATGCCCATGGGGTGGGCGTCGTAGCGGAAGCCCTCCATGAACTTGATCACGTTGGTGTGAACGTAGGTGTGATACCGGACGTCGCTCTCCCACTTGTCCAGCTGGGCGCGGGTGGGGAGCTCCCCCTCGAACAGGAGGTAGGCCGTCTCGAGGAAGCTGGCCTTCTCCGCGACCTGGTCGATCGGGTATCCCCGGTAGCGGAGGATGCCCTTGTCGCCGTCGATGAAGGTGATGGCGCTCCGGCAGGAGGCGGTATTGAGGTAGGCCGGGTCGTAGGACATCAGCCCGAAGTCGTCGTCGGCCACCTTGATCTGCTTGAGGTCGGCGGCCTTGATGGTCCCATCGGCGATGGGGACTTCGTATTGCTTGCCGGTCCGGTTGTCGGTGATCGTCAGGGTGTCCTTGGCCACTCGTCGCTCCAGGAGGCGGTACCGGGGGGTCGGGCCGCAAAGATAGCCCCGCCGGGGCGGCCGGCGAAATGGGTCCGCGCCCGGTCGCGGTTCATCCAGCACTCACCCTGGCGGTGATAGATTTTCCCCCGATGCCCGCTCCCGATCTCGCGTCCCGCGCCCGTGGCGCCCTGCTCGGATTCGCCACCGGCAACGTGCTTGGCGTTCCCACCGAGTTTCTTCATACTCCGGACCTGATCCAGGCCCGGTTTCCGGGCGGCGTCCGGGATGTCGTGCGGCAGGACACCCCCGACTCTCCCCACGATGACGACCTGGCGCTGACGTTGATCCTGGCGGAGGAGCTGCTGGAGCCGGAGGTGGACCTCCGCCGCCTCGCCCTGCGCTGGGCCGACTGGGCCGAGCGGGATGGGCGCGGGATCGGCAACTGGACCCGGCGGGCGCTGCAGCACATCAAGGTGCATGACGCGCCCCCCTCGTCCACCGGCGGCCAGGCGGGGAACGGCACCATCTCCCGCTGCCTCCCGCTCGCCCTCCGGACCTTCCAGCAGCCGAAGAACCTGGTCAGCGGCACCTACCATACCGCGACCCTCACCCACCCGGACGAGCGCTGCGGCTGGGGGGCGGTGGCGGTGAACGTGGCCGCGGCCTGCTTCCTGCACGGCAGGCGGGACTTCATTGGCGACGTGCTGGAGGTGTTGCGGGAGAACCACGCCCCGGAGGAGCTCCTGGCGGCGGTGCGCCGGGTGCCGCTCGAGCGGCGGGAGGAGCTGCCGGTCGCCGGTCCCTCCGCCGGCTACGTGATCCACGGGGTGGAGATCGCCCTCTGGTTCGCGTATCACGAGCCCGACCTCGAGCGGGGGGTGACGTGGCTGGCGAACGCCGGTGGGGACACCGACACCAATGCGGCGGTGGCCGGTGGGCTGCTCGGGGCGCGGGACGGAGTGGACGCCGTGCCCGCGCGCTGGATCGCCGCCCTGCCGGATGCGGATCGGATCAACACGCTGGCCTTGCGGCTGGCGGGACTCTAGGGGGAAGCCGTGCGCAGGCTGATCTTCAAGGTGCACAAATGGGTCGGCATCGGGATCGGGGTGATCCTCCTGATGTGGATCGTGACCGGCATCCTGATCGCGGGTGGCGATACGCCGAAGGGCACGGGAGAGGCGCCGCCGGACTTCAGCCGGGCCACGGTGGCTCCCGCTGCAGCGCTTGCTCTCGCCACCAGTGGGGACAGCGCGCTCACCGGCGTCCGCGCGGTGGAATTCGAGCGGCTGGGGCCCCATTTCATCTACCGCGTCCGGGGGAAGGGACGGACGGTCCTGGTGGACGCGGAGCGCGGGGTGCGGTTCCTCGTCGACGAGGCGCTCGCCCGGCGGCTGGCGGCGGAAACGGTCCCCGGCGCCGGGATCCGGTCGGCCGAGCTGATCCGGTCCTACGATCGCGGGTACGGCAATGGCAGCCTCCCGGTGTGGCGGGTCACGCTGGACGACGCGGCCGGCACCCTGGTCCACCTGAGCCAGCGGGACGGCGTGCTGGGCACCAGCACCAGCTCCAAGCGGATGCACCTCACCATGCACAACCTGCACACCTTCGCCACGCTCAAGGTGCTGGGGCTGCCGCGCGGCCCGATACGCTGGCTGCTGGTGCTCGCCAGCGTGGTCTCCCTGGTGGCGGTGCTCACCGGGTACTACATGTCCCTCCCCAAGCGCTGGACCCGAGGCTAGCGGGCGCCGGGGCCGGGGGGACAGATTCGGGGGCGCGGCCGCCAGGGCGCGCCCCGTGTCGTTCCCCTGCTGGCCGTGATGCTCCGTCACGGCGTTTCGGAGACCCCACCATGCGTCGCTGGTTGCTGCTGGTCCTGTCCCTCGCCCCTGGTGCCGCGCGCGCCCAGCTGCCGGTCGACACTACCGGCGCCGGCCGCCTCATCGAGGAGGCGCTCCAGCGTTCGGAGCTGATGCCCAACCTGCAGTACCTGAGTGACATGATCGGGCCCCGGCTCTCCGGGTCGCCGGCGATGCGCCGCGCCAATGACTGGTTCGTGGAGCGGTTCCGGGGGTACGGCCTCTCCGCGTCGCTCGAGGCGTATCCCTTCGGCGTGACCTGGGAGCGGGGGCCGATCGCCGTGCGGCTGCTGTCGCCCTTTCCGCGCGCGGTGACCGCATGGAGCTGGGCCTGGACCGAGGGCACCGGGGGGAAGGCGCTGGCCGGCCCCATCGTGCGGGTCAATGCCGCCACGCCGGAAAGCCTTGCGGTGTACCGCGAGCGCATCCGGGGGGCGTGGCTGATCATCAGCGACACCGCCCTGGTCTGGAACCCGGATGGGCCCGCGATGACGGCGGCGGACTCCGCCGCCCGGCGGGCGGAGCAGGAGCGGCGGCAGGGGCTCGCCCGTCAGCTCAACGCCGACACCTCGAAGGCGGCGCGGGACGCCCGGCAGCAGTTCGGGATCGACCGGCCCTACGTGCTTCGGAAGATGGGCGCGCTCGGGACCCTCACCGACGGCGGCAAGGAACACGCCCTGGTCACCATGTCCGGCTCGCCCAACCGGGTCTCGCCGCTCCCGAACCTGGTGGTGAGCCACGAGGATTTCCTGATGTTCACCCGGCAGATCGGGGCGGGGGGCACGCCGCGGCTGGAGGCCCGGATCGAGAACCGGATCGGGAAGGCGCCGGTCGAGCAGTGGAACACCATCGGCGAGATCCGGGGCAGTGAGTGGCCCGGGCAGGTGGTGATCCTGGGCGCCCACCTCGACAGCTGGGACGTGGCGCAGGGCGTGACGGACAACGGCGCCTCCTCGGTGGCGGTGCTGGAGGCGGCGCGGGTCATCAAGGCCTCGGGCCTTACCCCGAAGCGGACCATCCGGTTCATCCTGTTCAGCGGCGAAGAACAGGGGCTGCTGGGCTCCCGGGCCTACGCGGCGGCACATGCCGCCACCGCCGACAGCATCCAGGCGGTGCTGGTGCTCGACAACGGCACCGGAATGATCACCGGGCAGGCACTGCAGGGACGGGATGAACTGGAACAGCTCTGGAAGGACTTGCTGGCGCCGGTGGCCGGGCTCGGCGCGGGCGGGGTGCGGCAGGGGATGAAGGGCGGAACCGACCACCTGGCGTTCGTGCCCTACGGGGTGCCGGCGTTCAACTTCGATCAGGAGACGCGGGGCTACAACCACACCCACCATTCCCAGAGCGACACCTTCGACAAGGCGATCGGGGGCGACCTGCGCCAGGCGGCGGCGGTGCTGGCGGTGACCGCGTATCAGCTGGCGAACCTGCCGGAGTTGCTCCCCCGCGGCACCCGCACCGAGGTGACGCCCCCGTCGGTGGCCAAGCCGAGCCCGGGGGTGGCGCGGTAGGCGCGTTGCTCCTCCTCCCTCACGTGGAGTGGTCCATGCGTTCCACCATCCTCCTCCTCGCAGCGCTGGTGTCCGCCGGTTGCGCCTCGATGGTCACGTCGGCCATGAACCAGGCCGTGGCCGAGGCGCTCGACACGGGGGACGGCACCCTCCGGCTGAGCTGCCGGGCCGGCGATGTGGCTGAGCAAGAAGCGGCAACACCGGGGCCGGGCACGGGAGTGGTGGCGCTGACCCTCGCCCCGATCGGCGACGAGCGGCGCCAGGGGGACACGCTCACCTGGGTGCAGGAGCGGGAGGTGTTCGGTGAGGGGGACGGCGACGCGTGGGAGGAGATCGATGACCAGACGGCGCAGGTGCTCAAGCCCGGCCTCCGCCGCGCGGCCGCGCGGGACCTTCCGGTGCTGCTGGCGCGGCGCAATATCGTCGTCGTGGATTCCGCCGCGGCGCCCGAGGGGAGCACCATGCTTCAGGCCACGCTGATCCGGAGTGACGTGACCTACCACGCCGGCAGGCGAGACAAGCGCCGTCGAGGACTCCGGGGCGTGGTGGTCCTGGACCTCGAGGTGGGCTCGCCCGGGGTGGCCCCGAGCTGGAGCCGGACCTTCACCGGCGATACGCTGATCGGAAAGGGCCAGTCGTCCGGGGACTTCCACTATGAGCAGGCCTTTGGCGTGGCCTGGTGCGGGGCGCTGCGGCAGGCCGCCGCGGCGATGGATTCGGCGGACTTCCGCCGCGCGGTCGAGGGCTCCTGAGGGGGCTCCTCAGGTCCGCGGCAGCCGCACCGTGCAGGTCGTGAGGAAACCGCCGCGCACGTTGTAGACCGTGCGGACCTCGAGCCACTTGGGCGCCAGGCAGCGATGCAGGTCTTCGGCGATCTTGCCGGTGGCGTGCTCCTGGAAGATCCCCACGTTGCGGTAGCTGGTGACGTAGTACTTGAGGCTCTTGAGCTCGATGCATTTCCCTCCCGGGACGTAGCGGATCACCAGCGTGGCGAAGTCCGGCAGCCCGCTGTAGGGGCAGACGGCGCTGAATTCGTCGGTCTCGGTGACGATCTCCTGCTCGGGTCCGTCGTAGGGAAAGGTCTCGAGCACGGCAACGTCCACGTGCTCCGGCCCCACGAACGGGAGGGAGCGGCCTTCGGCGATGGCCATCGGTCGGGCACTCCTTCGGCTGGCGTTCCCGCCCGGAACCCTGGGGGCGGCGTGCCGGAATTCTAGTGACTTGCGCTGCCGGGCGCAGCACCGCCCGGCGCCGGATGCGGGGCGCCGCTCCCATCCCCCTCATCGGTGAGAATTCCCCTCCCCCGCACGCGTTGATCTCTGGGCGGCCACGAGCAACTCCAGCGGACCAGCGGGACCAGGGGGAAGACAGATGAAGACGGAACGAGGCGCTCTTGGGTTGGCCATGGTGGCGGGCCTGCTGTCGCTGGCCTGTGACACGACCAGTCCGTCGGTGGAAACCGAGACGCAGGCGGCGCTCACGCTGCCCCCGATCAACCCGTACATCTTCTCTGCGGTCATCAATCCCGGATGCCAGGACACCGGCTACGGGATCAACGACTCCGGGGCCGTCGTGGGCCATTCCGCCTGCCTGGGCGTCGGGGCGTTCGTGAAGCGGGCCGGGGTGGTGGCCTCCCTGCCACGGCCGGCCGGGCTGGGCACTAACGGCAGCATCTTCCCCCTCGAGATCAATCTGGGGGGCCGGATTGTCGGTTACAGCGCTCCGGGCGATGGGACCTACAACTTCCGCGCCCTCCAGTGGACCCCATCCGGCTCGGGGCACACGGTCAGCGACCTCGGCACCTTGTCGGGCGGCGCCGCCGCGGAGGCCCGGGCCATCAACGCCGCTGGCGACGTGGTGGGCTGGAGCGAGATCGCGATGGCCGGCGGCGTCATCCGCAAGCACGGCTTCCTGCGCCGGCCCAACGGCACCCGGATCGACCTGGCGCCGGCCAACGGCTACCTGAACGCCGAGGCGAACGACATCAACGCGTCCGGGTTTGTGGTCGGGAAGAGCTATACCCCGATCCAGGGCGGCGCGCTCGCCACCCGCGCCACCATCTGGAAGCCGGCCGCGAGCGGCTCCAATACCTACCTCGCGGTGCTGCTGCCGGGCGATTTCAAGGGCTCCGCCGAGGCCATCAACGCCGCGGGCGCGATCGTCGGCTCCATCACGATCGCCGGGTCGCCCAGCCTGACGCACCTGGCCCGGTGGCAGGTGAACGGCACCACCGTCGAGGACCTTTCTCCCAGTGACACGTATGCCGTGGGCTACGACGTGGGAGCCGGCGGGGTCATCGTTGGGGAGCGCATCGTCGGCGGCCAGTACGTCGCCTTTGCCTACGGGACCAAGTTCACCACCCTGCCGGTGCCGGCCAGCGGACGGGCCTTCGCCACGGGCGTGAACCAGTGCGGAACCATCGTGGGCGAGGGGCGGCAGACCCAATCCGGCTCCACGAGCCCGGTGCAGGTCGCGGCGCAGTGGTCCCAGCGGTACGTCACCTGCACGACGGCCTCTCCCTGAGGGGCCACCCTCCGGCCCGCTGTCGGGGGTGGCCAACGCAGCGCGGGGCGGGCCGGAGGGCCCGCCCCGCGCGGTGCTGAGGAGTCCGCCTCAGGCCTTCGAGGCGTCCCGGACCATCCCGGCTTCCAGCCAGAGGAAGTGGTCGTCCAGGAAGTGCCGCGCGGTCTGGTACGTGGCCACGTCGTCGTTGGCCCAGACCTCGCGGAACTTCTGTTCCACCCGGCGTCGCGCCTGGCGGCTGAAGACATCGGCCAGTTCCCGCGGGCCGGTCTGGGTGGGATTCTGCTTCAGCATGGCCTGCGCCCGGGAACAGGCGGCGGAGATGGCGAGCAGCTCGGCCCCGATCTCCACCAGCCGGCCGAGGACCGCCTGACGCTTCTCGAGCTTGGGCCCGAAGCGCACCATGCAGTGGAAGAGGGTTCGGCCCAGCCGGCGGCTGGAGCGCTCCACGAAGCGGAGGTGCCGCCCGAGCGACCCGAATGCGCCGTAGCCGAACCACCCCTTGAACGGAATCCACAGCTTCGGATACCAGAGCCCGTAGAACGCGGCCGACTTGAGCAGGGCCTGGAACTTCTGGCTCCCCGTGGACTTGGGGTCGATCAGCGCGCCGGCGACCTTGAGGTGGGTATCCACCGCCTCGCGGGCGATGAACAGCCGCATGATCTCGCTCGAGCCCTCGAAGATCAGGTTGATGCGGAAGTCGCGCATCATCCGCTCGACCGGGTCGGGGCGCTCCCCCCGGAGCCGCAGGCTGTCGGCGGTCTCGTAGCCGCGGCCGCCCTTGATCTGCAGGGTGTCGTCGATGATCCGCCAGCCCAGCTCGGTGTTCCACATCTTCGCGATCGCCGCCTCGAGGCGGATGTCCCGGCCCCCCTGATCCGCCATCAGGCTGGCCAGGTCGCTCACCGCCTCCATGGCGAACGTCTCGGCCGCCATCCGGCCCAGCTTCTGGGCAATCGCGTCGTGCTTCCCGACCGCCTGCCCCCACTGCACCCGCTCGTTGGTCCAGGCCCGCACGATCTCGAGACAGCGCTTGGCGCCCGCCACGCAGGAGGCCGGCAGCGTGAGGCGCCCGGTGTTGAGCGTGATCAGCGCCAGCTTGAGGCCCTTGCCTTCGCCCCAGATGACGTTCTCCACCGGCACCTTGACGTTGGTGAACCGGATGACGCCGTTCTCGATGCCCTTGAGTCCCATGAAGTGCAGCCGGTGCACCACCTCCACCCCCGGCCAGTCCCGCTCCACCACGAAGGCGGTGATCTTCTTGCCGCTGGTCCGCGCCATCACCACATACAGCTCGGCCACGGTGCCGTTGGTGCACCAGAGCTTTTCGCCGTTCAGGACGTAGTGGGTCCCGTCCGCGGAGAGTTCGGCATGGGTCGCGAGGCCGGCCGGGTCGGAGCCCACATTCGCCTCGGTGAGCGCGAAGGCGGAGATCGCGCCCTTGGCCAGGCGGGGCAGGTACTTCTTCTTCTGCTCCGGGGTGCCGAAGAGCTTGAGCGGGGTGGGCACCCCGATGGACTGGGCTGCGGAAAGCAGGGCGGTCAGGCTGCCGTCCTGGCTGGTGACCAGGCCGATCGCCTTGGTGTACATCAACTGGGACAGGCCGAGGCCGCCGTACTCGGTGGGGATCTTGATGCCGAAGGCGCCGAGGTCCTTGAGCCCCTGGATGACGTGCGCGGGGATCTTCCGCTCCCGGTCGATCAGGTCGCTGTCCACGTTGTCGCGGAGGAACGCCTCCAGCTTCTCCATGAACGGCCGGGCCCGCTCGACCTCCGCGGGGTCAGGCTGGGGATAGGGATGGATCAGTTCCATCCGGAGGTTGCCCTCGAACAGCTCCCGCACGAAGCTGGGCTGTTCCCAGTGCTGCTCCCGTGCCGCCTCCGCGACTTCACGGGCTTCCTTCTCCGTCGCCAACGGGGTCGCCGGGCGCGCGGTGCCGGGCTCGGGACTCAGGACGTTCGTCATGGCTCTGATCCTCTCGGTCCAGTCAGGTATCGGACTCCGGCGCGGAGTGCGCGGCGCTCGCCGTCACCCGCGACCGGCTATTGCCCACGTTCCACGGTCGTCGGCGTTGCGCCGACCCGCCCGCGGAGTCCCTGCACCACCAGGTTCACGACATGCCGGCGCCGTTCGGCAAGAAACACCGGATCGGCGGCACGCACCCCCAGCGCCTGGAGCACGGTCGGCGCATGCACCACGTGGAACCAGGAGAGGGCGAGCATACTGAGGAGGAGCTGCTCGGCTTCCGCCCGCTCCGAGGGCTCGAACGCCAGCTCGGTGACGATGGCGCCGAGGGCCTCCTGGGCCGCCTGCAGGTGCGGAGGCAGGGTGGCCAGGCGGTGGCCGCCATCCAGCGCCTCCCGCTCCAGCAGCCGCACGAACGCCGGATTGGCCAGGATGAAGTCGAAATACTCCCCGACGACGCCGGCCAGCACGACCTCCGGCGGCTCGCGGCTGGCCAGCGCCCGCACCTGCCCGCTGCGCACCGCCTGGCGGACCCGTTCGAGGCAGCGCTCCAGGACCGCGCGGTAGAGCTGTTCCTTCCCCCCGAAGAAGTAGCCCGGCGTGCCCCGGGACACCCCGGCGGCGGCCCCCACGTCGTTGAGGCTGGCGGCGTCGTAACCCCGTTCGGCGAACAACTGCTCCGCCGCATCCAGGATCGCCTCACGGGAGCGTGAGGCATTGCGCTCGCGATCGGGGGAGCGGTCCATTCTCCAGCCTCTCAGAGGTGACGCGCTTACTTGCTTGTTGTTTAGCAAGTTATTTCGGGTTTCCGAAACTCGCAAGCGTCAGTTCGGGAAGCCTGCGCAGCGGCGGGCGCGGAGACGGGCCGTTGGCAATGCTCCGGGCCCATTCCGCCCTTGACAACCTCAGCGTGATTTCGAAGTATTTAAGTACCCCCCCCCCCTATGCAGGCTCCCCAAGGGCTTTCGGAGGTCGTCATGCGTTCAAGTACCACTCTCCCATTGCGCTCGCTGCTGCCAGCCGTGATCGGCCTCGTCTGCCTGCTGTCCCTTTGGACCGCCGAGGTTTGGGCTGAGCCTGCCCACACCTGTTGCTTCTGCTACATCAACCCGTACACGGGCGGAATTGTGTGCGGCTGCGGGGCGAATCAGGGGGGAGACTCATGCGCCTTCATCGATTGCTTCTTCTTTACGTGTGCGCTCGTGTAGCTCGACTGCCTCGGCAAGGCGGTATGGCCCAGCGACTCACCAAGGGGGTCAACGCCGGCGGCGTACTCCTCGCTACCGCCCTGGCCGCTGGCTGCCCTCCGCCGCTGGCCGCGCAAGTCCGACATCTTGTCGCTCCATCAAGGGCGAGCCTGCCCTCTGGGTTCCCTCGGTTGGACAGCACCGCCTTCACGTTGCATACGAGAATCGGGTCCGAGGGCCTGACGGGCACCGGTGATTCCGCCTTCGGGATGGTCGCGGACGTGGCACTTGGGGAGGACGGCGCCGTGTACGTCGCGGATCCCACGCAGCGGAGGGTCTTGGTGTTCGACTCGGTCGGGCGCTACCAGCGTTCGATCGGGAGGACAGGCCAGGGCCCGGGTGAGTTCATGGTGCCGTTCAGGCTTCTGGTCAGGGATTCCCTCCTGGTGGTCTTCGACGTGAGGCTCTCTCGTGTGTCAATCTTCGAAACCGGAGGCCGTTTCCAGGCCTCGTTTCGAATCCCTGTCCCCGGTATTCAGGACATGTCATGGGGTCCACGAGGGGCTCTCGCTTTCAGCGTCGCTCGGGACTCGTTTCGACTGCATCTCTACAATCTGCAGGGCATGCGAGTTGCCCGGCTGGTCAGGGCGCCACCCGGTGACGCGACAATTACCGGGCCCTACCTTCCACCGCCCGGAGGAGCGTGTGCCCTCGGGGATGGATTCGTGTACGCGAATCCATGGGTGTATGAGGTAGTCAGATTCGGTGATGCGGCGGCGAGCGAGATCCGTTGGGTGCGACGTGATCCGAGTGCGCCAATTCGGCCGGGGCCCCCGTTCATTGCCGGGGTTGAGCCGGAGATGCCGGCAGCGGCTCTGCTCGGGCTGGAGTGTGGCAACGATCTGATCGCATTGGCGTACTTCGAACGGAAGTCGGATGAACTGACCTACGACCTGATCAGCGCGGACGGGGCCGCCATTGGCCGATACAGAACACACCGTTCGGACTCGTGGGCCTTTCCCGGATTCCTCGCGGACCTCAAGCACGGTAGAATCGCCGCGTGGCGGTCCCGTCCCGTGCCGCAAGTGGTCGTTTTCCAGATCGGACCCTGGCAGTGAAGTCGATCTCTGCAAACGCGCGGGGACTCTGGCGGTCGCTGCCCGTGATGCTGCTGGGGCTTGCCGCCGTCGCGGGGGCCGTCCGATCGCGCATGCTACAAGCCCGCCTGAATGAGGTACTCGCTGGTGCGTTCAGTGCCCGCCTCGAGCGCGATAGCCTGGCGCAAAAGTTCCGGGCAGCCTCACTCGAGGGTCGGTTCTTGAAGGCATACGGGTCATCCACAGTGCCGATCCGACCGCTCTTCCTCGAGGTGAGGGACGGGCAAGGCCGGGCGGTGCGCGCCGAAGTGTTCGCGGGAATGCCGCGTGGGCTGATGATGTACTCGATTGACCCCCGGTGTCGTTCGTGTGTGGAGGCCATCGAGGCTGTCGAGTCTGCGCTGGCCTCGGCCCATTGCGCGGAGGGGGCGCTCGCGGTGGTACTGACCGATTCCATCGCTGACGTTCGGTCCCTGGGTCTGAGGATACTCCGGCCCGTGCATGCGGCCTCCGGGCCCTTGTTTGATGTTACTCCGCTCGCGTTCCCGGGCACCCTCGTAGTCATCTCACCAGGCGGTGCCCTCCGTGGCTGGTGGACTGCACCCTTCGATGCGACGGTTCGTGGTGAACTGGCGACTGCGGTTGCGGATGCTTGTGCTTCGGGGGTGCGATAGGGAGGTGGCTGGCCATCACCCAGCGGCTTGCCCACGGCTTTCGGGTACGCCCGCGGCGGCAGGGGCTATCCTTCCGACTCGACAACTCCCCCCTGACCCGCCTAATGCGCCGCCGGCACCGGCAGCGGCTCCGGCGCGGGCACCACCGGTGTGCTGGCCAACGATGGGGCCGTCGGTGTGGTGTTGGGCACAACCTTCTTGAACAAGGAACGAAACTCCGCCCACCGTTCAATGAGCAGCCGTGCCCGCCAGCTGCCGGTCCGCTCCTGGTGTTCGTGGATCAGGGTCAGCAGGGTAGCCTCGTCGCCCTCGGTGCAGGGGTCCACCCGCACCATGTCCATGTTCACCCGGCTGGCGAAGCCCCCGGATTCGTCCAGGACGTACGCGACGCCGTTGGACATCCCCGCGCCGAAGTTCCGCCCCACCGGGCCGAGCACCACGATCAGGCCGCCCGTCATGTACTCGCAGCAGTGGTTGCCCGCGCCTTCGATCACGGCGGTGGCGCCGGAGTTTCGGACCGCGAACCGGCTGGCGGCCTGGCCCGCGGCGAACAGCCGGCCCCCCGTGGCGCCGTAGAGGCAGGTGTTTCCCAGGATGGTGTTCTCGTGGGTGGCCTGGGCGTACGCCGCCTGCCGGAACGGGCGGATGCTGATCTCCCCCCCGGATAGGCCCTTGCCCACGTAGTCGTTCGCCTCGCCTTCCAGGTCCAGGTGCATGCCCCGGATGGCGAAGGCCCCGAAGCTCTGTCCGGCACTGCCCCGGAAGCGGAGGTGCACCGAGTTCGGGGCAAGTCCCGCATCCCCGTGCCGCCGGGCGATCGCACCGGCCACCCGGGCTCCCACCGCCAGGTGGTGGTTGCGGATGTCGTAGAAGCCGGAGAAGGGGAGCCCCTGAGCCAGGTGGCCCTCGCACTCCTCCAGGATTTCGTCGTCGAGGTAGATCACCCCGGGGCGGTCGTTCCGCTCCAGCGTCCGGTGCGGCGCGGTGCCGCCCAGCGTGGCGGCGCGCGCCATCAGCATGGAGAGGTCCAGCATCTGGGCCCGCGGCACGTCGGGCCGTTCCACCCGGACCAGCAGGTCCGCGCGGCCCACCGCCTCCTCCAGGCTCCGGAGGCCGAGGCTCGCGAGGATCTCCCGCACGTGCTCCGCCACGAAGCTGAAGAAGGTGACCACCTGGTCCGGCGTCCCCTTGAACTTGGAGCGGAGCTCGGGGCGCTGGGTGGCGATGCCGGTGGGGCAGGTGTTGAGGTGACACTGCCGAGCCATGGCACAGCCGATCGCCACCAGCGGCGCGGTGCCGAAGCCGAAGGTCTCCGCGCCGAGCAGCGCCGCGATCACCACGTCGCGGCCGGACTTGAACCCGCCGTCGGTACGGACCTCGATCCGGTGACGCAGGCCGCTGGCCACGAGCATGGCCTGGGCCTCCGCCAGCCCCAGTTCCCAGGGGCTGCCGGCGTGCTTGATGGAGGACAGCGGCGACGCGCCCGTGCCGCCGCTGTGCCCGGCGATCAGGACGTAATCGGCGTAGGCCTTCGCCACCCCCGCGGCGACGGTGCCCACGCCCGATTCCGCCACCAGCTTTACCCCGACCCGAGCCCGGGGATTGATGGTCTTGAGGTCGAGGATCAGCTGCGCCAGGTCCTCGATCGAATAGATGTCGTGGTGCGGGGGAGGGGAGATGAGCGGAATTCCCGGCACCGAATGGCGGAGCCGCGCGATCAGCTCGGTCACCTTGTGTCCCGGGAGCTGGCCTCCTTCGCCCGGCTTCGCCCCCTGGACGACCTTGATCTCCAGCTCTTCGGCCCGGACCAGGTACTCGGCCGTGACACCGAAGCGCCCCGAGGCCACCTGCTTGATCCGGTTGTCCACCCGGTCGCCGTTGGGGAGCGGGGTGTAGTTGAAGGGGTCCTCGCCGCCTTCCCCCGAGTTGGAGCGGGCGCCGATCCGGTTCATGCCAATCGAAAGCGTCGCATGGGCCTCCGGCGACAGCGCGCCCAGTGACATGGCGGAGGAGATGAACCGTGTCATGATGGCCTCGACCGGCTCCACTTCCGCCAGCGGCACCGGGGTGCCGGACCGGAAGCCGAGCAGGTCCCGCGGGTTCGATGGCCGGCGCTCCTCCACCCGGGCCACGTACTCGCGGAACGTCTGGTATCCCACGGCATGGGCGTCCGGCTCCGGGGCCTCGGCGGCCTTCACCGCCTTCTGCAGCGCGGCCACCACCGGCGGAGCCCAGGCATGTTCCTCCCCGTCCTTCCGGTACCGGATGCGACCGTAGTCCGGAACCCCTTCTGCTCCGGCCGCAGGTCCAAACGCTGTCCGGTGCCTGATCAGGGCATCCTCCGCCAGCTCGTCCAGCCCGATGCCGCCGATCAGCGAATCGGTGCCGCGGAAGCAGCGCTGCACCACCTCGTGCCCCAGCCCGAGGCATTCGAAGATCTGGGCGCCGTTGTACGAGGGCAGCACCGAGATGCCCATCTTCGACATGATCTTGAGCAGCCCCTTCTCCGCGGCAGCCCGGAACCGGCGCCGGGCCTCATCGGGCTCGGGGCGTTCCGCGGCGTCGTACCGGCTCTTTCGCGCCTTGCCGGTGCCGGGCGTCGCGGGCTGAGACGCCTCCCCTTCCCGCGCCGGACCGCTGGCGCCGCCGAACAGGGCCGTCACCGATTGCAGCGCGAGCCAGGGGTACACCACCTCGCAGCCATACCCGATCAGGGTGGCGAAGTGGTGGATGTCCCAGGCGTCGCCGGTCTCGGCCACGATACCGAGGCGCATGCGGAGCCCGGTGTCCATGAGGTGCCGGCGCACCGCGCCCACGGCCAGCAGCATGGGTACCGGCACGAACTCGGCGTCCGCGGCCCGGTCACTGAGCACCAGCAGGCGGGCACCGTTCCGCGCGGCATGCTCCGCGTCGGCGCAGAGCCGGTCGAGCGCCGCCCGCAGCCCCTCCGGTCCCTCTGCCGCCGCCCAGACGGCCTTGAGGGTGACGCAGGAGAATCCCGGGATGTTGCGCAGGGCGGCCATCTCCTCATCCAGCACCACCGGGTGGTCCACCCGGAGCACCCGCGCCAGGCTGGGGTGCTCCACCAGGAAGCTGCCGTGCTTCCCGATGTGGACCCGGAGGGACATCACCACCGACTCCCGGAGCGGGTCGATCGGCGGATTGGTGACCTGCGCGAAGCGCTGGCGGAAGAAGCTGTAGAGTCCCACCGGGGTGCGGGCGAGCGGCGGAATGGGGGCGTCATCCCCCATGCTCCAGACCGGATCGAGGCCGGAGCCGCCCATGGACTCCAGCACGAACCGCAGGTCCTCGTTGCCGTAGCCGAAGGCGGTCTGCCGGGCGGCGAGGTCGGCGGGGTCCAGCGCGGTGTAGCGGGAGGCGGGGTCCGCGGTGAGCACCTGCATGTTGTCCCGGCACCACTGGCCGTAGGGCTGCCGCGACGCCACCCGGCGCTTCACGTCCATGTTGCGCAGGACGGTGCCATGCGCCAGGTCCACCGCGATGAACTCGCAGGGACCGAGACGGCCGCTCTCCACTACCTCGCGAGGGTCGAGGTCCACCAGCCCCACCTCGGAACCGGCCACCACCAGCTGGTCCCGGGTCACCTTGTAGCGGCAGGGCCGCAAGCCGTTCCGGTCGGTCGCCGCGCCGGCGATCACCCCATCGGTGAAGGCCAGCGCCGCCGGCCCGTCCCACGGTTCGGTCAGGTGGGCGTGGAACCGGTAGAAGTCGCGAATGGCGGGCTCAACGTCGGCATACCGCTCCCAGGCCTGGGGCACCAGCATCATGATGGTGTGCAGCGGGTCGCGGCCGGAGCGGACCAGCAGTTCCATGGTGTTGTCGAACCCCGCGGAATCGCTGCCTTCGGGCCAGATGACCGGCTTCACCCGCTCGATGTCGTTGCCCCAGACAGGCGCGGCCAGATCGGCTTCGCGCGCGGCCATCGCGTTGCGGTTGCCCCAGAGGGTGTTGATCTCCCCGTTGTGGGCGATCATCCGGAACGGCTGGGCCAGCGGCCAGCTGGGCAGGGTGTTGGTGGAGTAGCGCTGGTGGAAGAGCGCCACGGCGCTCTCATACTCGGGATAGCGCAGGTCGGGAAAGAACACCGGAAGCTGCCCCCCGGTCAGCAGCGCCTTGTAGACGATGGTCCGGCAGGAGAGGGAACAGACAAAGAAGGGGCTCAGGTTGACAGCCTCCGCCTCCCGCTCCATGTCCCGCCGCGCCAGGTAGAGCGCGCGCTCCCAGGCGTCGTCATCGGGTGCCGTGAGGGGCCGGCCCACGAACACCTGCCGGATCGCCGGGCAGCTGGCGCGGGCGAGCGGGCCCAGCGCCCCCGGATCGGTGGGCACTTCCCGCCAGCCCAGGCAGGCGAGCCCGTTCCGCTCCAGCACCTTTTCGATCAGGCGGACCGCGCGCGTCTGGGGCTCATGGTCCGGGGGGAGGAAGAACACCCCGACCCCGAAGGGCTGGCCCGGCTTGAGCCGGAGCCCGAGCCGGTAGGCCTCACGGTGGAACAGCCGGTGGGGAATCTGGGTCAGGATGCCCGCGCCGTCCCCCGAGTTGTCGGTGGAGGCGGCCCCGCGGTGGGCCACCCGGGCCACCGCCTGCAGCGCCATCCGGACGATGTCGTGGGAGCGCTCGCCACTGGCCCGCGCCACGAAGCCGACACCACAGGCGTCATGCTCGCGGCGGGCCTGGCCGGTGTCGGTACGGCGGTGGGCCTGCACGGGCGACCGGGGTTGGCGCATCGGGGACTCCTCGGGGCACACGAAAACGGCCCGCTCCAGGCAGGGAGCGGGCCGGTCAGGGGCAGGCTCGACGTCAGCCCGTCACCGCGCCGGACCGCTCCCCGGAGGGAGGGCCTTGGTATTAAGGACGGGGGCGGCCGGACGGCGGATCTGCATATGCATAAAAATACGATGCAGTGGGACCCGGTCAAGTCCCGCGCGGGGCAGCTCCCGAGATCCCCCTGCCGCTTGACAACCCGCGCCCCCGTTCGTAGAGTTGCAGTTCCAACCGGGCGCATAAAGTTACCCGGGCAGGTTTCCGTCCGAGACAGGATCGTGATGCTCCGCGCGCTGCCGCTGGTGCTCGTCCTTATTAGCCTCGTGCTCGTCCTTCTGGGACTCGAGTACGGGGACCGCGGCGCTTACGGGCAGAAGCAGTAACGGCGAGCAGCAGGCGCCTCCCCCAGCCGCGGACCCCTCCAGGGTCCGCGGTTTTCGTTTTCCCCCCCCCGTCACGGGGACAGGAGATACCGGTATGGTCAGGGACGTCCTCATCTTCGACACCACCCTGCGCGATGGCGAGCAGGCCCCCGGCAACACCATGACGCCGGAGGAGAAGCTCCGGCTGGCCCGGCAGCTTGACGCCCTGGGGGTGGACGTGATCGAGGCCGGCTTCCCCGCGGCCAGCGACGGGGATTTCCGCAGTGTGCGCGAGATCGCGCAGGACGTCCGCCGGCCGGTGATCGCGGCGCTGGCCCGGTGCCACGACCGCGATATCGACCTCGCGGCCGAGGCCCTGCACGGCGCCGCGCGCGCCCGGCTGCACATCTTCCTCTCCACCTCCGACCTGCACCTGGAGCACAAGCTGCGCATGAGCCGCGACGACGCGTTCGAGCTGGCGCGGCGGTCGATCCGGCAGGCGCGCCGCTACACCGACGACATCGAGTTCTCCGCCGAAGATGCCAGCCGGACCGACCTCGACTACCTGTGCCGCGTGGCCGAGATGGCCATCGCGGAGGGAGCGACCACGATCAACCTGCCCGACACGGTCGGCTTTGCCCTGCCCGAGGAATACGCGGCCATGTTCCGCGCCGTCCGGGAGCGGGTGCCGGGCGCCGACCGGGTCGTGTGGAGCGCCCACTGCCACGATGACCTCGGGCTGGCGGTCGCCAATTCGCTGGCCGCGATCGCGGCCGGGGTGGGCCAGGTGGAGTGTACCGTCAACGGAATCGGGGAGCGGGCCGGCAACGCCGCCATGGAGGAGATCGTGATGGCGGGACGGGTACGACCGCAGCTGGCCCGGTTCCAGACCCGGATCAACACCACGGAGATCTACCGGACCAGCCAGCTGCTCTCGTACCTGACCGGCAGCTTCCCCCAGCCCAACAAGGCGATCGTCGGCCGGAACGCCTTCGCCCACGAGGCCGGCATCCACCAGCACGGCGTGATGCAGCACGGGCTTACCTACGAGATCATCCGGCCGGAGTCGGTCGGCATCCCGCGCTCGACCCTGGTCCTGGGCAAGCACTCCGGACGGCACGCCCTGGAGCGGCGCTACCGCGAGCTGGGCTACGACCTGTCCGAGGGAAAGGTGACGGAACTCTACCGCGAGTTCACCGTCCTCGCCGACCGGAAGCGGGAGATCCTCGACGAGGACCTGCTCGCGCTGCTGCACGAGAGCTTCCACGACGCGCCCGAGGAGTATCACCTGACCCACCTGCGCATCGTCTGCGGCAGCGGCCTCGCCGAGGCGGACGTGCGGATGACCGGCCCCTGGACCGGCGAGCGCGCGGCGCGGGCCGGCGGGGACGGGCCGATCGCCGCGGCCTTTGCCGCCATCAGCGAGATCCTGGAACGGCCGGTGGAGGTGAGCAATCTCTCGGTCCGCTCGGTCACCCCCGGCCGGGACTCGGTGGGACAGGTCTTCCTGCAGTGCCGGATCGGGGGCAAGACGCTCTCGGGGCAGGGGGCGTCGACGGATATCGTCGAAGCGAGCGCGCGCGCCCTGGTGCACGCGCTCAACAAGGAGCGGCACGCCGAGCGGCTGGAAGCCACGGCCTACGATTCGACCCAGCACTGGGGCGTATGAGCGAGATCCTGTCCGGCGCCCAGATCCTCTGCCGCCTGCTCGAGGAGCAGGGGGTGGACCTGCTGTTCGGGTATCCGGGCGGCGCCATCATGCCGTTCTATCACGCGTTGCCCGAGCACCCGGGGCTGCGGCACATCCTGGTCCGCCACGAGCAGGCGGCCGCCCACGCCGCCGACGGCTACGCCCGCGCCTCCGGCCGCCCGGGCGTCTGTGTCGCGACCTCGGGCCCGGGCGCGACCAACCTCGTCACCGGGATCGCCACGGCGCAGATGGACAGCTCTCCGCTGGTCGCCATCACGGGGCAGGTGCCGCGGGGGATGATCGGGCGAGACGCCTTCCAGGAGACTGACGTCGTGGGCATCACGCTGCCGATCACCAAGCACAGCGTGGTGGTGGAGGACGTGACCGAGCTCCCGGAAAAGGTGCGGGAGGCCTTTGCGATCGCGACCGAGGGACGGCCCGGGCCGGTGCTGATCGACATCCCCAAGGATGTGCAGAATCAGAAAGTCGAATGGGGCGGCCCGGCGGCCCGGCGGCCCGGCGGCTCGGCGCCTCGGCCGTCGGCTGGGGACGTGGACGATCTGGACACGGCGATCGGGACCGCCGTCCGGATGCTCGCAGGCGCCCGCCGGCCGCTGCTCATGGTGGGGCATGGGGTGATCCTCTCCCGCGCCTACGATGAGGTGCGGGCGCTGGCCGAGAAGACCGGCATCCCGGTGATCACCACCCTGCTCGGCATCAGCGCCTTTCCGGAGTCCCATCCGCTGCATCTGGGCATGCCCGGGATGCACGGGGAGGTGCACGTCAACCGGGCCATCCAGCACGCCGACGTGATCCTCGCCATCGGCCTCCGCTTCGATGATCGGGTGACCGGCAACACGGCGGGGTTCGCGCCGCAGGCGCAGATCATCCACCTCGACCTCGACCGGACCGAGATCGGGAAGAACATCCCGGTCGCCCTGGCGCTGGTCGGGGACGCGCGCGCGCTGACCGCCCGCCTGACGGAGCGGCTCCGGCCCCGCGAGTGCGACGCCTGGCGCGCCGAGATCGCCGCCATGGCCCGGGAGCGGACCGAGGCCTACCGCGGCGACATGGCGCCGGACGCCATCCTGGCCGGCATCCGCGAGGTCAGCGGACCGGGGACCACGGTGGTGTCCGACGTGGGGCAGCACCAGATGTGGGTGGCCAAGCTGTTCGGCTACCAGGAGCGCAACAGCCACATCACCTCCGGCGGCCTCGGCACCATGGGGTTCGCGGTCCCCGCGGCGATGGGCGTCCACTTCGCCCGCCCGGACCGCCCGGTGTGGGCCATCTCCGGCGACGGCGGCTTCCAGATGAACCTGCAGGAGATGGCCACGATGGTGCAGGAGGGGATCCCGGTGAAGATGGCGATCTTCAACAACGGGTACCTCGGCATGGTGCGGCAGTGGCAGCAGTTCTTCCACGGGCGGCGGTACTCGGCCACGCCGATCTGGAGCCCCGACTACGTGAAGCTGGCGGAGGCCTACGGCATCGCCGGCTACCGGGTGGAGCATGCCCGGCAGGTCGAGGAGGCCGTCGCCCGGGCCATGCGGGAGCCGGGGCCGGCGGTGGTCGAGTTCCTGATCGAGCAGGAGGCCAACGTCTTCCCCATGATCCCGCCCGGCGGTTCGCTGTCGGAGCCGATCGAATCGGCGCCCGCCGCCGCCCCGGCCCCATGAGCGCGCCGCTGCCGACCTGGGTGGTGGCGGTCCTGCTCGAGGACGACCTGCTGGCGCTCAACCGCGCGGTGGGGATCGTGCGCCGCCGCAACCTGGCGCTGAGCGGCCTGACGCTCGGGCCCTCGGGGCGCGCGGGCATCAACCGGCTGGTCCTCACCGTCACCGGCGATCCCGCGGCCACCGAGCGGATGGCCAACCACTTCACCAAGCTGGCGGAGGTGCGCGGGGTGTCGGTCCACCCGGAGTCGGAGTGCACCGCGCGGGAGCAGTCGCTGGTGCGGGTCCGGGTCTCGGCGGTGACGCTCTCGGCCCTGCTCGACGCCCTGGCGCTGTACGATGCCCGCATCGTGGAGGAGCACCCGGAGGACCTGACGGTCGAGGCCACCGGGACCGCCCCGTTCATGGTGTCGTTCCTGCGGGCGCTGGAACCCTTCGGGGTGCTGGACCTGGTGCGCGGCGCCGCGCTGGCGCTGCCGCCGCGTGCGGGCGCGCTGACGGCGGGCCCGCCGGCCAGGGTCGGCGCGCCGCTTCCCCGGGTCGCGGCCGCCCTGCCCGCGTGATCCCCCTGTTCCCGAACCACTTCACCATGCGTCTGGAGTCACGATGACTGAGCAGAGCGGCCTGAGCCCCACGAGCCCGCGGATCTACTACGACAAGGACGCCGATCTCCGCCGGCTCGCGGGCCGGACGTTTGCGATCATTGGCTACGGCAGCCAGGGTCATGCCCACGCCCTCAACCTGCGGGACAGCGGCGCCCGGGTCATCGTGGGGCTCCGGCCCGGTGGCGGTTCCTGGCGCAAGGCAGAGGCCGCCGGCCTCTCGGTCATGTCCGTCGCGGATGCCGCGAAGGCCGCCGACGTGATCATGATGCTGGTTCCCGACCAGGACGGCCGGACGATCTACGACGCCGCCGTCGGCCCGCAGCTCGCCGCGGGGAAGACGCTGATGTTCGCGCACGGCTTCAACGTGCACTTCAAGGAGATCGTCCCGCCGGCGAACGTGGACGTCTCGATGATCGCGCCCAAGTCCCCCGGCCACCTGGTGCGGAGCGAGTTCGAGGCGGGGCGGGGCGTCCCCGGGCTGGTGGCCATCCACCAGGACGCGAGCGGGCAGGCGCTCGCCAATGCCCTGGCCTACGGGTCGGGGATCGGCTGCGCCCGGGCGGGGATCATCGAGACCAGCTTCCGGGAGGAGACTGAGACAGACCTCTTCGGTGAGCAGGCGGTGCTCTGCGGCGGGGTGACGGCGCTGATCAAGGCCGGCTTCGAGACCCTGACGGAGGCGGGCTACCGGCCCGAGATGGCCTATTTCGAGTGCCTGCACGAGCTCAAGCTGATCGTGGACCTCATCAACCGCGGCGGCCTCAAGTTCATGCGGTACTCCATCAGCGACACCGCGGAGTACGGCGACTACACCCGCGGCCCGCGGATCATCACCGCCGCCACCAAGGCGGAGATGCGGAAGATCCTGACCGAGGTGCAGAGCGGGCAGTTCGCCCGGGAGTGGCTGGCGGAGCATCGGGGCGGCGGAACGAACTTCGCCCGGATGCGCCAGGCGGATGCCACGCACCCCATCGAGGTGGTCGGGGCCCAGTTGCGGGCGATGATGCCCTGGTCCGAGGAAGGCAAGGCGGCACAGGCGGCGGCGCGGGCCAAGGCGCCGGCGCACGCGGCGGTCTGAGCCATGCCCGCCCGGACGCTCTTCGACAAGGTCTGGGATGCCCACGTCGTCCACCAGGTGGCCGGCGGGGGCCCGGCCCTGCTCTACGTGGACCTGCACCTGGTGCACGAGGTCACCAGCCCGCAGGCCTTCGAGGGCCTCCGGCTCGCCGGCCGCCGGGTGCGGCGGCCGGACCTGACGCTCGCGACGGTGGATCACAACGTCCCCACCGGCGACCGGAGCCTGCCCATCGCCGACCTGGTGTCCCGCCGCCAGGTGGAGCTGCTGCTGGAGAACGCCCGCGACTACGGGATCGAGCTCTACGACCTCGCCTCCCCGGCGCAGGGCATCGTGCACGTCATCGGCCCGGAACTCGGCGCCACCCAGCCGGGGATGACCATCGTCTGTGGCGACTCTCACACCTCCACCCATGGCGCCTTCGGGGCGCTCGCCTTCGGGATCGGCACCAGCGACGTGGAGCATGTGCTGGCCACCCAGACGGTGCTGTTCCAGAAGCCCAGGACGCTGGAGGCGCGGTTTCACGGCCTGCCGGGCCGGGGGGTGGGGGCCAAGGACCTGATCCTGGCGCTCATCGGGCAGATCGGCACCGCAGGCGCCACCGGGCACGTGATAGAGTACACCGGCCCCGCCATCCGGGCGCTCTCCATGGAGGGCCGGATGACGATCTGCAACATGTCGATCGAGGCAGGGGCGCGCGCCGGGCTCATTGCGCCCGACGAGACGACCTTTGCCTACCTCATGGGACGGCTCAAGGCCCCCGCCGGCCGGGCCTGGACCGCGGCGGTGGATCGCTGGAGCCTGCTGGTGAGCGATCCCGACGCCCGTTACGACCGGCGGGTCGACATCGACGTCGGCGGCATCGCCCCCCAGGTCACCTGGGGGACGAGCCCCGGGATGGTGACCGGCATCGATGGCGTGGTGCCCGATCCCGACAGCGTCACGTCGCCGGCCGCGCGCGCGGCCGCCCGCCGCGCGCTGGCCTACATGGCCCTCGAGCCCGGCCGGCCGCTGGAAGGGACGCCGGTGCAGCGGGTGTTCATCGGCAGCTGCACCAACGCCCGGATCGACGACCTGCGGGAGGCCTCCCGGGTGGTGCGCGGGCGCCGGGTCGCGGCCGGGGTGCGCGCCATGGTGGTCCCGGGTTCCATGGCGGTGAAGGCCCAGGCGGAGCGGGAGGGACTGGACCTGGTGTTCCGGGAGGCGGGATTCGAGTGGCGGAATGCCGGCTGCTCCATGTGCCTCGGCATGAACCCGGACATTCTCGCGGGCGGGGAGCGCTGCGCCTCCACCTCCAACCGCAACTTCGAGGGGCGGCAGGGGAAGGGTGGGCGCACCCACCTGTTGAGCCCCGCGATGGCGGCTGCCGCGGCGGTGACCGGTTGCCTCACCGACGTCCGCAAGCTCGAACCCGCGGGCGAAGCGATCCTGGTGGGCTGAGCGCATGACCCCCTTCACGACGCACACCGGAATCGTCGCCGCACTGCCCCGGGTCAACGTGGACACCGACCAGATCATCCCCAAGCAGTTCCTCAAGCGGGTGGAGCGCACCGGCTTCGGGCCCGCGCTGTTCCACGACTGGCGCTACCGTGCCGACGGCTCCCCCGACCCGGCTTTCGAGCTCAACCAGCCGCGCGCGGCCGGGGCCTCGGTCCTGATCGCCGGGCCCAATTTCGGCTGCGGCTCGTCCCGGGAGCATGCCCCCTGGGCCCTCGGGGAATACGGGTTCCGGGCCATCGTCAGCGAGTCATTCGCCGACATCTTCTACGCCAACTGCTGCCAGAACGGGCTGCTGCCGGTGCGGCTCGCCCCGGCGGAAATGGCGGAGCTCTTCCGGCGGCACGCCGCCGCCCCCGGCCCCTACCACCTGACCGTGGACCTGGAGCGGTGCGAGGTCCGGGACGGCGGCGGCTTCCTCGCCAGCTTCAGCATGGACGCCTACCGCCGCGCGTCACTCCTCGAGGGGCTCGACGAGATCGGCCTCACCCTGCAGCTGGAGCCGGCGATCGCCGCCTACGAGCGCCGCCGCGCCGTGCTCGCCGCCCGCTACGGCGCATGACGGTGCACCGCATTGCCGTCCTGCCGGGGGACGGCATCGGGCCCGAGGTGATCGCCGCCGGACTCACGGTGCTGCGGGCCGCCGGGGAGCGGCACGGCCTCCGCCTGGACCTGACGGAATATCCGATGGGGGCCGCGGGCGTTGCGGCGCACGGCGATCCCTTCCCCCCGCTGACCGCGGCGGGCGTGGCGGGCGCCACGGCCGTCCTGCTGGGTGCGGTGGGTGATCCGTCCCTGGACAGCGCCCCCCGTCATCTCAAGCCCGAGACCGGCCTGCTCGCGCTCCGGGCGCGGCTCGGGGTCTTCGCCAATCTGCGCCCGGTGGCGATCCACCCCGCGCTGGTGCACAGCTCCCCGCTCCGGCCCGAGCGCCTCGCGGGCACCGACCTGCTGATCGTCCGGGAGCTGACGGGCGGGCTCTACTACGGGGAACCGCGGAGCAACGACGGCCAGGTGGCGGTCAACACCCTGCGCTACACCCGGCCCGAGATCGAGCGGGTCTCCCGGCTCGCCTTTGAGGCGGCGCGGGGGCGGAGGCGGAAGCTGCTCTCGGTGGACAAGGCGAACGTGCTCGAAACCTCCCAGCTCTGGCGGCAGGTGGTCAGCGAGCTCGCGGCCGGCTACCCGGATGTGCAACTGGAGCACATCTACGTGGACTACGCCGCCATGCGACTGGTGAGCGACCCCGCCTCGCTCGACGTGGTGCTGACGGAGAACATGTTCGGCGACATCCTGAGTGACGAGGCCGCCGTGCTGGCCGGCTCCCTGGGCCTCCTGCCGAGCGCCTCCTTGGGCAACGGGCCGGGGCTCTACGAACCGATCCACGGCTCGGCGCCTCCCCTCGCCGGAAAGGATGTGGCCAATCCGATCGGGACCATCGGCAGCGTGGCGCTGATGCTGCGCCACAGCCTCGGGCGGCCGGACGTGGCCGACACGATTGACCGGGCGGTGGCGCGCGTGATTACCGACGGCGCGCGGACCCGCGACATCGCGGCTCCCGGGGAGGCGGTGCTCGGGACCCGGGAGATGGCGGCCCGGATCGTCTCGGTCCTGTAACGGCTCGGCGCCCGGTGGGAGCCGGGCGCCGCGGGTCACTCCGCACTCCGGGATGGGTCAGCCCGGGGGCGGTGCCGGGACCGGGAAGGAGAGGGTGAACTTGAGCATCTGGTCGGGAAACCGCGCCAG
Organism: Gemmatimonadota bacterium; assembly: GCA_033763675.1. Classification (GTDB taxonomy): domain Bacteria; phylum Gemmatimonadota; class Gemmatimonadetes; order Gemmatimonadales; family GWC2-71-9; genus JADJOM01. The sequence continues at coordinate 25,561 of JANRJZ010000135.1, forward strand.
GTCGGCGTCGGTCAGGGCCGGCGCCCGGTCGGAGATGCGCGCCCGCAACTCCGCCTCGTAGGGGCGCTGCAGCTCGACGAGGCACTCGGCGCAGAAGGCGCCGTCGATCTCGCCGAACAGGTGGCAGGTGACGGTGACGCCGTCCCGGGCGACAGCTTCCCTGGTGGTGCAGCGCTGACAGAGCATGTGGGCCTCCGGTCGTCGTGGAATTCCCAGGATGCGGGGAACATGACGTGCCGGGGGCCCGATGGTTTCGGCGGTGGCGCCCGGCTCAGCCGAGGTCGGTGACGGCGCCCAGGCTGGCGCTCGAGACCTGCCGGGCGTACTTGGCCAGGACGCCGCGCGTGTAGCGGACGGGGCGCGGCTGCCAGGCAGCCCGGCGCCGCGCCAGCTCCGCGTCGGTCACCCCGAGCTGCAGCAGCCGGCGCGGCGCGTCAATGGTGATCGGGTCTCCCTCCTCGACCAGCGCCAGGGTGCCGCCGACCGCCGCCTCGGGGGCCACGTGCCCGACCACCATCCCGTAGGTGCCACCGGAGAAGCGGCCGTCGGTGATCAGGCCGACGCTGTCGCCCAGCCCGGCGCCGATGATGGCCGAGGTCGGGGAGAGCATCTCCCGCATCCCCGGCCCGCCCCGCGGCCCCTCGTAGCGGATCACGATCACGTCCCCGGCGCGGATCCGCCCGGCGAGAATCGCCTCCAGGCAGGCCTCCTCGGACTCGAACACCCGGGCGGGGCCGGTGAGGCTCGGCTGCGTGACCCCGGTGATCTTCGCGACACTTCCCTCCACGGCCAGGTTGCCGCGCAGGATGGCCAGGTGGCCCTGCGCGTACAGCGGGCGGGACCAGGGGCGGATCACGTCCTGGGTGGTGGCGGGCTCGTCGGGCACGTTCCGGAGCGTCTCGGCGATCGTCTCACCGGTGATCGTCAGGCAGCCGCCGTGGAGCACTCCGTGCACCAGCAGCACCTTCATCACCTGCGGGATGCCGCCCACGGCATGGAGCTCCGTGGCCACGTAGCGGCCGGAGGGCTTGAGGTCACACAGCACCGGCACCCGGGCCCGAATGGCCTCGAAGTCATCCAGCGCCAGCGGCACCCGCGCGGCGTGGGCGATCGCCAGCAGGTGGAGCACCGCGTTGGTGGACCCGCCGATGGCCATGACCACGGCGATCGCGTTCTCGAACGCCTCCCGGGTGAGGATCTGGCTGGGCCGCCGCCGCTGGCGGATCGCGTCCAGCAGCACCACGCCCGACCGGGCCGCGCTCTCCGCCTTCTCCGCGTCTTCCGCGGCCATGGTCGAGGAGCCGGGAAGGCTCATCCCCATGGCCTCGATGGCGGAGGACATGGTGTTGGCGGTGTACATCCCGCCGCAGGAGCCGGCGCCGGGGCAGGCGTGGCGCTCCACCTGCTCGAGTTCCGCCGCGCTGATCTTCCCGGCACTGAACTGTCCCACCGCCTCGAAGGCGCTCACGATGGTGAGGTCGCGCCCGGCGAGGTGCCCCGGCTTGATGGTGCCGCCGTAGACGAAGATCGACGGGATGTCCAGCCGCGCGAGGGCGATCATCGCCCCGGGCATGTTCTTGTCGCACCCCCCCACCGCGATGACGCCGTCCATGCTCTCCGCGTTGACCGCGGTCTCGATCGAGTCGGCGATCACCTCCCGGGAGACCAGGGAGTATTTCATCCCCTCGGTGCCCATCGAGATGCCGTCGCTCACGGTGATGGTGCCGAAGAGCTGTGGCATCCCGCCGGCCCACCGGATGGCCGCCTCCGCCCGCCGGGCAAGGAGGTCGAGGCCGGCATTGCAGGGGGTGATGGTGCTGAAGCCGTTGGCCACGCCCACGATGGGCTTGTCGAAGTCGCCATCGCCGAAGCCGACGGCGCGGAGCATGGCACGATTGGGGGCGCGCTGCACGCCCTGGGTCACGACGCGGGATCGGAGGTTGTCGGCCATCGGGCGGAGGCGGGTGGGGGAAGCCAGCGGGCGACGGTCGCCCAGGTGGGAATCTATGCACCCGGACGAGGGGATAACAGCGAACGGGGGCCCCCTCGGGGCCCCCGTTCCCGCACGCGCCCGCCGGGCGGAGCGGCTACCGCGCGACGGCCAGGTTGTCCTGCAGGGCCTGGCGCTGGACCAGATCGGCGGTGACGGGGGTCAGGGCGGCATTGTCGACTTCACCGGTCCGGATGCGCACCACCCGCTCGATGGGCTGCACGAAGATCTTGCCGTCGCCCACCTCGCCGGTCCGGGCCGAGGCGAGGATCGCCTTGATGCACGGTTCGACGAACGGCTCGGAACAGGCCATCTCGATCTTCACCTTCTCATGGAACTCGAGCACCACGCTGGAGCCGCGGTAGGTCTCGTGCACTTCCTTTTCCCCGCCGTGCCCGCTCACCCGGGAGATGGTGATCCCGGTGATGCCGGCCCGGAACAGCGCCGCCTTGACCTCGGCGAGCTTCTCGGGGCGAATGACGGTCGTGATCAGCTTCATGCGACACCTTCCTGCGATGAAGAGAGAAAGGAGAAGTGGCAGCGTCCGGTTGACGGCCGACGGCCATCCTGGCCAGTCCGCGCCCCGGGGTGGGGGCGGCAGGATGTCTGCCGACCGCCCGCCGGCCGCTGACCACCTCTCCGGGCAGTGTTCCTGGACCCGGGTCCTGCGAGCCTCACGCCGCCGCGCCGCGCGAGGACGGCGCCGGGGAGAGGATCCCGGCGTGCGCCGGCGCATCCGCCGCTGTCAGCGCGGTGACGGGCGCACTGAGCCCGCCGGAATGGAAGTCGGGATAGGCCGGGTAGCCGTGCTCGCCCAGGTCCAGACCTTCCAGTTCCTCGTGGGCGGAGACCCGGAGGCCGATCGTGGCCTGGATGGCCGCGAACAGCGCCAGGCTGAAGAAGAAGCTGAAGCCGCCGATCGCGGCGACCCCGATGGCCTGGGTGAGCAGTTGCCCCGCGCCGGCCTTGGCGCCGAACAGCCCCACGGCGAGGGTGCCCCAGACACCGCACACCAGGTGGACCGACAGCGCGCCCACCGGATCGTCCAGGCGGAGCTTGTCAAAGGCGAGCACCGAGAACACCACGATGACCCCGGCGATGCCGCCGATGAGGACCGAGGTGAGGGGCCCCATCTGGTCCGCCCCGGCGGTGATGCCGACCAACCCGGCGAGGATGCCGTTGAGCATCATGGAGAGGTCCGGCTTCCGGGAGACCGCCCACGACGCCAGCATCGCCGTCATGCCGCCGGCGGCGCCGGCCAGGCAGGTGGTGACCAGGACCAGGGAGACCAGTCCGGGATCGGCCGACAGCACCGAGCCGCCGTTGAAGCCGAACCAGCCCAGCCAGAGCATGAAGGTGCCGATGACGGCCAGCGGCATGCTGTGGCCAAGGATCGGCTTCACCCCGTGCCTGGTGTACTTGCCGAGCCGGGGTCCGAGCAGGATCACGCCGGCCAGCGCCGCCCATCCCCCCACCGAGTGGACCAGTGTGGAGCCGGCAAAGTCGTAGAACCCGAGGTCCTTGAGCCAGCCCGCGCCCCACTGCCAGCTGCCGGTGATGGGGTAGCTGATCGCGACGAAGACCGCCGACCAGACCAGGAAGGAGGAGAGCTTGATCCGCTCCGCGACCGCGCCGGAGACGATGGTCGCGGCGGTGGCGGCGAACATCCCTTGGAAGAGGAAGTCGGTCCAGTAGGTGTAGCCGACGTTGTAGGCGGAGGTCAGGGCGGAAGGATCGGTCACGCGGATGCCGAACCCGGAGAAGCCGAGGTACTTGCCCAGGATCCAGCCGCTGCCGGGGTACATGAGGTTGAATCCGACCAGCGCGAAGGTGAGCAGGCCGATCGCCGGAATCGCCGTGTTCTTGAAGAGCACGTTGACGGTGTTCTTCGACTGGGTGAGGCCGGTCTCGAGGGTCGCGAACCCGAGGTGCATGATGAAGACCAGGGCGGTCGCGATCATCATCCACAGGTTGTTGACGGTGAAGAGCTCGAGGGAGGGGCCGGCCGCGACGGGGGTGGCGGTGGCGAGCAGCGCCGCCGTGTCCACCGCGGCGGCCGCGGAGTCCGCGAGGGCCGGGGCGGCGTCCTGGGCCGCCAGGGCCAGCGGCGCCAGCAGCGCAGCCAGGGCGAGGGTGATCGGACGTCTCATGAGTCTTCCGAGCGAGAGAGGGTGGGGGTATGGGGGACGCGTCTGGGCTGTTTCCGCCCCAGCCAGCAACCGGACCTCCGAACCGAGCCCCCGGTGCCGGGCTCAGGGGCAAACCTACGCCGCGACCGCACTAGTGTCAAGTGAATTTTGCATAATCGGCATATTTTGGCGATCAATTTGCATTCTATTGCGCGAGTTGTCTAGTAAATGATTGTGAAAATGACAAAGCCGCACGAATACTCGTGCGGCCCAAGTGGCGCTGCCTCCTCCGGATGCGCCCCAGAAGGAACCCCGCAACTGCCCAGCCACCAACGATTTGGCTAGAGCCCCTCGTCCCGGAGCCCGTCCTCGTTCCGGTCCCAGTGGTACTCCATATAGTGCGCCGTTTCCTCGGCCAGCTCCGAACCCAGCAGCCGCTCCACCACATGGAGCGCCATGTCGATCCCCGCCGAGACGCCGGCGGAGGTCACCACCCGGCCGGCGTCCACGAACCGTTCGCCCTCGAGTACCCGGGTCCGCGGCGCCACGGCGCGGAGCAGGGCATAGGTGTCGTGGTGGGTGGTGGCGCTCAGGTCATCGAGCAGCCCGGCCTTTCCCAGGAGCAGCGCCCCGGTGCAGACCGACAGCACCAGTTCCGCGTCCCGGGTCGCCCGCCGGATCCAGTCGATCAGCGCCGGATTGTCCACCTCCCGCCGGGTCCCGAAGCCGCCCGGAATCACCACCAGATCCGCCGCCGGCGTCTCCGCGGTCGTGGCGTGGGGGACCACGACGAAGCCGTTCCGCAGCGTCACCGGACCGGGCCGCTCCGCCACGAGGGTCACCTGGAACGGTTCCAGCCCGTGGCGCCGGCCCACCACCGAAAACACCTCGTACGGGCCCGCCACGTCCAGCACTTCGGCCTCGTCGAAGACGAGGATGGCGACCCGCCGGGCCGCCGTCACCGGTCCGCCACCGCGGGTCGCTGCTGGTCGAGCCAGCGGAGCCGCTCCTCGATCTCCGCATCGAGCCCCTGGCGCACCTCCGCCAGCCGGGCGGCGTACGTCTCCAGCATCTGCTCCACCGGGGAGGTCGGGGTCCACTTGGGTACCACAGCCGGGGTCCCGTCGTCCCCCATCGCTACGAAGACCATCACGCAGTGACAGGCGCGCCGCTTGGTGACGCCCTTGGGATCGGAGGCGTAGATGTCCACCGCGATGTCGAGGCTGGTCCGGCCGGTGCGCAGGATCTGCGCCCGCACCTCGACCAGTTCGCCCACACAGATCGGCTGGAGGAACCGGATCCCGCCGACGTAGGCCGTCACGCAGTAGCGGCCGGTCCACCCCGCGGCGCAGGTGTAGCCAGCCTGGTCAATCCACTTCATCACGGAGCCGCCGTGCACCTTGCCGCCGAAATTCACGTGCGTCGGCTCGGCCAGGAAGCGAAGCGTCACGGTGGCCGGGCGGGTGGTCGGGGAGGGTGCGGTCATGGGCCTTGGCGACAGGGTGGCAAAAGGTACGGTGGCGCGCTCCCGGGCGGAACCGGGCGTCCCCTATTCCCCCCTCAGGCGCTTCCCTAGATTCGGAGGATGGCTGACCCGCCCTGTCCGACCTGCCAGACCCCCGTGCCCGCCTCGGCGCTGTACTGCCCGAACTGTGGCAGCCGTACCGGGAGCGGCGATTCCCGCCTCGAGGTGGCACCCGCGCCCGACGTACAGGTGCAGCTGGCCCTCGCACTCGGGCCGAAGTACGAGGTGCGCCGGCTGCTGGGGGAGGGTGGCTTCGCCCAGGTGTACGAGGTGTTCGACACCGACCTGCAGCGTCGCCTCGCCGTGAAGGTGCTCAAGCCGGACATCGCCTGGTCGGCGGGGATGCTGGACCGCTTCCGGCAGGAGTGCCGCTCGATCGCCCGGCTGTCGCACCCGAACATCCTCTCCATCCATTTCGTCGGGGAAGGACAGGGGCTGGTCTACTATGCCATGCCGTTCGTGGAAGGGGAGGCCCTGGCCAGCCTGCTGCGCCGGAGCGGCGCGCTCACCCCAGACCGGGCACTCGCCATCCTGCGACCCCTGCTCGACGCCCTCTCCCACGCCCATGGCCAGGGGCTGATCCACCGCGACATCAAGCCCGACAACATCATGCTGGAGGCCAGCTCCGGCCGCCCGCTGCTGGTGGATTTCGGGATCGCCAAGCGGCTGGACGGCGAAGGCCACCGCACCCAGACCGGATTCGTGGTCGGCACCCCTCAGTACATGAGTCCGGAGCAGGCGCTGGGCCAGGGGGACGTGGACGCGCGCTCCGATCTCTACGCGGTCGGCGCCGTCCTCTACCAGATGGTGACCGGCACGCCGCCGTTCGAGGGGGACACCAGCCAGGAGATCGTGGGCAAGCACCTGAGCGAGCCGGCGCCGGTCGCCACGGCGGTGAACGCACGGATCCCGCAGTGGCTCTCGGATGTCATCGTGCGGTGCCTGGCCAAGCGGCCGGCGGAGCGCTTCCAGTCCGCCGCCATGCTGCTCGAGGCGCTGACGACGGGGCGGGAATCCGGGGCGCAGGGCGCGGTGAGCGCCGAACGGGTGGCGCGGAAGCTCAAGAGCGAGGAAGCGACCGCGATCATGCCGAGCGCCGAGCAGAAGCGCGCGACGGCCCCGCCAGCCGCGGGCTCGCGCACGGCGTCGGGCGCCGGCGCGGTGACCGCGGTATCCCCGCCGCCCCCGGGCCGGCGGCGCTGGCCGGTGCTGCTGCTGCTGTGCCTCGTGGGTGGCGGCGTGGGTGGGTGGTACTACGTCTCGCGCAGTGCGACGCTGGTGGTGGAGAACCGGCTGGCGGAGCCGATCCGGATCACCGTCGGAGCGCAGACCCAGGAGGTGCCGGCCGGCGCGAATGTGGAGCTGAAGGTCAAGGCGGGGTCACCGCTCGTGGCCCAGTGGTTCCTGGTGCGGCCCCTGGGGACCACCGGGCAGCCGCTCGGCACCGAGCTGCAAGGGAGCGTGACCCGGGCCTCGCCGAAGGGCCGCCTCCTCTACACGGTGGATGCCGCCGACACCGAGCGCCCGATGTTCGCGCCGCTGGTGACCAATACCACCACGGAGCCCCTCGAGTTGACGATCAACGCCGGTACCGTGAACGCCCAGCCCTGCGGCTGCACCGTCCCCTCCGGCGCGGTGCGGGCCCACATCGGCTACTACCCGCTCTATCTCAACAGCTCGGTGGAGGCACGGGCCCCCTCGGGCCGCGCCGCCCGGTTCCGCGACCTGGGCGCCAGCGTGGACCGCGCCAATGGCACGGTCGGGCTCCGCTTCGAGCCGAAGGACTTCCCGCCCTGATCACCGCGGGTCGAGCAGGACACCGCTCCGCACCAGCAGCGGCAGGCGGCAGGCGGCGTTGTTCCCCACGTAACAGGCCTTCTTGTACAGCGCCACCGCGCGGTCCTCGTTCCAGCTCACGCCGCGCCCCTCTTCGTACATCTTTCCCAGCCGGACGCAGCTGTTGGCCTCGTCCAGGTCGCAGCCGCGGGCATAGATCGCGGCCGCGCGCGCCTCGTTGGTGAACATGCCGATGCCCCGCTCAAACCGTTCGCCCAGTCGGAGGCAGGCCCGGGCCACCCCCAGGCCGCAGGCCTGCTCGGCGTAGAGGTTGGCGGTGGCCGCGTTCGGGATCACGCCGGTGCCCTCGTCATAAGCGAGGGCGAGGGCATCACACCCATTCCCGTCGTGGCCCTCGCAGGCGCGGCGGAAGAGCGCGACCGCCCGCGGCGGGTCGCTGTTGAGGTAGAGGCCGCCGAGCAGCCACCTGCCCACCTGGGTGCACCCGGCGGGCGTTCCGAGGTCGCAGGCCCGGAGCGAGAGCTGTTCCGCACGCGGCCGGTCAGCCGGGACGCCGACGCCGCTCATCACGAGTTCGGCCAGCCGGGCGCAATCGGCGCCGACCCCGGCGTTGCACCCGGCGGTCCGGGTCGCGACCTCCTCCTGCGCCGCGAGCGGGGTGGCGAGCAGGAGCAGGGCCACCAGACCGGATCTCAATCCTCCTCCGTCCCCTCCGGTCGGGCGCCGGGATCGCGCCGCCGCCGGAGGGTGCGTGCCGGGGCCACGGCGTCGAAGCCGAACCGCTCCCGCACCTGGTCCACCGCGCTGGTCAGCTCCCGCAACCGGGTACGCTCGGCCGGTTCGAACAGATCGGCAGGGGCCGCCTCGGCCAGGTTGGTCGCGGCGAGCCCGATGAGCCGGATTCCCTGTCGCCGGCGGCGCGCCTCCTCGAACGCGGTGCGGAACAGTTCCCGCGCCGGCGCGAGCAGCTCCGGGTCCAGGTCGGTGGGGCGGGCGAGGGTGCGCCGGCGAGTCACTGTGTGGAAGTCGCCATGGCGAAGTTTGAGGGTCACCGTGCGCGCCACCAGGCCCGACCCGCGCAGATCGGCCCCGACCAGCCCCGCGAAACGCACCAGGAGGCCGTCCAGGTCGTCGGGGTCGGTGCTGTCGCGGGAGAGGGTCGTCTCCCGGCTTACCGAACGGGCGGGCCGCCCGGCGTGAAGCGCGGTCGTGCCGTGGCCGTGGGCCCGCCATTTGAGCTCGCGGGCGAAGTCCCCCACCAGGCGGCCCAGCGCACCTTCCGACAGGCCCTGCACCTGTGCCACCTCGGTGAGGCCCAGCTGTCGGAGCCGCTCGCCGGTGCGGGGGCCGATCCCGGGCAGGGCGCGCAGCGCGAGCCCCGCGACGAACCCCTCCTCCCACCCGGCGCGCACCTCGCAGATGCCGCGCGGCTTGGCATAGTCCGAGGCGAGCTTGGCGATCATCCGGTTGGGCCCGATTCCGATGCTGGAGTCGAGCCCGGTCTCGACGGTGATCTCCCGCCGGAGCCGCTCCGCCCCCGGGAGCAGGGAGACCGGGTACAGCGCCTCGGTGCCGTTGAAATCAAGGTACCCCTCGTCCAGGGAGGCCATGGCCACCGTCGGGGAGAACCGTCCCAGCACCGCCCGCACCGCGCGGGACGCCTCCCGATAGTGGGTGAAGCTGCCCTTGAAGAACGTGGCGCCGGGGCAGAGCCGTGCCGCCTGGGCGATCGGCATGCCGGATCGCACGCCAAAGGCGCGGGCACCATACGAGGCGGACTGCACCACACCCCGTGACTCGCGCCGGCCCCCGACGACCAGCAGGTCCACCCCCCGGAGTTCCGGGTGGCGCTGGCGGCACACCTCGACGAAAAAGGCGTCCAGATCCACGTGCATGATCCGCGGCGGCATGGGCGAACAATAACCGTGCGACCCTCACTGGCCGAAGGCGGTGTGGCGTGATACCGTTCACGGCGCTGCCACTTCACCCCGTGCGGAGCCAGGCCATGACACCCAGCAAGGGCCTCCAGAAGGCCATGAACGATCAGGTGCGCAAGGAATTCGAGTCCGCCTATCTCTATCTCTCCATGGCGGCGTGGATGGAGGATCAGACCCTGCCCGGGTTCGCCGCATGGCTGCGGCTCCAGGCGCGGGAGGAGGCGACCCACGCCATGAAGATCTTCGAGCACCTGATCGACCGGGGCTGCCGGGTAGCGCTGCAGCCGCTGGCCGGTCCGCCCACCACCTTCAAGACTCCCCTCGATGTCTTCGAGCTGGTGAAGCAGCATGAGCAGATGGTGACCCGGAGCATTGACGGGCTCTACGGGCTGGCGGTGGACGACCGGGACTATGCCAGCCAGGTCTTCCTCGAGTGGTTCATCACCGAGCAGGTGGAGGAGGAGAAGAACTCGACCCAGGTGCTGGAAAACGTCCGCCGGGTCGGGAACAACCAGGCGGCCCTGGTGATGCTGGATCGCGAACTGGGCCAGCGCGGCGCCGCCGCCGAGGCCGGCGAGTGAAGCTGCGGATCGCCTTTCTGGGTCTGGGTGCGATCGGGCGGCCGATGGCCGCGCATCTCGCCCGCCGCTACGAGCTGACGGTGTGGAACCGGACGGCGGCGCGGGCGGAGGAGTTCGCCGCGCGGACCGGCGCCCGGGTGGCCCCCACTCCCCGCGCCGCGGTGAACGGCGCCACCGTGGTGCTGACCTGCCTCCCCACCAGCCGCGAGGTCGAGGCGCTGCTCGACGGGCCCGAGGGCCTCCTGGCCGGGCTCGCCGCGGGCGTCCTGTTCCTCGATTGCACCTCCGGGGACCCCGCCTCATCCCAGCGGATCGCGGCGCGGCTGGCCGAGCAGGGCGTCGCCTTCGCCGACTGCCCCGTGAGCGGCGGCACCAACGGCGCCGAGGATGCCGCTCTCACGGTGATGGTCGGCGGCGAGGCCGGCACGTTCGAGCGGGCGCTGCCGGTGCTCGAGTGCTTCGGGAAGCGCATCGAGCACCTCGGCAATGTGGGCGCCGGGCACGCCATGAAGGCGGTCAACAATGCCCTCCTCGCCGTGAACATCCTCACCTTTGGCGAGGGCTTCGCCGGCCTGGCCCGGGCCGGCGTGCCGGTGCGGAAGGCGGTCGGGGTGCTCAACGCCTCCTCCGGCCGGTCCTTCGTCACCGAGGCGCTGGTGCCGGACCGGGTGCTCACCGGCGCCTGGCCCAACACGTTCCGCCTCGCGCTGCTGGAAAAGGACCTCCGCATTGCGGTCGAATTCCTCGAGGGCCAGGGTGTCCGGGCCCCCATGCTCCACCTCGCGGCGGACCTGTTCCGCCGGGCCCGGGCCGAGCTTGGTGAGGGCGCCGACTACCTCGAGGCGATCCGGCTGCAGGAGCGCGACGCCGGCGTGGAGATTCGCGGCTAGTGACGGACTGGGCTGCAACCACCCGCCTCCCCGTCCGGGTGACCCTGGCCGAGGGCCTGGTGATCCAGGGCGAGGCCCACCTGCAGCCGCGGGTGGCCCTGCACGACGGCCCCGAGACGCCGGTCGAGATGCTCAACCGCGCCGACGCGTTCTTCGCCGTCTCCCTCCCGCAGGGGGAGATCGTCTTCGTGGCGAAGGACCAGGTGGCCGCCGTCGGCTATGCCGAGCTGAAGTCGGCGGACGATTCCGACCGCACGACCGCGGCCCGCCAGATCCCGCTCGAGGTCATGATGGTCGGCGGGGTGGAGCACCGTGGCGTCGCGGCCTCCGAGCTGCCACCGACCCGGGCCCGCGCCCTCGACTTCCTGAACGAGCCGGAACGCTTCTTTCCATTGCGGACCGGCGATGGCACCGTCTGCCTCAACCGCCGCTTCGTGCGAGCGGTTCGCCCCCTCTCCTGATCCATAGAGCCCCGTGGCCCGCATCGATCGCTTCATCCAGGCCGTCTTCGACCGCCACGCGCAGGGGCTGGTGCTCGCCCCGGGCAAGCCCGCCGCCCTGCTCACCGACGCCGGGCCCCAGCCCGCCACCCGGGATCCGCTCACGCCCGCGCAGTACCTCCCCCTGCTCAGGGAGATCGCGCCGCTGGCGGACCAGGGCCGCCTCGACGGGCTGCTGCCGGTGACCTTCCCGTATGCCTCGCCGGCGGGGCTGGTGTCCATCGAGGTGATCCCCGAGCCCGACGGTCCCCGCGTCCTGGTCCGGCCCAGCACCGGTGGCAGCGGCGCGGCCCCGCCGGCCCGGACGACCGCGCCCCGCATCGAGCGCCCGGTGGATAACGCCCGGGCCCAGATGGAACAGCTCCTTCAGCTCACGGCGGATCGAGGCGCGTCCGACCTGCACCTCCGGGTGGGCGAGCAGCCGATTCTTCGCGCCGACGGCGAGCTGATCCGCCAGGCGGGCGCCGTCCTCGAGGCTGCCACGCTCGAAGCCATGCTGGTGAGCATCATGCCGCCGCCCGACCAGAGCACCTTCCAGGACACCGGGGACGCCGACTGGGCGTACGAGCTTGGCGGGGTGCGGTTCCGCTGCAATGCGGCCCGGGAGCGACGCGGACCGCTCGGCGTCTTCCGGGTGATCCCGTCCCGCATTCTCACCACCGAGGAACTGGGGCTGTCCGCCGAGATCCAGAAGCTCTGTTTCCTCACCAAGGGGCTGGTGCTGGTCACCGGCCCGACCGGCTGCGGCAAGTCCACCACCCTGGCGGCGCTGGTGGACCTCATCAACCGCACCCGGAGCGATCACATCCTCACCATCGAGGATCCGATCGAGTTCGTGCACCCTCCCAAGCAGTGCGTCGTGACCCAGCGCCAGGTGGGCCAGCACAGCCGGTCCTTCAAGGCAGCGCTGCGGGCCGCCCTGCGCGAGGACCCGGACATCATCATGGTGGGCGAAATGCGGGACCTCGAGACCGTCTCCATCGCCCTCGAGACCGCCGAGACCGGACACCTGGTGTTCGGCACGCTGCACACCACGACGGCGGCCGCGACGGTGGACCGGATCATCGACCAGTTCCCGACGGACCGGCAGCCGCAGGTGCGGGTGATGCTGGCCGAGTCGCTCAAGGGCGTCATCGCGCAGGTGCTCTGCCGGAAGGTCGGCGGGGGCCGGGTGGCCGCCAAGGAGGTGCTGCTGTCGAATCCCGCCGTCTCGAACCTCATCCGGGAGGGGAAGACCTTCCAGATCCCTTCCATCATGCAGACCCACCGGAAGGGCGGGATGGTGACGCTGAACGACGCCCTGCTCGAGCTGGTGGAGCAGAAGCTGGTGGAGCCGCGCGAGGCCTACATGAAGTCGGTCGAGAAATCCGGCTTTGCGGCCGCGCTCAAGGCGAAGCGCTTCGATACGTCCTTCCTCGCCGACGCCTGATCGGGTAGATTGGCCGCGTTCCGCTCCCGGCGGACCCATGAGGCCGTGGCGCCGTTCCCGGTCTCGACAAGGATGACGCATGGCCGCGGTGTCGCCTGGCAAGTCCGCACCCCTCCGCCTTCTGCCCGACACCCCCACCCCGCCTGACGGGCTGGGGGTGCTCCTCGACCTCGCGCTGGAAGCCACCGCCGCCACCGGCGCCGCTCTCGTCCTCCCCGAGGGCGATCGCCTCCGCGTCTGCAGCACGCGCGGCGCCAACGCGCCCGCCGCCGAGGTCGTGATTCCCCTCGAGGACACCGTCGCGGGTGAGGCCTGGTACCGCGCCCGGCTGGTGATCGGCGCGGAGCCGCCGCCTCGCGGCCGCCAGGCGGGGCTGTGGCAGGATGACCGCACCATCGAAGTCATGGCGGCCCCCGTCACGCGCTCGGGGCGGCCACTGGCGGTCTTCCTCCTCTACCATCGCCACCTGGGTCACTTCCGCCGCGCGGACGCCACCACCCTCACCCGCGTGGCCGCCGTCGCGGCAGGGTTGTGGGGCCATGCGGGTGCGGAGCCGGCGGACGCGGAGGCGACGCGGGTTCCGGTGGCCGCGGCCCCGGGGCCCACCACGCCGGCGGCGAACC